>CAZQEV010000088.1:2159-6559 GCA_964592135.1 uncultured Syntrophomonadaceae bacterium
TGAACGGTTGCTGTTACGGCAGGGTGAGCACAGTCCCCTGGGCGGTGACAATTCCAGTGGTGGACAACCTGCCCCGTCATCCGGTCCAGCTTTATGCTTCCGCCGGAGCCCTGATCATCTTTGTTTTGCTGAGGCTGCTGCAGCGCCTCAAGCCCTATGTCGGTTTTAACCTCATTGCGTTGTGCGCCTCCTACGGGACTTTGCGTTTCATCACCGAGTTCTTCCGCGAAGAGGCCGTCGTCTGGATGGGATTGACCCTGGCCCAGCTGTTCAGTCTGGGGCTGACGGTCCTTTCCCTTGCGCTGATGCTCTACATGTTTTCCCTGCAGCCGCAGGAAAGTAAAAAGGTTTTGCGCAGAAAGTAACCGGGCCGGCGTCGTCAGGGCGCCGGCTTTGAGCATGGATCAGAGGTGGCTCCTGTTGCCAAAGAGACTGGAGTTTACCGCCGCCCACGATGATGCAGGGCGGCGTCTGGATCTTTTTATTGCCGGTGAGAAATCCGGCCTTACGCGCAGCCGGGCCCAGCGGCTCATTGCCCTGGGATCGGTGCAGGTTAACGATCAAACCTGTTTTGACAAGAGCTACTGCCTGCAGGCGGGCGATGTTGTTGTGCTGAATCTACCCCGGCAGCGCCCCCTGCAGCCTCAGCCCGAAAAGATCCCGCTGGATATTGTTTATGAAGATGATGATCTTCTGGTGATTAACAAACCCCGGGGGATGGTCGTTCATCCCGCACCGGGTCATGACAGCGGCACCCTGGTGAATGCCCTGCTCAGTCATTGTGCGGCTCTCTCCACCGCCGGCGGGCCGGAGCGACCCGGGATCGTGCACCGCCTGGACAGGGATACAACGGGGCTTCTCATCGCTGCGAAAAACGATTTCAGCCATGCCTCCCTGGCGGCGCAGCTGCGGGCGCGCACCATGCGGCGGGAATACATCGCCCTGGTCTACGGAAAGGTCAGCCCCGCAGCAGGAAGGATCGAGGCGCCCGTGGGACGCCATCCCCGCCATCGCCGGCGTATGGCGGTGGTCCCCGGAGGGAGGGATGCTGTAACCCGTTACCGGGTCATGGCCATCCTCGGCTCTTTCAGCCTGCTTCAGGTAAGCCTGGAAACGGGCCGCACCCATCAGGTCAGGGTCCATCTGAACTTTATAAAACATCCCGTTGCCGGCGATCCCCTCTACGGACCCGGCTGTACTCCCGATCTGCCGGCGCCGCTCTGCCGGGGGCAGGCGCTTCACGCCCGCCGCATCTCCTTAAATCACCCCCGCAGCGGCCGCCGGCATGAATTTATGGCGCCTCTGCCTCCCGACTTCCGCGAGGGGCTTCGCCTTCTGCGTGAGCGCTTCCGCAGCTGATTAATTTACAGCCCCGGCTGATTTTTAATAATTGGGGATCGCGGGGAGCAGGCAGGGCTGCTGCCGAAAATAAGGTGCTAAAAGCCCGGCAAAATGGGGCGGCGGTAATGGTAAAGAGGTGCAGGCAAATGTCAGGCCCTAGAAGGGGATACAGGGGGATATATTCAAAAATAGCTTCCGGCTTTTTAATCCCGATTTTTATTTTGCTGATCGTCTTTTTTTCCCCTGTATTTAAGTCGTTCATCTATCAACAGTTGCATAGAGGGTTTATTGAGCAGGTTGATCAGGATGCGCTTTCGGCAAATATAAAAGTAGTCCAATTGGAATACAGGGATGATGGTGACATTGTGTCTACAGCGGTTTCTGCGGGCGCCGGCGGGGTGGTTTTCCACAGGGAGGGCAATAGGTATTATGCGCTTACAGCCCGGCATGTAGTGGCAGATATTGACAGCATTGATCAAACCCGGTTTGTAGCAATGGGATATGATGACCTGGATTATGCAGATGCCCTGGATAGGGGAGAAAAATACCGGGGCATAGCCGGCTATTATCAGCAGTTCCCTGAAGCTGCAGTAGAATTTTCAAGTGATCAATATGACCTGGCCATTATCAGTTTTGTTTCCGAAAAAGATCTCGCGGCTCTGCCTGTCTCAGATAAAATGCCCGCCTATGGAGATAAGGTTGCCGCTATGAGCAATCCCCATGGTAAAAGAAATACGATCACTGTCGGGAGAATCAGCAGCCGGAAAGAGGCGCCCTTCGGCGATGAGGCCGGTAAAATGCAGCACGGCGTGATCAGGCACACATGTGTCCTCTCTGAAGGAAGCAGCGGGAGCGCTTTGCTTGGCGAAAACCTGGAGATTGTGGGGATAAATCTGGGCGGCGGTGGAAATTTATTTCGCCGACATCTCTACGGGATGGCCATGCCCGCTAACCGTATTCTGGATTTTTTGGAGGAGTGGAGCTGTGCTGCTCCAGAAGGTGTCTTAATCCCTCCTCCTGCGGGTTTACAATGATGG
This sequence comes from uncultured Syntrophomonadaceae bacterium, assembly GCA_964592135.1. GTDB lineage: Bacteria > Bacillota > Dethiobacteria > DTU022 > DTU022 > JAAZIN01. Next base: position 4,538 of record CAZQEV010000088.1, read on the forward strand.
TTTTGAAAGGTTCGTAGAGCACAAATCCCGGCCTGCCGCCCGGGGCCCGCTTCACGTGGCGCACCTCGGTGTAATCCACCGCCACGGCGGACAGATCCCGGCCCCGGCTGTAATGTGCAGCAAGCAGCGCCGCCTCCTGAAGATCGCTGTCTGCAGGCGGTCCGGCACCGGCTTCCTTAATGATCACATGGCTGCCCGGCAGCCCCTGCGCATGCAGCCAGAGATCATGCCTGGTGGCCAGCTTGAATGTAAGATGATCGTTCTGGCGGTTGTTCTGCCCCACCAGGATCTTTTTACCCGAAGAGGCAAGAAAAGAAAGCGGCCGGGGCTTCTCCTGGCGGCTCTTTTTTTTCCGCCGCGGCGTTTTTCTTGAGGCGGGCTTCATGTAGCCCGCCTCCACCAGCTCTTCACGGATCTCTAGAAGAGAGGCGTCGTCGCCCTGCTCTATTGTGTAGAGCAGCTCTCTGCAGTATGCCAGCTCCTCATGCAACCTGGACACCTGTCTTTCCAGGTGTTTCCGGCTGTTGCTCACTTTCCTGTAGATCCGAAAATATTTACGGGCATTACCGGAGGCGGCCAGGGATGGGTCCAAAGGAATGGTAATCGTCTCTTCCGGGTGGTAAAGATGGGGCAGAACAGCCTCCTCTGCTCCACGGCTGATCATGGAGCCATAGGTGAGCAGCGTTTCCCCGTAGATGCGGTAGCGATCCGCCTCCCCGGCGCGGCGCAGATCCTCCTGCAGCTGTTCCGCCCTCATGTCCAGGCGCCTTATGCGGCGGTGCACCCTGGAGCGGAGCCGTTCTTGCAGGATCTGCCTCTTTTCGCCTTCCTCCAGGTTGCCGTAAACATGATCCAGCAGTTCATTCATCCCCGGAAATATGTGCGGGGCGCTGTCCTGGAAGTGTGTTAGCAGGTAGGAGGCGTAAACATTACATTCCGGCGCCAGGCAGGCTTCCTGCGTTCTCTTTTCCTCAAAAAGACTCTCCATTTCACTGCCGAGCCGTCCGATGGAGCTCCGGGGTGATTCTTCATTCCAGCTGCTGCGGTAAACCAGCTCCCGGGCGGCCAGGGGGCTGATGGCGCGCACTGTTTTCAGTAGCGCATCTTCCGGACTGCTGCCTTTCGCCAGCAGGGGCAGCATCGCTGCGGCCAGTGCATCCTCATCTGCAGCCGTGGGATCCAGTTTTGGCTGCGGGGGTACCTCTTCATAGGGCAGGCCCGGTAGGACTGCGCGCCGGGGGTTCTGCTCCCGGGTGGCGGTCTTGGTTGCCCCCAGGATTATGCCATCGCGATCGAGCAGAAGCACGTTGCTCCGACGCCCCATAATCTCGGCGATCATTTTAACCGGAGGCAGGCCTTCATGCGCTTCAAAATGCAATATTAAAACCCGTTCGAGATGGGGCTGGGAAACAGCGGAAATGCGCGCACCGGTGAGATATTTCCGCAGGAGCATGCAGAAAGGAGGGGGCTGCTCCGGGAGAGGGTAGCGCCGCCTGGTCAGGTGGATCCGGGCATGCCGGGGATGGGTTGAGAGCAGCAGGCCGTATTCTTCTCCGGCATGGTAGAGCGAAAGGATGATCATTTCGCGGGAGGGCTGGACAACCCGCTGCACCCGCGCCCCTACTGCGAGCTGCTGCAACTCCGCCGCCACCGCCGTCATCGCCAGAACATCATAAGTCATCTTAAGCGAGCCTCCGGATTCTCTTTGTTAACAGTATACACTTCCCCCGGGTTATCACAAGCTTTTAGAACGCCTGTTTCCAATCCCTTGCATCTATTCAATTCAGCTTGGAAAATAGTAATATCGGCCTCAGCAGTCAATGAAATGGCGGCAATGACCATGGCCAAGAACAAACAGTTAATTAATGAGGAAAGAAGCCAAATTAAGCACTTACTTGGAGATGGGAGGTCGATTAAGGTAAACGAGAAGTGCAGGATCGGTCGCACCTATGCTGATGACCAGAAGTATAAACTGAAAAGCCCTCCTTAGTGATCATCAAACCATCGATCACCGGTTCATCC
>CAZQEV010000089.1:0-6524 GCA_964592135.1 uncultured Syntrophomonadaceae bacterium
GAATATCCAGGGTCTCAACTCCCAGGCAACCGCCGGCGGGTCCGCCTGTCTGGGCGGCCTTGAACCTTTTATTGCCGGGGATACCGCCGCCTATCTCAAAGATGATCTCGCGCAATGTTGTCCCCAGGGGAACCTCCACCAGGCCGGTGTGTCTCACCTTTCCGGCCAGGGCAAAGACCTTTGTGCCCCTGCTGCCCTCCGTGCCCAGTTCGCGGAAACGCCTGCTTCCGTGCAGAATGATCAGAGGGATATTGGCCAGCGTCTCCACGTTGTTGATCAGTGTCGGCTTCCCCCAAAGCCCTTTTTGGGCCGGGAAAGGAGGCTTCGGCTCGGGATCGCCGCGGGTGCCGTGCAGCGATGAAATCATCGCCGTCTCCTCGCCGCAGACAAAGGCTCCCGCGCCGGCGCGGATTTCGATATCAAAGGAGAGCCTTTTCTCGAGGATGTTACCGCCCAACAATTTCATCTGCCGGGCCTGAGCGATGGCCTCGCGGCAGCGGTGCATTGCTACAGGATATTCCGCCCGCACATAGATATAGCCCCGGTCAGCACCGACGGCATAGCCGGCGATGATCATCCCTTCGATGATGCTGTGGGGATCGCCTTCCAGGATATTGCGGTCCATGAAAGCTCCCGGATCCCCCTCGTCGGCGTTGCAGATGATAAATTTCTCATCGCTTTTTGCTCTCCGGACCATCTCCCACTTGCGCCCCGTGGGGAAACCGCCGCCGCCGCGGCCGCGCAGGCCTGAATGGTTTATCTCCCCGATGACCTCTTCGGGACTCATCTCCGTCAGCGCCCGGGCCAGAGCGGCGTAGCCGCGGTATTTCAGATAGTCATCGATATGCGCTGAAATGACCCCGCAATTGCGCAGCACCAGTCTGGTCTGCCCCCGGTAAAAGGGCATCTCCTCGCGCTGCCGGAGGATCTCGTCGCTGCGCGGATCGCGGTGCAGCAGCCCTTCAACAATCCGGCCGGCAATAATGTGCTCCCTGACAATGCTCCTCGCATCGGCGGGCTTCAGTTTCTGATAGATGATTCCTTCGGGATAAACGATCATTGCAGGGCCCAGGCTGCAATCGCCGATACAGCCCACAACCTCGACGGGGACTTCACCAGCGAGAGCTCTGTTTTGCAGCTCCTCTTCAAGAGCTTCCTTCACCTTGCGGCAGCCCAGGGAGCTGCAGGGGATGCCGCCGCAGATAAGAATGCGGTGATCGGTCTCGGGCCTGATTCTCTCTCTGGACAGTTCTTCTACCAGCGTGCTCATCTTTTCTTCAGCTCCTCCAGAAGCTGCGGCAACTGTTCAGTGCTCATCTCCCCGTGCAGCTCATCCCCTGTCTTGATGATGGGGGCGGAGCCGCAGGCGCCGACGCAGCGTGTTGTGGCGATGCTGAAAAGATTCTCTGACGAATATTTGCCCGGCCTTGCGCCGCATTGTTTCTGCAGCTCTTGCAGCAGTTTTTCTGCACCCTTGACATAGCAGGCTGTTCCCATGCAAACTTCGATGCGGTGTTTTCCCGAAGGAACGGTGGAAAAAAGCGAGTAGAAGCTGATTACACTGTAGACTTCGGACAGCGGAATGGTGAGTTCATTGGCTACATGGATCATCACTTCGCGGGGAAGATAGCCGTAAATGGCCTGGGCTTCCTGCAATGCTGAGATGAGAACGCCGGGTTTCCCCTTATATTTTCTCAGGGCCCGGGTCAGGCGCTCAGAAGGGTTTTTTTCTTTGACTTCCTTTAGGGCCATTGGGATCCTCCTTAGACAGGGTTTCACAGCTAGCCTTGCACCCGGCAGGAGAAGCATACATGGAAATAAACGTCACGGATAGAGACCCGATCCATGCATTATTCCTACCCCGGTCCATAAAAAGTAGCGTTCAGGGTAATATAATCGTTCCTTGAGCATAAAAATTAAAGGGGTTTTATATGATATGAATTCACAGATTCGCTTTTCGGTGCGGCAGCTGGCTCGGCTGGCCATGCTGCTGGCGCTCACTCTCTCTGTGCAATTGCTGCGCCTGCCTGCTCCGGTGACGGGGCCGCTGGTCAACGTGATGCTCATCCTCTCCACTGCCGTGACCGGCACGGCAGGAGGTGTCGGTATCGGTCTGCTCACCCCCTGGGCGGCGCTGCTCCTGGGGATCATCTCTCCTGTTTTAGCCCCGGCCATTCCCTTCATCATGGCCGGCAATGCTCTTTACTGTTCATGTTATGGAGCGCTGGCGGGAAAAATAAATGGCGGCTCCTGGATCGGGATGATCCTGGGAGCCGTTCTGAAGTTTGCTGTTATAGGTGGGGCCGCTCACTACCTGCTGGCGCTGCCTCCCCCGGCAGCAGGGGTCCTGTTGCTGCCCCAACTGCTGAACGCCCTTATCGGCGGCGCCGCCGCTCTGCCCCTCGCACAGTACCTGCGCCGTCTCCTCCACGAGAGCTAGTTACTTACATCGGTGCCTGGCACCGATGTAAGTAACTAGAGGTTGTTGGCGTCGATCAGCTGCTGCACGGTGACGCCGTAGCGGCGGGAGATGCTGTACAGGGTGTCACCCTTCTGCACTGTATAGGTGGTTTTCCCGCCGGTGCCCGGCGGCGGCAGCATTTTGTCGACAGTGGTAAAGCTGTAGCCCTGGTCGCGCAATCCTTCGATGATCCGGGGCAGCGCCGGCACAGTCAGGTGCCCCGCCGTATGGCCGCCGATATGCATCAGGATGATTCCATTGTTCGCGGCTTTGGTCAGAGCCCGGTTAACGATGAAATCTTCATCAATAAGAGTATCCTTTCCGTCTACCTTCCTCGTGTTTCCAGCGTCCCAGTCCAGGGTGTCGACAGTCCACATGATCGTATAGGGGTAGCCTTCTTCAGCCAGGATCTCCAGAAGCTGACTGTCGTATGCCCCATAAGGTGGGCGAAAAAGATAGGGATCTACCCCGCAGATCTCCTTGATAATGCGCGTAGACTCGCGCATCTCTTCACGGATTTTAGCGGCGCTCATCTTTTCCTTTGTCATATCGCCGTGTGTCTTCGAATGGTTGCCCATGGTATGGCCGCCTTTGACAATCTTCCGGCCCAGGTCCGGGTGCGTTTTCAACCAGTCGGCCCGGGGAAAGAAAGTTGCCTTGACCCCGTACTGGTCAAGCACATTCAGCAAAGGTTCGGCATGTGTATATTCCCAGCCCGAGTCAAAAGTGAGGGCAATCTGTTTGCCGCCTGCAGACACTGTCCCCCGCTCAATTACCTGGGATTTACCGCTGCTGCTGCCGCCGCCGGCAACAGGGATGGTTAGAACCTGTCCCACGTAAATGATGGGAACCGTTTCAGGATCATCCTTATCCGTCTTGGGCCCGGCAGGTTCTGCTTCGCCCGTTTCCGGCCCGGCAGGCTCATTGCCGGGCTCTTCTGAGAGCGGATTTTTGTCATGATTTTCATCGCCGGTTTTTTCAGGTGCCGCAGTCTCGTCATCGTCTTCGAATGGTGCTGCGGTTTCCCCCACGCCCAGCCACAGGCGCAGCTGCTCACCTGCATTGCCTGTAGAAAGCGCATAACCGGCCGCAAACAGCAGCGGCACCAGGATGATGACCAGAAGGATCATCCATTTTTGATTACGCTTTTTTCTTGTCAATGCGACACCCCCATGATAGCCTTGGCTCTTAAATTTAAAGAAAAGGTTCATTTACACTTCAATTATTTATCCATTTCACTTTCAGGTTTGCTTGAATATTTAATAAAATATTATCCTGGATTCGTAAAACAAAGCTGATCTTGTTATAATCATTGTAACATAATAAGTCAGGCTGGGCGGAGGGATTATTTGGCAAAAAGCGATGGCAAATGGTTTCTCACGGGAGTCAAAAAAACGATCTATCGCTACCAGATGATCGAAGCAGGAGACAGTGTCGCCGTTGCTTTGTCGGGGGGCAAGGACAGTGGCGCCCTTCTCTACATCCTGGAACTGTTTCGACGGCATGCCCCCTTCGACTTTGCCCTGCAGGCCATCTATGTGGATCTGGGGTGGCCGGCAGATCCGGCGCCGCTGCAGCGCTACGCGGAAAAGCTGCTGATCCCCCTGTTTATAGAAAAAACCGCCATTGCCCGGATTGTTTTTGAGCGGCGGCAGGAGAAAAACCCCTGTGCTCTCTGTGCCAACTTGCGCCGCGGCGCCCTTCACCAGGCAGCCCTTAAGTTGGGCGCCAACAAGGTGGCGTTGGGACACCATCTCGACGATGCCATTGAAACTTTTATGCTTAATCTGATCTACACCGGGGATTTTTACACTTTCAAGCCGGTAACGCATCTTGATCGCGCCGGCCTTCACCTGATCCGGCCGCTCATCCAGATTCCCGGGCATACACTTGCCGCCCTGGCAAGGCGTGAAGATATTCCTGTCATTGAAAGCCCCTGTCCTGTAAACGGGAAAACGAAGCGGCAGGAGATGGCTGCACTGGTGAGCGAGCTCTCCTCCCGTTACCCTGATCTGCGCCAAAAATTCCGCAGTGCTTTACTGAAAAGCCGCTCCTGGATGCATGAAAAGGAGTAGCAGATCTGTTGCTCAAAGTAGAAAAAGGATTTCGCTGCCGGCAGGGGGAAATTTCTAATAAAAGGTTAGGAGTATGATATATTGCACAGCTGTAGAGAAAGAACAGCTGCCGACCTGCGAAGTTTCTTTTGGCCCCGGGGCATTGCCGTTGTCGGCGCCTCCGCCGATCCGGCCAAGCCGGGAGGCAAGGTGGTGCAGCTGCTGAAGAGTTACGGCTATCCCGGCCGGATTTACCCTGTCAACCCCGGGCGTAAGGAGGTTCAGGGGCTTCCCGCATACGGCAGCCTGGCGCAGATTGAAGTAAAACCGGACCTGGTTGTAGTTGCGGTGGAGGCGCCCCGGGTTCCTGCTGTGGCTCGGGAATGCGCCGCTTTGCAGATGACAAACCTGGTGGTGATCAGCGGCGGCTTTGCCGAAGTTGGCGGCAAGGGGGAGCTTCTCCAGCAGGAACTGGCGGAAGTAGCGGCGGAAAGCAATCTGACCATCCTGGGGCCCAACTGCATCGGCTTTATCAACACCCTGCAGCCGGCTGCCGCCACATTCTCTCTTACGGTTGAAAGCGGCGCTCTCCGTTCGGGGCCGGCGGCCTTTGTCGCCCAAAGCGGTGGACTTGGCATTCTGGCTCTTTTTCTGGCCGACCTGGAAAAGTTCGGATTTTCATATGTGATCAGCTTGGGCAATGAGATCAACCTTGATTTTGCAGCAGTGCTTGATTTTCTGGTTCAAGAGCCCCGGGTCAGGGTTATTGGTGCTTATCTTGAAGGGATTAAAGATGGGGAGCGGCTCCGCCGCTCCTGTCGGGCCGCCGCGGAAGCGGGCAAACCGGTACTCATCCTGAAAGCAGGTGCCTCGCAGGAGGCGGCGGCGGCGATCCGATCCCATACCGGGGCCCTGGCCGGTTCCCGGGAAGCCTGCCGTGCTTTCTTCCGGCAGGAAGGCGTAATCGAGGTTGAAACACTCACTGAAATGCTCTCCCTTTTCAAAGCTTTTACCCCGGAGCGCCTTCCACAGGGCAACCGTGCCGCCGTGTTCTCGCTTTCCGGAGGGATGGGGGTTCTGGCAGCCGATTTATGCGCCTCTGCGGGGTTGGAACTGGCCCGTTTTTCTCCGCAGACCGTCAAGGCCCTGCAAAGGCTCATGCCCTCCATTGCCACTGTGCGCAATCCCCTTGATTCCACCGCTGCACTGGTGACAAAATTGGCGGAGGTTCGTGAAATCATCGAGATTATCCTGGCCGACCCCGGGGTGGATCTTTTCATTTTTACCACAGCGATCTGGCGCGCTTCCGGGACGGCGTCGGGAGAGATGATTGCCCGCATCTTCGGAGAGACAGAGAAGCCATTTTTTGTGATCTGGCCGGGCTGCAGCCGCGAGTCCAAAGAGGTCATTTTAGAAAAGGGGATCCCCTTTTTTAGCGAGCTTAAAGATGGGGTCAATGCGGCGGCTGTCTTGTGGCGTTACTCTTTGTTTCAGAAAAAGCGGGCCCATATTATTAGAACCGCCGTCCAGGTTCCGGAAGCCCTGACGCAGGCGGCAACCCTTCGCTCAAAAATGCCTGCGAGAAGGGGGCGAAACCTTAACGAAGCCGAAGCCAAAGAGATCCTGGCCCGCTGGGGGATTGATATTCCCAGGGGTGAGGTGGTCCGGACACCCGGGCAGGCTGTCGCTGCTGCCGGCAGAATCGGTTACCCCGTGGCGCTGAAAGCAGTTTCTGAACAAATTGCACATAAAACCGAGGCTGGAGCAATCAAGCTGGGTCTGCACGACGCAGCGATGCTGCACCAGGCCTGGGAGCAGATCGAGCGAAACATTGCTCTCAGGGCGCCGGGAGTTGAGCTTGCGGGTTACTTGGTAGAGGAGATGCTGCCGGTGCAACTGGAGTTGATTGCCGGTGCAAAGAACGACCCTGTTTTCGGCCCCCTGGTGCTGCTGGGTTTTGGCGGCATCCATGTTGAACTTTTCCGCGATCTGGCGATGCGCCCGGCGCC
>CAZQEV010000090.1:0-6494 GCA_964592135.1 uncultured Syntrophomonadaceae bacterium
AAGAACAGCAGGAAAAGAAGAGCGCATTTTGCTGTTTTGATTTATAATGATGATGATAATATCGGAAGCAGTTAATCCGACAAGATAAATTAGGGAGGGCTTGAACTGTGAAAAGAGAGATTGCCTTGTTAAGTATCGTTCTCGCAGTAATCATACTTTTAGTCCTGGCAGGAGGATGTGCTCTGTTCCAGAAAGATGAGTCGCCCGACCCCGGTAAAGCAGACAACAGCTCCGAGGAAGCAGGCGGCGATATAAACGGCACCGCCCCGGGTGACGATAGCACTCCCGGCGAAACCTCACCCGGTAATGATGAAGGCAAAGAGGGAGATAACGGGGAAGATGGTACAGTCAAGATCACATTGTATTTCGGAGACAGGAAAGCCATCGAGGAAGACAGCCCCTGTAAGACCGGCTATGTCAGCCCGGTGGTGCGCGAATTTCCCCATACCACCGCCGTGCTGCGCCTGGCCCTGGAGGAGCTGATCCGGGGACCTTTATCCGGAGAGGACAACCTGGTGAGAACGCTGCCGGCGACAGTCGAGATCCTCAACGTGAAGGTTGAAAAGGAGGTCGCCCTGATTGATTTTTCTTCAGACCTTGTCACAGACAGCCCGGGCGGCACCCTGGGTGGTACCATCTTGATCCAATCGCTCGTTTACACCGCCACCGAGTTCCCCGCGGTCAACTCTGTTCTGGTGACGGTCGAGGGCGAAACGTACTCCGACGGACATAGAATCTGGGAATACCCCATCAGCCGGGAAGATTTCAATTTTTCGGGGTGATAGCATCTCCGATTCCCGTGGGGAATCCCGAAACCTTAATATCGTCAGGGCTTTGATCAAGAGAGTACCTTTTTGACAAAGGTGCTTTCTTCATTGTGCAGAAAAGCTATTGTTGCTCAGAGCTGTCCGGGCCATAACCCGGGAGTGAATCTTCTGCTGTTTAATACAGCAGGAGACGGTTGCCGCAGCGCTCCAGGAAACGCTTGAAATCAGCCTTGCCGATTGTCAGTGTAGCTATGTTGACATTGGGGTGGAAATTGATCCACTCCTCATCCTGCAGCTCCTTGTCCAGAACGACAATGACTCCTTTTTCGCGGTCATTGATCAGCCCAAAAGGAGAGACAGAGCCCGGTTCCGCACCGAGATATTTTTGCAGCCTTTTCGGTGAAGCAAAGCTGAGCTTCTTCTCGCCGACCCTGGCAGCAAGCTCTTTGAGGTCCGCTCTTTTTGAATCTTCCAGGATAATCAGGTAGTGCCTGTTCCCCCGATCATTGCGCAGAAAAAGATTTTTACATTGAGCCCCTTTTATTTGAGCGCAGTAGCTGCGCGCCTCTTCTACGGTGTAAACCGGAGGATGTTCATGATAATCGTAGTCAATATTAAGATCTTCCAAAAATGCCAATACTGCTTTTTCTTTTTCTGTGTTCACAGCTGCTCCTTTTCCTATTTTCCGGCCGCTAAAGCCCTGAGCATCTGAATCCGGGTTGACAAAATGGGTTCGCCTTTCCCTATCTCTGCCAACTGAAAAAGGAAGGTGCAACGCATGCCATCACCTGCCGCTTCGTTGCAAAGCCCGGCTAGCCTTTAAAAAATACTCTAAACATAGAACAAAACCGTGGTGTTTTGCTGCCTTCTTTGAACCTTTCCTTTTTCCTCAAGATAATGGATGTGGGCAATAGCCTCGCCGATGGCAAACCACTTCTGCGCTACGGGAAACTGCTCCCAGCTGCGGACATTAATGTCCCACTTCATCTGCGCTGCCACCTCGTAAGCGCTGCCCGGCCCAATCTTTTTAAGGATTGCGGTCACTTCCTGCAGCCTCTCCTGATGATGAGCCTTCAACTCACTGATTCTTCCCCGGCAATCGGTGACAATACGCCTGTGCCCCGGCAGCAGCAATTCGATTTCCATGGGATAGATCTTGTCCAGACTCTGCAGGTATTCCTGCAGCGGGTTTTCTGTATCATGCCAGGCTGCAATATTGGGGGTAATATCGCCCAGGATGTGATCGCCGGAAAAAAACAGCTTCCGGTTGGGTTCATACAAACACATATGCCCCGCAGTATGCCCGGGAGTATGCACACATTCAAGCATGTAAGGACCGTAATTGAGCCGGTCCCCCTCGCTTAAAAATTCAAAATCAATATGTCCGGTGGCGCTGTAGCGGTTGCCGGGATGCAGGGCCAGCGATCTTTTAAGCTCATCTTCGGGAAAACCATGTCTTCCGGCAATATGAAAAAGCAGTTCCCAGAGGTCGGTCATAGCTACAATTTCAGCATCCGGCCTGTTGAAAAAAATACGCGAGGTGGGCGCCGCCAGTTCGCCGACCAGGCCCAGATGATCGGCATGCAAGTGCGTAATAAACAAATCAGTGTGCGCAAGATCAATTTCGAGCTCATCGAGAACCGCTGTCATTGCCGTAAGACATTCTTCCCGGTTCATCCCTGTATCGATGATCAGGTTGCGCTCACTTGATTTAATGATGTAGGAATTAGTAGCTTTAAGAGGATTCTTCGGCAGTGGGATCTCTGCCCGAAACAGCTGCGGTAAAACTTCTTCGAAAACTGGTTTGCTCATTCAAAAGCTCCTTCATCCAATTATTTGCCGCGGAACAGCGGGCCCTATGCCCAGGCTGGTAAACCTGGCGCCGAAGTGCACTAACTATGGGGAAGGGGGTAGATTAGTTTGCCCGGCACAGGAGGTCCGCAGGCGTAGATTTCGTCCACCTGCAGGCTGTCCCGCCTTGCTGTTCCCTTGACCTGGAAAGAGACCACTTCAGGGGTGATCACGTTGGCGGCATATCTGACCCCGGGGGGCAGCCCTGTCAGGGTGTAGAGACCGTCTCCACTGCAGCGCACGGCCGGCAAGATCTTCAGGTGCAACTTTTCATTGTAGTAAGCCGCCACCTTAATACTTTTCATGGCGTCAAATTTATCGGCCACCGCCCTGGGAAAATTCACCGCTCCCCCTTTAAAACTGACCCTGCTGCGCAGGTGTTCCTGCAGAATCCTGACGGGTGAAAGCCGGCGCAGGGGCCCGGCATCTATAATTTCCATGATCCCCGTATTGCGAAAACCGGTGTAGGCGTTGTAGCGGACCATCTCGCTTTTTCTGAGATGCTCAGCCTCCGGACCTGCCTCCCTGAAGCCGAGAAATTTCCCCTCCAGGTAGTAATAGTTAAGCCGGGGATCAATTACGAGAATGGCTGTCTCCGGATTATCCTGCAGGTTCCGGGCAGTTTTCCAGAGCATGAGGTTGCCAAAAATGAGTTTACCTTCAAAATATTCCAGGCTGCTGACAACGACCACATTGGGCCGGCCCTCTCGATCAACCGTGGCCAGGAATTTGGGGTGCAGCCAGTTGTTGATCACTGGAATCTGTTTTTCGCTGAGCATAATCCTCCCCCTCCCGCAATCCTTTTTCCATGCAAATCGCTGTCTGCCTTGATCCAGGATCGGTAAACCGGTTAGATGGCATGGGCCTCGCGGCGGATAATTTCCGCCTGGATCTCGTCGCCCAGATGCACAAAATAGGCATTATAGCCCGTCACCCTCACCAGCAGATTGGCGTATTCAGCGGGGTTGTCACGAGCCTTGCGCAGCACCTCCGGATCGACCAGGTTGATCTGCAGGGCAGTACCTCCCGCCTCCTCATAAGCCCGCAGGAAAGCGGTAAATTTGTCCAGATGCTCTTCGTCTCGCAACAGGGAGGGATGAAAGCTCATCGTATGGGAGGCGCCGTTGGGTGCACTCTCCAGGCCAAGGTTGCGCACGGAGCGCACCACGGCAGTCGGCCCTGCCCGATCCGCCCCGTTGACAGGACAAACCCCGTTGGAAAGAGCTTCGCCCCGCCGCCGCCCATCCGGGGTGGATGCAGTCAAAGGAGCATAGGAGATCCAGTAGTTCCAGGAGAGATAGCCCCCCCGGAAGCGACGCCCCGTTGCCTGTGAGGAGCTGTTCGCTATTTTTTCGGTCCACCAGCGTGAGATCTCCCGGGCAACACCATCGGCAAAGGGATCATCATTGCCGTATTTTGGCGCGCGGTTGAGCAGGATCTGCCTGATCTCCTCTTTCCCCGCAAAGTCGCTGCGCAGCGCCTCGACCAGCTGCTGCATCGATAACAGCTGATCCTGGTAGACCAGTTTGCGCACCGCGCTCACTGAGTCTGCAACCGTGGCCAGGGCCACTCCCTCAATGGTGATAAATTTGTAACGGGCGCCGCCGCAGTTCACATCAACGGCCTGGTCGATACAGCCGTCCACCAGCAGTGAAAGGTAGGGCGCCGGATCGTACTGCGCCCGGATGCGGTCTGCCTCTGCAGCCAGATCGATGATCTGATCCAGGATGAAATCGAGCTGGCGATAAAAAGCGTCGTTAAAATCTTCTTCACTGCTGAAAGAGGCGGGATCACCCGTGCGCGGGCCGATCTGCCGGCCGCTTTGCATATCCCGCCCGTCATTTAAGGCCAGCTCCACCGCCTTGGCCAAATTCAGGTTGGCATCGACCGTGCCCGAGCGATCGTTCCCCTGCATCGTATTCTCAAGACAGCCCACCGGAGCATAATCCCAGGCTTCCTCAGCGGGAATACCCTGGGAAATTAGCCCCTGCATGGAAAGTTCGTCAAAATTCAAGATAAAGGGCGCTCCCTGCGATTTTTTCACCATTTCAGCCACCCGGCGGAGCAGTTCATCGGAGGAGCGCCGGTGAATCCGGATATTCGGCTTAGGCTCGAGCAGATTGATCTCGTCGATCACCCCGAGCATGAGCATGGTCAGCTCATTGGTCAGATCTTCACCGTCAGGTCCGCAGCCTCCCAGTGTGATAAGCTGGCCAAACCCGGAATTGACCCCCTGGTTACGCGCCGTTCGCCCCTGGTAATCGTAAACATAGTTATGCTTGATCCAGAAGCAGTGGAGCAGTTCCCTGGCAAATTCGCGGGTTATAACTCCTTTTTCAATATCATTGATGTAGAAGGGGTAGAGATAGCGGTCGATGCGTCCGTAGGAGAGCCCCGCTCCCGGATAGGACTCGGCGGCCATGACCAGCATGTGAGTGAACCAGAGCGACTGCAGCGCCTCCCAGAAGCTGCGCGGCCTTTCGTAGGGAACCCGTGCCACGATCTCGCTCATCCGCAGCAGCTCGCTTTTGCGCTCCTGATCCTCTGTCTCCTGTGAAGCGGCTTCCAGCGCATCCCGGTAACGCCCCGCCAGAATGCGGGGCGCTTCAGCTGAGATCCTCAGTGCATTCAGGTAAGCTCTTTGATCCGGTGAATTTTCAGAAGCCAGCTTTTCTTCTATTTCAGCCAGGATTCCGGAAAAACCTTTATGTAAAACCTTGCGGTAATTCGGGATAAGGTGCCCCGGTACAGCGCCGGCGTTGCCGATACCCTTTTCGTGTGTTTCGATCAAGCGCTCCACCCAGCGGTAAGTCTCCCCGGTATAGCGACGCATCTCTTCCCGGTCCAGAGTTTTTGAGAGGGCGGTGTTGAAATGTGAACCGACGATAAGTTCCCCTTCCAGCAGTTGCACCGGCAGGTGTTTCTCCAGGACTTCGTTGAAGAAAAGAGCCCGCCGTTCAGCCAGGGAAAGGCGGTAGAAATCTGCCGGAATGTGCACTTTGCCGGCCATCGCCTTCATCGTCTCTCTGGTAATATAAATAAAGGGGTAGATTTCCGGCACAACTCCCCAGTTGTAGGGGGCGTACAGCTCGTCCCATTCATCCCCGGTGCCGTAGGCGTTAACCTCATTGCGGTAGTAATCCCGTTCATAAAAGGACCAGTACTCGTCACGCAGCCTCTGCACCCGGGGACTTAAATTATGAGTCTCCCACAGCTTGACTTCCACAAGCCCCCTCCTTTTCAGCAGAATTATTTTTTTATTTCATTTTATTATACTGTAACGGCCCAACAGTTTCAAATAGAACTCTTAGGGCACTGTGTCTTAGGGTATGATCGCCTTTTAAGCCCCTTTTAAGCCCTTTTAAGCGGGCCTTTTGATTTCCTGCAAAAATGGCTCTCCCCTGACATATATGGATCATGCTGCGCTGATCACGATATAGAGATCAAGGCAGAGGCTTTCAATTTACGGTTCCGGTCCGTCTCCGGGCCCTGTTTTAGAAAAAAAGGGGTTTAAAGGGGTAATTCAAATATGCTTCCGGCCTGGTGATCCAGGCACCTTTCACCGAAAGCGTGGCGCAAAGCTGCTGTAGCTCTGAAACCGCTGCAGTGGCAGGGAGCGATGATCTCCAGTTCAAACTGCCGCAGTGCGGCAATTGTCCGGTTCAGACTCTCCTCCGGGGCGTTCAGAAGATGGGTTCCGCCCAAAAGAGCATAAATCCGCTTTTCCCCTGTCAGGGTGAGAACATGCTGCAGTGTGTCGATCAGCCCGGCATGGGCACAGCCCAGCAATACAACAATGCCGGCCCTGCTTTCCACAACCAGGGCCTGGTCATCCATGAGCCGGTCTTCGATAAAGCGATCTTCCTCTTTAACTAA
>CAZQEV010000091.1:0-6429 GCA_964592135.1 uncultured Syntrophomonadaceae bacterium
GGCAGTGAGTCAACTCCTCCGTCCCTCCGACTCACGGGGAGAAGGGATAACCGTTCCGCAAACCGAATATATTTTCATATTTACGAGGGTCTTGAAAATCGATCTTTCGGCGGATCCTGCAAAAACTGAGGAGGAAATCATGATGAACCCTGATTGGAAGAATAAAAGGACGGAATTCCCTGTAATTGACGTCAGAAATTTAACCGGCAATTTTCTACCGATGATTCTGTACAAAGCACAGCAGGTAAATTTGAATGGCGGCATCTGCGTTGTGCAAAGTTTTGAACCTAAACCGCTTTACACTGCACTGGAGGATCTGGGTTTTGAACATCTCACTGAAAAAGTTTCAGGGCATGAATACAGAAGCTATTTCTACAGAACGGAACTGAAAACATCTACCTTTGAAAGCGGAGCTGATATGCCCTTCAAACCAACGGCTATTTTGAATTACAAAGTGATCGATGACATACTCGCGGGCACTGTTGTGGATTTCTGGGGATTCATCTGGGAGAATGAGGATGCAGCCCTGGATCTGAAAACAAAACTGCTCCTCTCCATGAGCAATGCCGTCGGTGCTTCCAGATTCAGGCAGGCTACCAGGGAGCTGATCAAAGCCTACGCCCTTGGAGTTACAGTCAAGGAGCTGGACGAGCTCTTTTCCCTCTTTGCCTGGAACCAGGGAATAGGCCACTTCTCTTCGGAGATTGGCCCCTCAACGGCCTTTGCGGTATACAAGCTCATCAAAAAAAGGGAAAGCGAAGGATTGGCTAAAAAACAGATTATAGATGAGGTTATGGAGAAATTCGGCGACAGAAATCCCGATGTAAATCCACTGTACCGGAAGAAAATAAAGTGCTGCGATAGCATCAATGATTAACAACGCAAGGACAGTGGCAAGAGTGCTCTGATCATGCAAATAACAACAGGGGAGGAAATCAGAATGAGTATGTTTTGTTATCAGTGCCAGGAAACGGCGAAAGGAACAGGCTGCAGGGTGCGCGGTGTTTGCGGAAAAAAAGAAGAGTTGGCCGCACTTCAAGATCTTCTCATTTACACTCTTAAAGGCATTTCTGAAGTTGTCGTCAAGGGAAATATCGATAGGAGCACAACGGGCGATCTGGACTACGAGGTGCTCAGCAGCCTTTTCATGACGATCACCAATGCAAACTTTGACGACGATGCCTTTGTCAGGCAGATCGATAAAATGATCGCCTTCAGGGACAGACTGAGAGAGTCAGTTTCTCTGGAGGATCTGCACGATGCGGCCACATTCACTGCTGCCTCGAAAGAGTCCCTGCTGGAAAAGGCCGCCTCTGCCGGGATACTGGCAACAGCCGACGAAGATGTGCGTTCCCTCCGTGAAATGATCACTTACGGTCTGAAGGGTATGGCTGCCTATGCCGAACATGCGAAAAATATCGGAAAGGAGAACCCCGAGGTCAACGATTTTATCTATGAAGCGCTGGCATCAACGTTGGACGATAGGCTCACGGCGGACGATCTTGTAGCCTTGACCCTTAAAACCGGTGAATACGGCGTTAAGGCGATGTCGCTTCTGGACGAAGCCAACACATCTAGATATGGCCATCCCGAGATTACCGAAGTCAGTATCGGCGTAAGGAAAAATCCGGCTGTCCTGATCTCCGGCCACGATCTCACCGACCTGGAGCAGTTGCTGGAGCAGACCCGGGGCACGGGCGTTGATGTTTACACTCACAGCGAAATGCTCCCGGCCCATTACTACCCTGCTTTTAAAAAGTATGATCACTTTGCCGGCAATTACGGCAGTGCCTGGTGGAAGCAGCTTGACGAATTTGTCTCCTTCCGCGGACCCATTCTCTTCACCACCAACTGCATCGTCCCCCCCAGAAGCGATGAGGTCAAAAGCAGGATATTTACGACAGGTTCCACCGGTTATCCCGGCTGCAAGCATATTGAAGGGGACGATCAGGGCGTAAAGGATTTTTCCGAAATCATCGCTCTTGCCAAAACCCTTCCCCCACCCGAGGAGATTGAAAGGGGGACCATTGTAGGCGGCTTTGCCCACAATCAGGTCCTGGCCTTGGCCGACAAAATCGTTGATGCCGTCAAATCCGGCGCCATCAAAAAATTCTTTGTCATGGCCGGCTGCGACGGGCGGATGAAATCCCGGCAGTATTATACTGATTTCGCCGAGAAACTGCCGCAGGACACCATTATTCTCACAGCCGGCTGCGCCAAGTACCGCTACAACAAACTCAACCTGGGCTACATCGGCGGCATTCCCCGGGTGCTTGATGCCGGACAGTGTAACGATTCTTATTCGCTGGCTGTCATTGCACTGAAGCTTAAAGAGCTGTTCGATCTCGACGATATCAACAAGTTGCCCATAGCCTACAATATTGCCTGGTATGAGCAGAAAGCTGTTATCGTGCTTCTTGCTCTGCTCTACCTGGGGGTCAAGAACATCCATCTCGGCCCCACGCTGCCGGGGTTCCTCTCACCCAATGTGGCCAAAGTCCTGGTAGAGAAATTTGGCCTGGCCGGCATCGGCGCCGTTGATTCTGATATTGATCTTTTTATGTCCCGCTAGCTCAAAGCAGCTTCAAGGCGGTTGATCGCAGTAAATCTTAACGGGGCTGTCCTGAGACGGCCCCGTTATTAAACGACAACATTTTCTTAAGCAGCTGCACCTCTGTTTAACGGGTCCGTCACCCCTTTCCAGATCCTGCTTAGAGCCGCCGCACTATCCAGCTGGAGAGCTGCAGGAAGATCTACCCCACCAGGAAAATGATATATCCAATAAAAGGTACCATCCCGGCAGTAATTCCTATCTTCTGAATATATAGCCCTGCAGGAATTTTTAAAATCATGCAGAACATTATAGGGGTATTGGGAGCGCCTGAAGAACCCTCAACAGGCCGGCTTTGCCTGCAGCCGCATCCAATCAGAATAATTCGGGCTTATTCGACATCATCGCTCACGCAGAATTAAATCTTATAAACGGAGGAATAAGAATGAGCAAGGAAAAATTTTGGTTGAAGAGTTATGAAGCCGCTGTCCCGCACAACATTGATTACCCCAAAGTTTCCCTCTACGAAATGTTTAAAAGAACGGCAGAGCGTTTTCCCGACAACAAGGCGGTTTCATTCATGGGCGGTGAGCTTACTTACACGGAGCTGCTCGCACAGATTGATGCATTCGCCGCCGCTCTCGAGGGGCTTGGAATTAAAAAAGGGGACAGGGTGGCGATTCACCTGCCCAACTGCACGCAGTTTCCCCTGGCTACCTATGCCGCCCACTCCATCGGCGCAGTCGTAGTCCCCTGCAACCCCATGTATGTTGCCCGTGAACTGGCCTACCAGCTGAAAGATTCAGGAGCGGAGACGATCGTGACCATGACCAGGTTTTACGATATCGTCAAAGGGATCCAACCACAAACAGATCTTAAAAACATTATCGTAACCAATATCAAGGACTATTTTCCCGGGATGCTTCGTTTCCTCTACACAGTGGCCAAGGAGAAAAAAGAGGGCGACAGGGTAACGCTTGCTGCAGAAGATTATGCTTTTCTTGATCTCATCAAAGCCAACAGGAGTAAAAAACCGCAGCCCCGCGAAGTACTTCCCGAAGACAGGGCGATTTACATGTACACCGGAGGCTCCACAGGTGTCTCCAAGGGAGCGGTGCTGCAGCACCGCAACGTCCTCGCCAACGCCCTGCAGGTTGAAGCATGGTGTACTGACTTTGTCCAGGGTGAAGAGGTTCTCCTGGCGGTGCTCCCTTTCTTCCACAGTTACGGAATGACCATATCGATGAACATGCCGCTGTTTACCGGAAGCAAAACCGTGATGCTGCCCCGCTTTGTTCTCGCCGATGTCTTAAAAACTATCGACAAGGAAAAACCCACCCTTTTCCCCGGCGTGCCGACCATGTATGTGGCGATCAACAATGCGCCTGATCTGCACAAACACGACATCAAGTCCGTCAGGATCTGTATCAGCGGTGCCGCACCGCTGCCCCTAGAGGTGCAGCGGCAGTTTGAAAAAAATACCGGCGGCAAACTGATCGAGGGCTACGGGCTTTCCGAAGCATCTCCCATCACCCACGCCAATCCCGTATACGGTAAAAACGTTGCCGGCAGCATCGGCCTTCCCTTTCCCGATACAGAGGTGAAAATTATGGATATAGACACAGGCAAGGAAGAGCTGCCCATCGGCGAAGTAGGCGAGATGTGCATCCGTGGTCCCCAGGTGATGGAGTGCTACCACAACATGCCCGAAGAAACAGAGCACAGCCTGCGCGACGGCTGGCTCTATACGGGAGATATCGCCAGGCTGGACGAGGAAGGTTACACCTATATAGTAGACCGGAAAAAAGATATGGTTATCGCAGGCGGCTACAATATCTATCCCCGGGATATCGAAGAAGTTCTCTTCACCCATCCGAAGGTTCTGGAGGCTGCTGTGGCCGGGATCATGGATCCCTACCGCGGCGAAACTCTGAAAGCCTATGTCGTCCTCAAAGAGGGAGAACAACTGACCGAAGAAGAGGTCATCCAATTCTGCAAGGAGAACCTGTCCGCATACAAAGTGCCCAGGCTTGTTGAATTCCGGAAGGAGCTGCCGAAAACCATGGTCGGCAAGGTCCTGCGCCGCGTTCTTCGCGAGGAAGAGGAGAAAAAAGCGGCTCCATAGACCCATTTCCAGTCCCTCTCTAGAAGCTACAGGCGCCCTCATGGAGAGGAGCGCCTGTATTTTTTAAACCGCTTCTGTGCCCGGCGCCGTTGCGCTTATGGCTGCAGGTTCTATTTTTAGCAACGGTTACCGGGCAACAGGTCCTGTGTGGCAGAATGCAGCCCTACCTTTTTATCTCAGACTTGCAAACTCCCCTGATTCAAAGAATACGCCGTACTTCTGCCGTCAGCTCATGATTTAACAAGAAGCCTTTTCAGTAATTATAGTTCGCCCTACTCAACTTTTTAAATCGCTTGTCAAAGGGCGCTAAAACCTGCCTGTCAATTTTTCTTTGTGCCTTCAGGGAGCTGTAAAACAGCGGATGAATTAGATTGACGCCTTAAATCTGTTTGCCAGATTGCCGGATCAGATCATATAATCATCAGCATAGGTGCAGATAGAGCTGCAGTAGAAAACAAGATAAAAGAAAAGAAGCTGATAGTGCCATGTTTAGCCCCTATTTGTGGATCTTGAGTATCGGTCATCTCATCATTGATCTGTGCCAGGGCGCCCTGCCTATCCTGACGCCGCTCCTGGCAAAAAGCTTGAACCTCAGTTACTTCCAGGTGGGCCTGGTTGCGCTCGCTTTTACCTTTAGTTCAGCCATCATTCAGCCCCTTTTTGGAGCGCTTAGCGATCGTTACAGCATGCCCTGGCTAATGCCCCTGGGGCTTTTTCTTTCCGGATCTGCCCTGGCTATGACCGGCAGGGCAAGCTCTTTTGGGCTGCTGTTGTTTGTAGTACTTCTAAGCGGCATCGGGGTAGCTGGATATCATCCCGAAGGTTCAAAATTGGCTCATTATGTCAGCGAAGAGGAGAAAGCAGGCGCCTCGATGGCAATTTTTTCGGTAGGAGGAAACCTCGGTTACGGCCTTGGTCCCATGCTGACCGTTTTTGTCCTCAGTTTTTCAGGACTGGCCTCTGTTCATTATATTATGATTCCGGGAGTTCTGGCTTCGCTGGTCTTCATATTTTTGCTGCCTCGATTCAAAACAATCCTGGCTGCCAGGGTGCCGGAGGAAAAAAAGAAGTTTAAATATCATATCGATAAGGTTCAAAACCGCAATGTGAATCTTCTGTTTTTAATGCTTTTCGTGACTGTGCGATCATGGATCCAGGCCGGTCTGGTCTATTTTATCCCCTTCTACTTTCACGATTTAAAAGGTGTTTTCGGGCCTGAATTTCTTGTTAGTGCATTTTTGATCGCCGGTGCGTTGGGCACTGTTTTGGGCGGACCCTTTGCCGATCGTTTCGGCGGTCGTAACGGTCTGCTGGTTTCCATGGTTGTTTCTTTGGTTACGATTTTCCCCTTTTTGCATTTTAAGGGCAATTTCATTCCTGTGCTGGCTTTTATTTCCGGTGCGGCGCTGATCTCTACTTTCTCCACCACTGTGGTTTTTGGACAGAGACTTTTGCCAAAGAACATCGGACTGGCTTCGGGGCTGCTGCTGGGCTTTGGTGTAGGCATGGGTTCCGTGGGAGTGACACTTCTTGGCGCAATTGCCGATCGTGCAGGCTTGCCCCTTACCATGAATATTATTGGCCTGCTGCCGCTCCTCGGGATTGTCTTTGCTTTTACCCTGCCGGATATAAGAGGCGGACAATCTGCCGGCGCGGCTAAAAAAGCCCTGCAGCAGCAGGGTTAGCCTGCGCCGCGCCGCTTTTATTTTTAAAAAGATCAAGGCCGCAGGCATCGGTGCACTTTAAGCCCCGG
>CAZQEV010000092.1:0-4770 GCA_964592135.1 uncultured Syntrophomonadaceae bacterium
ATGGTCCCAATGTTCACATGGGGCTTGGTCCGCTCATACTTTTTCTTCGCCAACTCGGCACCTCCTCTTTGGGTAAACACAAATTTGCACGTTCTGCCGGTACAACCTTTACCTTATTATGCTACAAAATGCAAAAAATAAAAAATGGTGGCGGCGCAGGGACTCGAACCCCGGACACTGCGGGTATGAACCGCATGCTCTAGCCAGCTGAGCTACGCCGCCGTGGAGCTCACGACCGGATTCGAACCGGTGGCCTTATCCTTACCAAGGATACGCTCTACCTCCTGAGCTACGTGAGCATCACTCAGTATATAAAGGAAACCGCAGCATCGCGATTTCCTAAAATGGTTGCGGGGGCAGGATTTGAACCTGCGACCTCCGGGTTATGAGCCCGACGAGCTACCTGACTGCTCCACCCCGCGGCGTCTATGGAGCGGGTGATGGGAATCGAACCCACGCTACCAGCTTGGGAAGCTGGCGCTCTGCCATTGAGCTACACCCGCGTAAAGCACTTTTCGATTATACACGCCCTCAGGAGAAATGTCAACTCACAGGGGCGCGACAATAATAATCCCCACCTACCCCTCTAACACTTCCTAACTTCCAGATAACGTTCCAGCTTTCGTTTCACACGCTGCAGTGCGTTGTCAATGGACTTCACATGGCGCTCCAGGTCTTCTGCTATCTCCTGGTAAGACTTCCCCTCCAGATAGAGAGTCAGTACCTTCCATTCCAGGTCGCTCAAAATTTCTCCCATTTTATATTCGATGTCGTTATATTCTTCCCGGTTGATCATCAATTCTTCAGGATCGGTAATCTTGGTGCCGGATAAAACATCGAGCAGCGTTCTGTCCGAGTCCTCATCATAAATGGGCTTGTTCAGTGAAACATACGAGTTGAGCGGGATGTGCTTCTGCCTGGTGGCCGTTTTGATCGCTGTAATAATCTGACGGGTGATGCAGAGCTCGGCAAAGGCCCGGAAGGATGAAAGCTTGTCCCCCCGAAAATCGCGGATAGCCTTGTACAGGCCGATCATCCCTTCCTGGATAATATCTTCACGATCCGCACCGATAAGAAAATAGGATCTTGCCTTAGCTTTCACAAAATTCTTGTATTTATTAATTAAGAACTCCAGGGCGATGGTGTCGCCGTCTTTAGCCTCGTTAACAATATCCTCATCGCTTTTAAATTCAAGCTCTAAATAAACCTTGCTGCTCCCTTTTGCTTCATGGGCTAAAGATCTCAAATAGATCGCCTCCGTTGGGCTGTTTTTAATGGAGGAAAAGCTCTGATGATGGAGTAATTATAACGCAAAGCTCCAGCAGGGTCAAGCCTTTTCACCCGCCGGTTCACCCCGCAGGCCGCTGCTCCTTACACATTCGTCAAATATGGCGGCTCGACATCGTAGATCGGCAATTCATTCCCCCGGCACTTCCTGAACCCATCCTTCCCTCTGAGCGGCGGCAGCATAGAGGATCACCGCCCCCGCTACGGCAGCATTGAGCGCCCCCCCCTCACCGCGCATGGGTATGCAGAGTATCCCATCGCATTTCTCCCTGATCAGGCGGGAAAGACCTTTCCCCTCCGAACCGACCACAAGGGCAAAAGCGCTGCAGTAATCAACCCTATAATAAGGCAGTGCACCGTCGGCTGCAGCGCCGTAAACCCAAAAACCCTCATCTTTCAACTGCTGGATTGCATTAACCAAGTTTACCACCCGCGCCACCGGCAGCCGCTCGGCTGCACCGGCCGCCACCTTGCGCACAGCCGGCGTTATTTTAACGCTGCGATCTTCAGGAATGATCACCCCGTGCATTCCTGCTGCATCTGCCGTTCGCAGCAGTGAGCCGAGATTCTGCGGATCCTGCAGGTGATCCAGGATAATCAGAAAGGGATCGCTGGTAACCGTCTTGAGGCGATCAAGCAGTTCATCGAGACTGAGATAGGAAAAGGGAGGCGCCAGGGCAGCCACACCCTGGTGATTGCCTCCTCTTGCAAGCCTGTTCAGTTCTTCGCGAGTGATTTCCTTCAATAACAGTCCTTGCTGCCGCGCCTCCCGGGCAATCAGGCTAATTTTCTCTCCTTTTTGCCCCGCCGCCAGATAGACCTGATGCAGATTGCCGCGGCGGAGTGCTTCCAGCACCGGCCGGCGGCCGATGACCAGATCGCCTCCCCCCTCCGGCTCACACTTTTTTGCTTTCTTCATTTTTACCCTGCAGCCGTCCGCAGCTCATTTCGCCTTCAGGACATACTTTTTCGGTTATACAGGGCGGACCGGCTACCTTGAACAGGTCCGGCGCCACCCGGCGCACCTCTGCAAGCATCATTTCAGCCAGCCGGCGGATTTCCCACTGGGCCCTGCGGCAGCAACGCACCCGGAAAAAGTGAAGCAGGCTGCGTGCGTTCATCGTCACCACCAGTTTTGTCTCACAAGCATTGGGCAGAATGTAGCGCGCATCTTCACGCGGCACTGCCGCGCATAGTTCAGCATAGCAGTTTCGAATCGATTCGATTTGAGATTCAAAGATTTTCTTTACGGCGGGATCCCTCTCTATAGAAGGGGGCATAATCCAGGTAAAATCTTTTTCATCAACATAACGCTGGGATTTCTGTGAATAAGAAGCGATGCGGTGCCGAACCAGCTGATGTGAAAGGGCCCTGCTAACTCCGTCAACGGCAAAAGTAAAGGAGACATGCTCCAGAGGAGATTGGTGCCCCAGCTCGATCAGCTTCTCAACAAAGGAATTCGTTTTCTCCGGAGACATGGCCCGGGCGATCTCGGCGGCCGAAGCAGGTGAATAACAGAGCCTTGCCGCGGCGGCAACGGTGCGCTCGGGATCTGGAGTCCAGGCGATCAATTCAACATGCATTCTTATTCATCACCTTCCCTCGAATTACCGCTGATAAGCGGCTTTGATCGAATAAATAGTATCTCAGCGATAGGACTTGCGCTTCCATCGGACACCATGCGGGGTATCCTCAATGATGATCCCCTTTGCCAACAGCTCGTCACGAATCCCATCCGCAACAGCCCAATCTTTTTCACGGCGGGCCTCTTCGCGCCTGGCGATCATAAGCTGCAGCTCTTCGTCAAGTGAAAGAGACTGCTTCATCTCCAGTATATCAAAAAGTTCATTTGCTTCGTTATAAAATGCCAGGAGCTGCTCCAACACCTGCCGTTGATGGGAAGCCCTTTGCAAATAAATATTGCCTTCTCTGGCCAGTTCAAAAAGCACCGCAATGGCACCGGCTGTGTTGAAGTCATCATCCATGGCCTCCATAAATCTTTCACGGGCCTCCGGGATAATCGGTAAAAATTTCCCCTGGTGTTCAGAAACTGCAGGAATAGCTCCAGGCAAAGCAGCGTTGAGGTTGTCCAGGAATTCCTGAAGCCTTTCCCGTCCGGAACGGGCCTGAGCAACGAGTTCACGGCTGAAGTTGAGCGGGCTGCGGTAGTGAGCCGACAATATAAAGAAGCGGAGATCGCGCGGATTATACTCATCGAGCAGCCGGCGAACAGTAAGCACATTTCCCAGGGACTTCGACATTTTTTTCTCTTCAATATTCAGGTAACCTGCATGAAGCCAGTAGCGGGCAAAGGTTTTCCCGGTGGCTCCGGTGCTCTGAGCAATTTCATTTTCATGGTGTGGGAAAATCAAGTCCGCCCCGCCGGCATGAATATCGATAGTTTCACCGAGATAGTGCATAGCCATGGAGGAACATTCAATATGCCAGCCAGGCCTGCCCCTGCCCCAGGGGCTTTCCCAGGCCGGCTCTCCCGGTTTGGATCCTTTCCAGAGGGCGAAATCAAGAGGATCTTTTTTCAGTTCTCCAGGCTCAACGCGGGCCCCCACCATCAGGTCAGCAGTGGTCTGATGAGAAAGCTGCCCGTAGCCCTGAAAAGCCCCGGCGGCAAAATAGACATCGCCCCCGGAAGCATAAGCCAGACCGCGCTTCTCAAGACGCTGGATCAGTTCAATGATGGACTCGATATGTTCTGTCGCCCTCGGCTGCAGATCCGCTGCACGAACCAGGAGACCGGAAGTGTCAGTTTTGTATGCATCGATAAATTTTTCGGCAAGTTCGGCGACACAAAGGCCTTCCTCAGCGGCCCGCCGAATCATTTTGTCATCGATATCAGTATAATTTTGAACCAGTTTCACGCTGTATCCCCTGTAGTTCAAATAGCGCCGAATAACATCAAATACAATGAATACGCGGGCATTGCCGATATGAATATAATCATAGACAGTGGGACCACAGACATAAAAAGTCACCCCGGGCGGATGCAGGGGCTTGAATTCCTCTTTATGCCGGGTCAGTGTATTGTAAAGCTTTAGAGCCAAGGCGCTCAACCCCCTTTTTATTATCTCCGTACTGCTAAATCGCTAAATGACATCATCCTTGCACATCTCCATGAAGAATTCCTGAAAAAACTAAGGCCATCCCCTGTGCTCCAGCACAGGGACGGCCCGAACCGCGGTTCCACCCTGTTTGGACAATAACAATCCCTCTCAATCTCTTTAACGGAGGGCTCCGAAAGCCGCTACTCTATTTCACTGCTCCTGCTCCGGGGTGCATTTCCGCCCAATCCGCCGCCAAAGCCCCTTTCAGCCGTCGAGGCTTCTCTCTGGGGGGCGCAACCGGCTTACTCTCCCCTTCAGTGCATTTTACGGGATTAGCTCATCCTGGATATTTAGGAGTATTATATACACGGCTTAAGGCAGTTGTCAACACAGAGACACGGCGGTTTTTCGCCGGATTGAGCCC
>CAZQEV010000092.1:4870-6416 GCA_964592135.1 uncultured Syntrophomonadaceae bacterium
GCCGTACGAAAATGAACCACGCCGGGCTTCAAGGTAGTCAAGAGAGGGGTATGCCGGGGAAGGATCCCCAGGTAGCCTTCGGCGCCCGGTACAACAACACTTTCCACTTCTTCTCTTAATATTTTCCTCTCAGGAGTGACAACCTCGAATATTACGGGACTCATTGGAGCAGCTCCTGTCCTTTTTTAACTGCCTCTTCAATATTACCCACCATGTAGAAAGCCTGCTCCGGAAGAGCATCGTGCCGTCCCTCAAGGATCTCTTTAAACCCCTTAAGGGTCTCATTTAAGGGAACATATACGCCCGCCCTCCCCGTAAAGGCTTCTGCTACATGGAATGGCTGAGAAAGGAAGCGCTGAATCTTGCGGGCCCGGGCCACGATCTGCTTATCCTCATCTGAAAGCTCCTCAATACCTAAAATAGCGATGATATCCTGGAGCTCCTTGTAACGCTGCAAAATACTCTGGACACCCCGGCTGATCTCGTAATGCTCTTCACCAACAATCAGAGGATCAAGGAGCCTCGAAGTGGAGTCAAGGGGATCTACCGCCGGGTAGATGCCCAGCTCAACGAGCTGCCGTGAAAGAACGATTGTCCCATCGAGGTGAGCAAAAGTTGTCGCCGGAGCAGGGTCTGTAAGGTCATCGGCGGGAACATAGATCGCCTGAACCGAAGTTATGGAACCGCTCTTTGTAGAGGTGATCCGCTCCTGCAAGTTTCCCATCTCTGTGGCCAGGGTGGGCTGGTAGCCCACAGCCGAAGGCATGCGCCCCAGCAAAGCCGAAACCTCGGAGCCGGCCTGAACAAAACGGAATATGTTGTCGATAAAGAGCAGAACATCCCGGCCACCCTTGTCCCGGAGATACTCAGCCACAGTCAACCCTGTTAACCCCACCCGCAAACGCGCTCCCGGGGGTTCATTCATCTGGCCAAATACAAGGACCGTTCTATCGAGAACCCCCGATTCAATCATCTCCAGGTAAAGCTCGTTGCCTTCCCTCGTCCGTTCACCCACACCGGCAAAAACGGAGTTGCCCCCATGTTCGTAAGCCACATTGCGGATCAGTTCCATGATCAGAACTGTCTTCCCTACGCCGGCACCTCCGAAAAGTCCCATCTTTCCTCCCTTGGGAAGGGGAGCGAGAAGATCTAAAACCTTAAGACCCGTCGGAAGGATCTCCCCGGCGGGTACCAGCTCTTCAAAAGATGGAGGATCGCGGTGTATGGGCCACCACTCTTCCGCATCCAGGGGTCCTTTTTCATCAATGGGCTCACCTATTACATTGAACAGCCTGCCCAGTGTACCGGGACCAACAGGAACTTTAATGGGGGATCCTGTATCTATAACCTTCATCCCCGCCTGCAGCCCGTCGGTAGAGGCAAGGGCTACGCAGCGAACCATGTTATGACCGAGGTGCTGCATGACCTCCATGGTCAGGTTAATCTTGTTCTCCTTGATAATAACGGCGTTGTATAAGTCAGGCAGATTTTCTTCAAGAAATTCAACATCAACAACAGGCCCTATAACTTGCACAATCTTTCCTTC
>CAZQEV010000093.1:0-6416 GCA_964592135.1 uncultured Syntrophomonadaceae bacterium
CAGCTTCTCGAGCGGGGAGTCCCTTTGATTGTTGTCTTAAACCTTATCGATGAGGCGGCACAAAAGGGAGTTGCTCTCGATATTCCCCGCCTGGGAAAAGAGCTGGGTGTACCGGTGATCCCCACGGTGGCTATAAGCGGCAAGGGCCTGCCCGAGCTTGTTGCAGCGCTTCCCGATGCCGGCCGGGGCCGCGGGAAGCCGCTTTCTCCTGACGAGCGCTGGGTCTGGATCGGCTCCATCGTGGAGCGCGTCCAGCGGGTCAGGCGCCGCCGCCGGACCTGGCTCGAAGCGCTGGAGCTGGCCAGTATCCGCCCGCTGACCGGGGTTCCCATCGCGGCAGTGGGGCTCTATCTCGCTTTTAAGGTAATCATCGGGTGCGGTAAATGGCTGGAGGATCTGCTGGAGAGGTTTATATTTGAACCGCTTTATTTGCCCCTGCTCAACATTGTCAGCCGGTGGCTGGGAGGAAGCGGTTTCTGGCACGATCTCTTTATCGGCAACCTCTACGAGGGGCAGATCCATTTCGAAGAGTCCATGGGATTACTGAGCACAGGTGTATTTGTCGTTTTTGGAGTAGTGATGCCTTACCTGTTCATGTTCTACCTTGGGCTCGGTTTTTTAGAGGATTGCGGTTATCTGCCGCGCCTGGCTGTGATGTCGGACAGGATGATGCACCGTCTGGGGCTGCACGGTTTTGCGGTGATTCCCATGCTTCTCGGTTTCGGCTGCAACGTTCCCGCGGTGCTGGCGGCACGCAACCTTGAAAGCCGGCGGGAACGACTGATTGTCAGCACCATGCTGGCGATATCCATCCCCTGCGCCGCCCAGATGTCGATGATCATCGGTCTTGTCGGTCGCTACGGCGGCGCTTATCTCGGCGTTATTTTGGCCACTCTTTTCCTGATCTGGGCGGTAATCGGTCTTTTTATGGACCGCGCCCTTCCGGGATATACCCCTTCCATGATCGTCGAGATACCGCCTTACCGGTGGCCCAGTTTGAAAGCGCAGGCCCAAAAGCTGGGCATGCGTCTGAAACACTACTTTACCGAAGCGCTGCCCTTTATTTTTGGGGGCATCCTGCTGATCAATTTGCTGCACCTTGCCGGAGTGATCAGTTTTCTGGCCGACACCTTTGCGCCGGTTTTTCAGGGGCTCTTCGGTCTGCCCAGGGAGGCGGTCTCCACGCTGCTGGTGGGATTTTTGCGCAAGGATGTCGCCGTGGCCATGCTGGTTCCATTGGGGTTGACGGCCCGGCAATTTGTCATCGGCGCCACTGTGCTGGCCACTTACTTTCCCTGTGCCGCCACCTTTATCATCTTGATCAAGGAGCTGGGGGTAAGGGATATGGCCGTAGCCCTGGGGATGATGCTTCTTTTTTCTACAGCAGCGGGCACTGTGCTTAACCTCCTGCTGGAGACCGTTCTGGCGCCCGCTTACCTGGCTTTTCTTCTGGCCGGGTTGGGTATACTCTTGTTAGTGATTTGCGGCGGCGGTTCTGAGCAGCGGGAAAACAGGAAGAGAAAGAGATTTGCTTCAACAATTCAGGAAAGAGGGAATTAAAGATGCCGGAAACAAAAAACCCGTCGGGAGCTCCTGCCGGCGATTCAGTGCTGAAAAAGCTGGAACAACCGGATCAGAGCCATATCCGCCATGTTATTGCGGTGATGAGCGGTAAGGGCGGTGTGGGGAAATCGTCCTTATCAGCGATGACAGCTGTTTCCCTGGCCCGTGAAGGTTATCGGGTGGGTCTTCTTGATGCCGATATCACGGGGCCGAGCATTCCCAAGCTCTTTGGAATGCAGCAGCAGCCGGAAGCGGTAAACGATAAAATCTCTCCACCGGAAACGGATCTGGGGATCAAGATAATCTCTTTGAACCTGCTTCTGCCCCATGAAGATGATCCTGTAGTCTGGCGGGGGCCGCTTATCGGCGGAGCGGTGAAGCAATTCTGGACCGATGTTCTCTGGGGGGAGATCGATTACCTGGTGGTGGATCTGCCGCCCGGGACCGGAGATGCGCCTCTGACGGTGATGCAATCTCTGCCCCTGGACGGGCTGCTCATTGTGACCTCGCCCCAGGATCTGGCGGTGATGGTCGTGAAAAAGGCGATCAAGATGGCCCGGATGCTCGATGTGCCTATTCTCGGCCTTGTGGAGAACATGAGCCGGCTCACCTGTCCGCATTGCGGTAAGCCGGTGGATCTTTTTGGACCGAGTCAGGCTGAAGCGGTGGCGGCGGAAACGGGGATCAGGCTGCTGGGAACGATCCCACTCGATCCGGAGATCTCGCGCCTGGGAGACCTGGGTGAAATCGAGCAATACCAGGTAGATTTCTTAAAAGAAATTCCCGGACTGTTGAAAAAAAACTAAGCGGCCGGAGAGGCCGCGCTTGAAAGGGGGATATCATTCATGAAACTTGCTATTTGTGCGCAGGGTGAAGGGTTGGATGCGCAGGTGGATCAGCGTTTCGGGCGCTGTCCCTATTTCGTGATTGTTGATTCTGAAACGGGGGAGTTGCATAAATCAGTGCCGAACAGCGGTGCGGCCGCTGCCGGGGGAGCCGGACCGCAGAGCGCCCGCCTGCTGTCCCAGGAGAATGTGGAGGCGGTGGCGGTGGGCCATGTAGGACCCAACGCTGCAGCCGCTCTCAAGGCGGCTGGTATTTCCGCCTATGGCGGTATTTCCGGGACCGTTGCCCAGACCTGGCAGCAGTTCCGCGAGGGCGACCTTCAGGGCCTAGATGAGCCTACGGTAGATTCGCATCACGGAATGTCCTGAGGGCCGTTCCCTTTTCTCAGCCCAACCCCCAAAGGTGACGGGCTGGGGAGAGGGGGCAATACCAGGTCTGCAGATTAGAGCATGTTGTAAAAAAGGAGAGTGTGTCTGTCATGAAAATTGCTATTGCTACCGAAAATAATTATGTAGCGCAGCATTTCGGGCATTGTGCCACCTATACCCTCGTTGAGTTAGAGGAAAACCGGGTGATCAGCAAAGAGGCGATCGCCAACCCGGGGCATCAGCCCGGTTTTCTGCCCGGCTTCCTGGCTAAGTACGGTGTCTCCTGCATCATTGCGGGAGGGATGGGGCAGCGGGCGCAGCAGCTTTTCGCCGAACAGGGCATCGATACCGTTGTCGGTGTGACCGGTCCGGTGGAGCAGGTCATTTCCAATTACCTGGCCGGCAATCTGCAATCCGGAGAAAGCCTTTGCGATCACCAACATCGTCAGCATCAATGCTCGGAGGATCACTGAAGTCTTTGTGAACAGCAGGGAAAGGGGGTGTAAAAGAATGTATGGTGGCAGATATGGTTATGGTCCCGGTTTCAGGGGAAGAGGCCGGGGATGCTACCCCGGAGCGCGCGGTTTCTGGGGCGGCGGCCCGGGTCCCGGCTGGGGCTGGGGACGTTACTGGTACGGCGGTGGAGTTCCCTACTGTGAACCGCCTCCCTGGGCCGGCTCATACGGCCCCGGAATGGCGGCTCCCGAAGTGGATGAAGGCCGGTGGCTGAAGGCTGAGGCTGCCGCCCTGCGGGCCGAGGCGGAGGCCATCAAAAACGAACTGGCGGAAATCGAAAGACGGTTGGCGGAAATTGAGCGGCCTGAAGAAACATAGAGGGCCTGTAATAACGGAAGGGGCGGGGTCGCTGCTCCGCCCCCTTTCGGCCGGGGAAGGAAGATCAGCATGATCATTGCTATTGCCAGCGGCAAGGGTGGAACGGGTAAAACAACCGTGGCTACAAATCTTGCTCTTATCATGTCCGGGGAAAGGGATCTCCAGTTTCTTGATTGTGATGTTGAAGAGCCCAATGCGCATCTGTTTCTAAAACCTGAATTGGTGAAATCCGAACCGGTTTCCATTCCCGTCCCCCGGGTGGATCTGGAGCGCTGTACCTACTGCGGGATCTGCGCCGAGGTCTGCGCCTTTAATGCAATCATGGTTGGAAAAGAGACAGTGCTCGTTTTTGAACAGCTCTGTCACGGCTGCGGCGGCTGCGCCTATTTCTGTCCGGAAAAGGCGATCAGGGAGATTGATCGCCCTATCGGTGTTCTTGAAAGCGGTACCGCGGGAGAGATCTCCTTTATTCACGGGAAGTTGAATCCCGGAGAGGCGCTGTCCCCCCCCTTGATCAAGGCGGTCAAGGAGAGGATCGACCCTGCGGCTGAAGATCTAACGATTATCGATGCCTCGCCGGGCGCTTCCTGTCCCGTAGTGGAAGCGATTCGGGGCAGCGATTACTGTCTCCTGGTCACCGAGCCGACCCCCTTTGGCCTGAATGATCTGGTTATCGCCGTGGAACTGCTGCGCAAACTGGACATTCCCGGAGCTGTGATCATCAACCGTTCGCTGGGCGGCGAGGGCGAAGAGAAAATCGAAACCTATTGCCGGGAAGAAGGTCTGCCCATACTTTTAAAGATGCCCTGGGATCGCGAGCTGGCCGCCCTTTACGCGCGGGGCGAACCGGCGGTGACTCACCTGCCCGCCTGGCGCAGTGTTTTTGAGGAATTGGGGAAAAGGGTTTTGGAAGATGAAAGGAGGGATCGCTGATGGAGGAAATCGTTGTAGTCAGCGGCAAGGGGGGGACGGGCAAGACTACTTTAACGGCCTCTTTCGCGGTCCTGGCCGGGGGCGATGCGGTGATGGTTGACGCCGACGTGGATGCGGCGAACCTGAGCCTGGTTCTGACACCGCAGCAGCTGGAAAGCCATCCTTTCATTGCTTCATCCGTGGCGGTTCTGGACAGGGAGCGCTGTACTGAGTGCGGCCTCTGCCGCGAACTCTGCCGCTTTGATGCCATCTCGGAAAACTACGAGGTTGATCCCATCTCCTGCGAAGGCTGCACAGTTTGCAGCCGGGCCTGCCCCGAGGAGGCCATCACCATGGAGGAGGTCGTCTCGGGGCACTGGTTTCTTTCGCAGACACCCTACGGCAAGCTGATTCATGCCCGCCTGGGAGTGGCTGAAGAAAATTCGGGGAGGCTGGTCACCCTGATCCGGAAAGAAGCCCGGGATCTGGGTGCCGCCGGGGAGAAAAAATATATGCTTACCGACGGGCCGCCGGGGATCGGCTGCCCGGTCATTGCCTCTCTGTCAGGGGCGGCAAAGGCTTTAATCGTCACCGAGCCTACCGTTTCCGGGATCCACGACCTCAAACGGGTGCTTACTGTCTGCCGCTTTTTCGAAGTCCCCGCTGTCGTCTGTATCAACCGCTGCGATCTTGATGAGAATAACATGCGGGTTATTGAAAACTACTGCCGGGAAGAATCTGTGGATGTGGTATCGAAGATCCCTTTTTACAGGGAGGTTACCGAGGCCCTGGTTCAGGGAAAACCGGTGGTCAGCTATACCCGGGGTCCGGCGGCTGAAGACATTACCGCTCTCTGGCGAAAAATATCCGGCGGCGGTGATGAATGACGGGGAGAACTTTTAAAGATATCCGGGAGAGAAAGCGATGGACTACACAAAAAAGCTGACCGATCACTTTCAAAACCCCAGGAATGTGGGGCGGCTGCCCCGGCCGGACGGCGTCGGGGTGATCGGGGACCCCTCCTGCGGCGACTGTATCCGAATATACATCAAGGTGAAGGATAACCATCTGTCAAATATTAAATTTGAAGTCTACGGCTGCCCTGCGGCAATTGCCACGACCAGCATCTTGACGGAAATAGCCCTGGGTAAAACCCTTGAAGAAGCTCTGGCCATCACGCCGCAGGATATAGCCCGGGAGCTCGGCGGATTGCCCGATCTAAAAATGCACTGCTCAAACCTGGGCACTGCTGCACTCTACCAGGCGATATGGCATTACCGTCATCAGCACGGGGGCTGACGCTTCACCGCCCGCCCGGGGAAGCCGGCAAACTTCCAAAGGAAAGTGTGAGATCAATATCCAGTGAAATCAAGATCACCACAATTTGTGAAAACAGAGCGCTTCGCTCCGGTTTACTGGGCGAACACGGACTGTCCATGCTCCTGGAGACAAGGGGAAAGAGGATCCTTTTTGATACCGGCGCCGGGGTGACCCTGGCGGGCAATGCCGCTGATCTGGGTCTGGACCTTACAAGGCTTGATGCCGTGGTGTTGAGCCATGGGCATTACGATCATACCGGCGGTTTAAAATGGGTCCTCGGGGTACAGGTTCCCGCCACACTGGACGTTTACGGCCACCCCGATCTTTTATCCGAAAAGTATGCATCACGCAAGGGCGGTTCGCCAAGATATATCGGTGTGCCCTGGAAATGTGCGGAGATGAAAGCGCTTGGAGCCAGGTTCCATCTGGACCGGGGGCCGGTGGATTTTGGTGAAGGCATCATGAGCACAGGGGAGATTCCCCGCCGGATGCAGACTGAAAAGGCGGAGTCGTACTTATTAGTTAAAGAGGAAGATCGCTTTATCGAAGACCGGCTCATGGATGACCAGGCCC
>CAZQEV010000094.1:0-6390 GCA_964592135.1 uncultured Syntrophomonadaceae bacterium
AAGCAATTCCTCCCTCATCCAGGCGGGCTTTGAGTTGTTTCCGGAGGCGGTACAGGATTGACTTGATCTTGCTGTCACTGTAGCCCGTGAGCTCCACCAGATCTCCGATCGATTGCATGTACCAGTAGCGGCGCACGAATAGAGCGCGCTGCTCGGCGCCCAGCTCATCGAGAAAGCTGTTGAGCACATCGGTAATGGCGGTGCTCTCGATAGCCCCCTCAACGGTATCCGGGCTAGGGAGGCAGTCCTCCAGCTCCCCCAGAAGCAGCGCCACCTCCCCCCCGCCCCGTTTCAGGGCCATCCGCCCGGCATAGCGGTTCAGGGAGAGGTTGCGCACGATCCGCCCCAGATAGGCCCGCAGATCTGCCGGCCACTCTTCGGGGATAGCGCTCCATGCCTTGAGATAGGCATCGCTGACGCACTCTTCACTGTCCTCCCGGTCTGCCAGAATATTGTAGGCAATGGCGCCCAGGTAGGAGCCGTACTTGGCCCGGGTTTGGGCTATCGCTTTCTCGTCGCGATTCCAATAGAGCAATAGGATCTGGGAATCCTCCATCATTCAGCCACCTGTACCCTCCTACAAGTAAAGACAGGAAAAAATGTGATCCGTTGCAAGGTGCGGACACAGCCCATGGGCCTGGAGGCCATTTACGTTCATGAAAGTTTCCGGTTTTCAGCGGTGTCAGGGTCTTTCTTTGGCCACAGACAGCACCGCCGGCTCGGGCGACTGCAGTTGCCTGGTGCTTTTATCGATAACTTCTAAAATTTCGATATCATCACCGCCTGCCGCACCCAGTTCCTTGAACCTTCTGGCCGAAGTCAGAACACGGCTTTCCAGGGAGCCCACGGCCTTGTTGTATGAATCCACGGTCCGGCCGAGGTTTTTCCGCATATCACTGAAATGAGTTGCCAAAGTGCGGATGCGCTCGTAGAGGTTCCTGCCCAAATTGCTGATCTCCTGCGCATTCTCCGCGATCTTTTCCTGCCGCCATCCATAGGCCACCGCCTTCAGTAAAGCGATGAGCGTTGTCGGCGTGGCCATGATCACACGCCGGCCGGCACCGAACTCAATGAGCCCGGGGTCCTGTTCCAGGGCGCTGCTAAAGAATGTCTCGCCCGGCAGAAACATGATCACAAACTCCGGCGTTATGTCAAACTGGGTCCAGTAGGTTTTCGAGGCCAGCTTGATCAGGTGAGCGCGGGTTTGCCGGGCATGTTCCTTCAGCCTGGCCTGGCGGTTGTCATCGCCATCGCACTCCAGGGATTCCAAATATGCCTGGAGCGGGGTTTTTGAGTCCACCACTATCTGTTTGCCGCCCGGCAGATTGATCACCAGATCCGGCCTCAGGCGACCATCCTCAGTATCAACGGAGGGCTGTTCATAAAAATCGCAATAGGGAATCATGCCGGCTATTTCAACAACGCGTTTGAGCTGGATCTCCCCCCACCGGCCCCGGACAGTGGGCTTGCGAAGGGCTGTGACGAGGCGGTTTGTTTCCTGCTGAAGCTGAGAGCCCGTTGTAACAAGTTGCTTGATCTGCTCTTCCAAACCGGAGTAGGCCGACTGCCTCGCTTTATCCAGCTCGACAATCCTGCGGTCGACCTTCTCCAATGATTCTCCGAGGGGTTTGACCAGTTCATCGATAGCCTGCTGCCGTTTTTCCAGTTCACCCCTGGCGCCCTGCTGGTAACTGTCCAGCGTGGCTTTTGCCAGCTCGATAAAAGCCCTGTTATTGCTTTTGAGGGCATCAGCTGAAAGGACTTTGAATGCTTCCGCCAGTTTATGCTGGGTTTCGTTCAGCAAGGCTATTTTTTCGCTGTTCAGCTTATGTTCCTCTGCAAGCCGGGTTTCCAGTTCCGCCAGCCTGCTCTTATAGCCCAGCTCTTTTTTTTGATGTCCCTTCACCAGATCTTCCAGCTCTTCTAACCGGGAGCTCTTTTGCTCTGCAGCAGCCCTGGCAGCTATCTCCTGCTTCAGCTCTCTGTCCCTCCGGGCAATTTCATCCCTCAGCTTGCCGGCGGCGCTCTGCAGCTCCCCCAGCTGTTGATCCCGGGCTTCTATCTGCGCCTGCTGCCGGATCTGCAGAGCATGCTGTTCCGAGCATCCCTTTTCATAAGCATCCTGTTCACGGGTCCGCAAGAAAAACCAGGCTAAAAGCAGGCCAAGCGGTAATCCCAGTAGAAAACCCCAAAACACGATATCGCCCCTTTCCCTATGTCGTGAGCCCTGATCACAAGAGAAAACCCCTGTTAGAGGGGTAGTTTCTCTCTAACAGGGGCAACCCCGGTGCTCCGGCGGCGGCGCCGGGGATAATAACCGCAGCGCCGCCAATTTGCGCCTTGTTACTATTCAATTTCTATGCGGCAGCTGTCACAGGCCGCCTCGAGTTTCGGCACAGCAACAGAGAGGATGCCCTCTTCCAGTTTGGCTTTCGCCTGGTCCGGGCGCGAATTCGCCAGGCGCACCCGGCGGCTCATCGAGGTAACCCGGCGCTCCCTGTGGATGTAATTCTCTTTTGACTCGCTGGTTGTCTCCTCACGGTTCACGGAGATGCAGAGATCACCGCCCACAACATTAAGAGCGATCTCTTCCTTTTTGATTCCCGGCAGTTCCGCCTCGATGGCATACTCCTTGTCGCTCTCCCTGACGTCGATCTTGAAAGTATCTCTCAACAGGGTGCGACCCTGCATCCAGCTGTCGCTAAAAAAGTCATCGAGCATGTTGTAAAAATCCCCAAATCCTGTGTGCACCAAACTCCTGTCCTTGCGATTGAAAGGAACGAGTCCCGCCATGTTGTTCAACTCCTTTTTTATATTAGCACTCTAGGGGTGCCGAGTGCTAATATAAAAATACCATCTTTCCCCCACTGTGTCAAGCGCTGGTATTGTTAAAATTCCTTAACCTGTCAAATACGCCCGCTATCAGAAATCAGGCATACTGCCTCCGCTCAGTACCCGGCTTTGGAGCAGTCTGCCGGCGCCAGGGTCTACCGGCTGCTCTTTTGTGCAGCATCGGCTCACTGCTGCCGTCCTTGCACCGTATGCTGGATATGGGGTTTTGCCGCCTGGGCCAGCTGATCTTTGTAGCGGTAATATGTCAAAGGGGCGTTCAGCTGCTTTGCCCTCTCAACGGCCCTGTTGTGAAATGCATCTTTAGCCGCCCCTTTAAGGGCAAACCAGACCATTTTCTCCGGTGTCTGTTTGAGCAGATCCAGCGGGGACAGATCACTCAGTATTTCTTCGCGGACGATTTCCCTGTAAACGTCATAGTTGTGGGGATTGAGGACTTCCTTCGTTCTTCCCAGTTCATCGGCATTCTGCGGGGCAAGCATCCAGATCTTGAGCCCCTCGTCGGCAAGGAGATCGTCGAAGGTGAGCCCCAGATCCTCCTCGAGAAAGCGCAAAGTGCGCCTCAGGGCGCTGCGCAGGGCGATCATGGCATAAAGAGCATTTCTGCCCTGCTGCCCCCGTCCGCCGCTCAGCTGGGCGTTAAGCTTGTTGGCGCAGTAGTCCAGAAAAAGGGAGGACAGCAGTGTTGAGATAGTCATATTGCTGACGGCGCGCTGCAGCACCGGGACCTTTTCATATTCCAGCCGTTCCAGGGCATTGTCCAGCTCTTCGCTGCTCTGCGCCTTTTTATAGAGCTCAACATGCTTCTCCAGGGTTACCGTCATGGCCGGCTGCAGGGGATCCAAAGCCTCCAATACAGGCTCAAAAAGATCCAGGCTGTCCTCGCTGACAATCTTCCAGAGCAGGCGCTCCTCCTCGATAATGATCTGCGCATCGAGCATATCTTCTGTTCTCTCAGCCACTTCAAAGAGCTTCTCATAGGCGGCTTCCGCTCTCTTGCGATAGCCCGCCTTCTTGACCTCGTCATAGGGAAGGCGGTACTGTTCGAGATAGTCCCGTACCGATAGCGGCGGGGGCGCAGGGGTGCCGCTGTAATCGGTTTTGACCCTGCCCTCCTCATCAGCCGTCCCCATGCCCGCCATGGCAACTCTTGTGACGAGCGCCGAATACTCCTCCTGCAGCCCCGATTGGGCAAATTTTTCATAGAAAACCGTAACGTCGGGATTGGCGCCGGCAAAAGCAAACATCTTCTCTTTAAAATCAGCCACTTCCTGCTGCAACGAGGGGCTTGTGATGGTATATGCATCGAAGGCATCCAGATAGCCCTGAACTATTCCCCTGATCAGATCACTCAAAGCTCATTACCTCCTCCTCCATGTAGCTATAGCTGCCGCTTTTTGTGTCAGGCGCCACTGCCAGCACCTGGGAACGCCTCACCTTTGCCAGGTTTGCCCTGCCCGCGCTTTCAACGGCTGCTTCTTCACCGGAAAGAAGCGCCATAGTTTTCTCAAACTCTTCCTTAATTGCCTCTTTTTCTGCCGAAAAATCGGGTCCATTGGCGGCAAGCAGGGGCACGGCGCGCACGAAACGGGCATACCCCGCATCGCCAGCCGGAATGAGCGTGCGAAAGACCGGCAGCGCCGCAAGCTCTTCAAAGTCCGTGGAGGGCTTTCTGAGCTTGCCCAAAGATTCCCCCAGGTTCTGCAGCGTGTTCCTGATGGCGACATCATCTAAAGCGCTACAACACGACAGGGTAAGGTAACAGTTGTAGATATTGGAGAAGGCCTCGCGGGTCTGGATATAGGGCACCTTCAGGTTTTGGGCGGTGACTTCATAGCCCGTCTCATACATGGCCCCCACATCGGCATCGATCTCCTCTATCTTTTTCCTGTACACAGCGGCCACATCGGGCATATCGTTTTCACGCGACGCCTTTTCAAGAGCAGCCAGCTTATCCTGTAAAAGGGCGGCGCCGGGCGCAAGAAAATACTTTGATTTCCTGATCTTCTCCGTAGCCTCCTCCGCTGTCTCGCAGTCCTCCATGAAAGCCACCATCTCCCGGTAGACCCGGGCCTGCCTGGGAGCGGAGCCGCTTTTCTCGCAACGCTCCGCCATCATGCTGTAGAGTTTCAGCGCTTTGTCAATATCTCTCAAGCTTTATACCTCCTGTTGCAAATATATTTATGGGCAGTTCCTTTGCCGCATGATATCAGGCCGCATCACGATAAATCCCTCGCCACTATAAAGTTGCTCCTGCTTGATCCCAATATCTCCTTTTCTGCAAATTCATAGAAAAATACCTGTTGTATACCCCAGTTGCAACCGATAATTTCAGAACAACAATCAAGGCCGGAAGCGCGTTCGTTTAAATGGTTGTTCTTTATAACTGTTGCCCCTGCGTTACGGGCGAAGGCAGATTCTTCTTAGGCCGCATATTCACATTCTACATGGGCGGCAGGGCTTCCTACCGGGTAAAGATTTAAATGGTGCGATATGGCGGTGAAATCCCCGTCACGACCCCTGATAAGCTCCATCTTTCCACCCGGGGCTTCCCGGAGAAAGGGATCCCGGCACCTTCCGGCAAAGGACATTTGCGCATCGCGACTGCAGGATTAAACAACTGTTAACAGCATCTGACAACAGATGTGTATTACAAGCGCAGGTGCTTTGGCGTAAAATTTCCCTGATGAGAAGAGATGCATAACCGGGAGCGGCGAACGGTTTTCCCCCAGTTTCTTCCTCCATAAGAGATGGGGCGCGGGAGGAGCGCCGCAGCGTGGGAAACAGCCGGGAGGGCGCGCTTTCCGCGCTGCCCTAAAAATTCTCCTACAGGGAGGAGAGGGAATAATGATCATTTTAACGCTAAAAAGGACCGTTTTGACCCTTGCTATCGCGGGGCTCATGCTGGGCGCTTTTTTGATTCCCCCCATGCTCGCGCAGGCGGCAAACCCGGTCGTGTCAGGGGTCACTGTCAATAACGACCAGCGGCTGAATGCACAGTACCCTTATCTTGTAGATGGGGTGCGGGCCCAGTCGGGCGCCCTGGGGGAAGAGGGGTGCACCGCCTCTTTTGACGACAGCACCGGCACCCTCACCCTGTGGGACTATGACGGCGGCAATATTTATGCCGCTCAGGACGTCAAAAGAGATCTGCACATCAAGCTGGTGGGAGATAGCAATGAAATTTTCATCTACAACGTCTCCTTCGGCATAAGCAACACCGGAGGCGGCGACATCTCCATCACTGCCGAAGACGCTGCCAGGCTGCGCGTGGCAGTGAGCGGCAGCGGGAAGGTCCGCGGCATCACCGTCGATGAAGGACTCGGCCAGGGCTCCATCACCATCGGCGGTAAAGCAGAGGTGGCAGTGCAGGCCGAAACCACCGCCACAACGTACCTCGGCTATCCGGTGGCAGGTCTTTGCGCCCCGAAAGGGGTGGCTCTGGAAGACTCCGCCTCGCTCAATATTACAAACTGTATATCCACCAACGTCGCCGGGTCGGCCTTTGGGATCTACGCCTTGGAAGGCCCTGTGACCATC
>CAZQEV010000095.1:0-3663 GCA_964592135.1 uncultured Syntrophomonadaceae bacterium
CCTCGGAGCTGATCGTCAGCCGGCGGTACTCCTGGGAGTTGACGGCGTAATGCTTAAGCGACGCAGCGACCCCCTTCTCCTGCACTCCCCTGATAAAGGCTGCTGCAAGCTCGCCGGCCAGGCAGGGATCCTCGCTGAAATATTCAAAGTT
Organism: uncultured Syntrophomonadaceae bacterium; assembly: GCA_964592135.1. Taxonomy (GTDB): domain Bacteria; phylum Bacillota; class Dethiobacteria; order DTU022; family DTU022; genus JAAZIN01. The sequence goes on from CAZQEV010000095.1 coordinate 152, forward strand.
TCGCCCGCACAGGGGCGTTCGCTTGATATTTATCCCCGGGCCTAGAATTGTGGAAACCCCCTGCTCCAGGCATTCATCGGCAATAGACCGCCCCACTTCGGCCAGCAGCCCGGAGTTCCAGCTGGAAGCAAGCGTCACCGCGGGCGGGAAGCAGGTTGCAGGAAAACTTTCTTTGAACGGCCCCCCCGTGCTTTCCCTCTCCTTGCGCAAGCCGTGCGGCCCGTCAGCCATGAACACCGACGGAATGCCCAATCTTTTAATGGGCGTTGTCTCCCAGTTGCTTATGCCCGAGCAAAGGGCCGCCTTTTCTTCCAGGGTCAGCTGAGACACCATCTTTTCAATTTCCGGCAACAGGAACCCTCCTTTAGCGGTGCTTCATGTTGATTGCACCCTTTTCCAGGGCGGCAAAAGTATAACCCCGCCGCTGCAGCTCTTCGATGATCCGGGGCAGCGCCTCCACGGTAGCATGGTTGACATAAGTATCGTGCATCAGAACTACCAGATCCTGTCCAGTTCGCCGGTCGGCCTGGCTGACTACATTTGCCGTCAGCTGTGCAGCTGTCAGGCTTGTATTGCAGTCTCCCGTCGATATATTCCAATCAAAATAATCGTAGCCGCGCGCCGCCAGCTCGGCAATAATCTCTTTCATCACGCCGGAGGCGGCCACGGTATTGCTTGATCCCCCGGGAAAGCGGATGATGTCGGGCCTGACCCCTGCTTTTTGTTCCAGCAGATCCTCCAGGCGGAGCAGATCTTCCATGAAAGCGTCTTTCGACAGGTAGATTTTATTTAATTTGTGGGTCATGGTGTGATTGCCCAGGGTATGCCCCTGCTCCAGGATGTTCCTGTAGATATTATCATTTCCGGAGTTGTTATACCCTATCACGAAGAAAGTGGCAGGTACATTGTGCTCTGCCAGGATCTGCAGGATCTGTGTCGTATAGATGTCAGGACCGTCGTCAATGGTCAGGTAAGCTGTAGGTCCTCCGACCGTCTTGCCGGGCAGATTTTTCTTTTGAAGCCGGCTTTCCAGTTCCTCTTTTTCTTGCCGCAGGAGTTCATACCTGCTCTGCAGCTCATTGTAGCTGCTGTTCAGCTGATCAAGTTCATTGTGCAATGCGATGTTGTCCTGGTGTTCACTCTCCAGTTTTTCGAGCGTTGCTGTTGCCTGCGGATAGATCAGGAGGTTGAAACCGCCTGCCAGCAGCATCAGGATCAAAGTGGAAATAAAGAAGAGACGTAGATGGTCCTTTGTAAGAGCGCTTCCGATCACTGCCCCACTCCCTTTACAGGATTTATTCCGTTTATTCCGTATCCCTGCGGCCCGGTTACCTTTGCTGATCAGCTATTCTCTGCCCTATCTCCAACTCCTGCTGCTGTTTTCCCAAATATCCCTGAGGTGGAAAATCTGCAGTGCAGGATTTGTTTTATCTGTCACGAAGCTTTCATCATGAACAAACTTTCAATATGGCAGACATGATTCGTCTAAAGGTCCAACAAAAAGCAGACCTGGCTCTGGTTCTGGTGGCGGCTTTTTGGGGTTCAACCAGTCTTCTGACTAAAATAGGGTTGGAAGATATGGAAGGATTTAACCTCATTGCGCTACGCTTTATCATTGCTTTTATCTTGATGGCGCCTCTGTTCTGGAAAAGGTTAAAAGCCACCAGTCTCACAGTCGCAAAACATGCTGCCCTCCTGGGGGCAATACTATTTCTCAACTATGTACTTTTTACCTTTGGAGTGAAGCATACTTCCATTTCCAACGCCGGTTTTCTGACCTGCCTTGCAGGGGTGATGGTTCCTGTGATCGGTGTTCTCTTTTTGAAGACGAAACCCGATCTAAAAACTGTTTTTTGTATACTTCTGGTATTTACAGGTGTCTATCTTCTTACATTTAACGGCGAACTTCAGTTTAACCGGGGCGACCTTCTCTCTGTGCTCTGCTCTCTTTCATTTGCGATCCATATCATCACTACTGGACACTTCTCCCGGCTGACCGATGATCCCATCTTGCTGGCTTTGCTGCAGCTTGGATTCGTTGCTCTTTACGCCTCCTTCTTCTCCTTTATTTTTGAAAAACCACAGCTGCCGCAAACAGCCCGCTCATGGATGGTTGTCCTGGCTTTGAGCATCTTCTCAACAGCTCTTGGGCTCATTTTGCAGACTGCGGCCCAGAGATACACAACGCCCACACATGCCGGATTGATCCTGACCCTCGAACCGGTTTTTGCAGCGCTTTTTGCTTTCTTCTTCGCCCGAGAAATCCTGGTCCCAAAGGCCTATCTCGGAGCATTGATCATGCTCATCGGTATAGTTCTCGTCGAAATTGACTTCAAAGGCAGCCGCCGGACGGTTAAACAGCAGCATCCTTCTTCATGAATATCCTCTTTTTCTCGTTGCCTCTTTCGAAGGATTCCTTCAAAACATGTAGAACTAACATACATGGAAAAGTTGTGTTCTATCGTCTTCGGCACTTTTCCGCGCAGATCACTTCCGGGCAGCTGTGTTTGCGGGAGAGCTTACGGTAAATAAAATGGGAAAAGTTGGGGGTGCAATGGAACTACCGGAAGGAGCTACATACCAGGGGAAAATTGTAGATGGGAAACAGCACGGTAGGGGAACCTTGAACTGGCCGGATGGCAGCGGCTATTCCGGCGAATGGCATCAGGGTTTCTACCATGGATACGGCGTCTATATTTTTGCCAATGGAGACAAGTATGAAGGCTTCTGGCGGGAAGATAAAATGCACGGCCAGGGGACCTATTATTTTAACGACGGGCGCAGATATATCGGCAGCTGGGAAAACGACCTGATGCATGGTTTCGGCACCTACCACTGGCCCAACGGCGGGCGTTACGAGGGAGAGTTTGTCCGGGGTTCTTATGAAGGCCGGGGGAGCTATTACTGGCCTGACGGCAGGGAGTACACCGGTGATTGGAAAGGCTCTTCCATGAACGGCCGGGGAACGCTGACCTGGTCCGACGGGCGTAAATATACGGGAGAATGGTCAGATGATGCCCGGCAGGGGCAGGGGACCCAGGCCTGGCCCGGCGGATGTTCTTACACCGGCGCATGGTTAAACAACAAGCCGCACGGTCAGGGCGAGCTGACTTTTCCCGACGGGGGCAAATTCCTGGGGAGATTTAAAGGAGGAAAGCCTGCGAAGAGAGGCACCTACATCTTTCCTGACGGCGCAAGGTATGAGGGTGCCGTAGAGGGCGGTATTCCCCACGGCCGGGGGGTTGCTCTTTATCCCGATGGGAGCAGGGTAGCCGGCAAGTATGTGTTCGGCGAACCCCCGCAGGTTTAAGCAGATAATCATGTTGGGCACAGCGTTGCAGGGAGCGGACAAGGGACTGCCCTTGCTTCGCCCTGTGACTAACCTTTTCCAACAATGCAAAGCAGGCTCCGCTTAACATACCCAACAGTCTTTTTGCCCCTGGACTCATGCTTCCCTGTGAACCCTTTGACTGTTACAGCGTTTTCCTGATGTTGTTATTTTGGCTGCATCC
>CAZQEV010000095.1:3763-6348 GCA_964592135.1 uncultured Syntrophomonadaceae bacterium
GGGAGATCCCGGCTACCGGGATGATCGCGGAGCGGCTGAGGTAATAGAAGGGGGCATGAATCACCACCATCTCATATAATCTCGTATAATCCTGCCCGAAATGGGGTAGTACTTCATGATTGATACTTTGGCTATTCTGTTATAATGGTAACTGGTCCCGAAAGGCATTGGCATTTCTGGATAGATGTTTTCATCGGAGTAACCGTTGGCTCGAAATAGCGGCAACAATTGAACGCAATAGATCAAAGGAGTGTTCCTGATGCGCCGAATTCATGTCCTGGCTTTGCTCTTGATAGTGGTTATAGCAATTCTGGCGGCGGTTAAGCTGGATCTTTTTTCTACTCCCGGGCCTGCGCCCGCAGAGCCTGATCATTCCGAACCGGGGCTTGAACCCCTGGCGGAACCCGATATCAGGACCATCACTTTCACTGCTGTGGGAGGGCTTTACCCCCATCTGGCTGTTTTGAACGAAAACCATCAGGGCGGTGGTGATTACGATTTCTGGCCCTCCTTCGAATTCATCGCCCCTTATTTCCAGGGTGCCGATATAGCCATGCTCACCCTGGAGACGATGCAGGCGGGGCCGGAGATCGCTCTCTGGGGGGTTTCCGGATACACAGGCCACATGGTCAGGAGCATTCTTACCTTTAATGCTCCCATAGAGCTGTCTCAGGCGCTAAAAAAAGCCGGGGTCAATCTTTATTCCTTCGCCAACAACCACTGCATGGATCGGGGTGTGAAGGGCCTGCATGCTACGCTGGAAAATGTGCGCGGGCTGGGCTTTCACACTACCGGAGCCTATCTGAATCAGGAAGAGCGGGACGCTGTGGATATCGTGGAGATCAACGGGATCAAGGTGGCTTTTGTGGCTTACACATACTGGACCAACGGTATCGATGTCCCTGCAGGAGAAGAGTATGCGGTGAACATGATTCCCAACTACCCCGATCCTAAATTTAAAGAGCTCCACCCCGTTGTCGCTGATATTAAAAAGGCGCGTGCTTCCGGGGCGGATCTGGTGGCGGTTATCCCCCACTGGGGTGAACAGTATGTGGACTATCCCTTTGAAGAGCAGCGGGAGGCGGCACGGGCAATGGCCGCCGCCGGTGCGGATATGATCATAGGCGGGCATCCCAAGCTTGTGCAGCCTTGTGAATGGATTGATCTGGTAGAGGATGACGGCAGCACCCGTTCAGTTCCGGTAATCTATTCACTGGGCAACTTCTACACCGACCAGCATTATCCCTCCTGCTCCACGGACCTGGTGGAGTACGGCATGCTGCTGAACCTGGAGCTGTCCAAGGATATGGACAGCGGGAGAGCCTGGGTCAGCAACGTTGATTATGATATTCACTGGTGTTACCGCGAGTGGCGGCACCGCATGCTGGTCCTCTCTGAGGTTTTCGACAAAGGCCCTGAAAAATTCAATCTCAGCCAGTCTCAACTGGAGAGACTTCAAAGGAAATACCGCGAAAACGTTGAGATCATCGAACGCTACGGATTCACTGACAACAGGCCTTCTTATATGAAGAGGTGATCCGCTCTGGGGTCATGCCTTGAAATGTTATTTTCCAGGCACTCTTTTAAAAACGGACCCCTGTCCAGAATCGGGAGGTGTCGGATAACCACCCCCTGTCACCTTAAATCTTGATCCGATGGGGGTAAGGTGTTTCCCGGGCGGCGGACCAGACCTTGTTGATATAGGGCAGCGCAAAATAGTTCTGCAGCAGGTGCAGCCAGAAAGCGCCGCGTTCGTTAAGCACGATCTCTTCGTCCTCATCTGCAGCCATCTTGAAAACTGATAAAAGGCGAAGCAGAAGTCTCAGCTCGCGATTGTCCTCGTCAAAAAGTGAAAAGAGCTGATCCTTTGGAATACGGGTGTCGTAAAGCCTCCAGTAAAGCCAGTAGTACAGTGCCATCGGCCCGGTAAAATCCATACTCAATGCTACCGGCAGCCTGCCGGCCCGGCAGACCCTGATGTATTCTTCTACCGAAAATGTGTTCAGATAAAAAACACCCGGAACATATGAGCCTGCTCCCGCCCCCAGGCCGATGTAGCGTTCCCTGGTCACGGAGGAATAGCGGGGTGCTTCGCCGCGCAAAAAGCCCCATACCGAAACGCGCCGGAAGCCCCGCTCCAGGAAGAAGTCGTGAATAGCCCGGAACATCTTTCTCCTTGCTGCCAGGTTCGGCATCTTGACTTTCTTCAGTTTGCGGTAGCGGCCAACGGTGGAATAGGGAAAAGAAAAGAGCGGGTAAGTGGTAACCTGATCCACACCGCTGCGGAGAGCCGCGTTCAGATCGCTGATCACCTCTCCGGTGGCCTGCCCCGGCAGGGCAAACATCAGGTCCAGGTTGACCGATTTGAAACCGGCATCAAGCACCATCTCAAGCGCCTGATCCAGTTCAGCTGCGCAATAGCTCCGGCCGAGCAGTTTCAGGTAGCCGTTATCAAAGCTCTGTCCGCCCAGGCTGATAAGGTTAACTCCGTATCGAAGCAGTTTTTCAACTTTATTCCTGTCAAGATCGCCCGGATTTGTCTCCACAGAGATATCGCCGGTAACATGGAATCTCTCCCTGATCCT
>CAZQEV010000096.1:0-6233 GCA_964592135.1 uncultured Syntrophomonadaceae bacterium
GGAGATGAATGGCACGTGCAAATTGGCCTTGTGGGGCTGCCCCAATCGGGGAAGAGCACCTTTTTCAACCTTTTGACAGGAGAAAACGTGGCAACCGGTTTCGCGGCCGCCGGAAAGGTGCGCCGCGGAAGCGCCGTGGTGCCGGACAGCCGCATAGACTTTCTGGCCGGGCTCTACAAGCCCCGCAAAACAATCTATGCCCGCATCGAATTCAAGGACATTCCCGGGGCGCACCGGGAGGAAGGCGCGGCGCGGGCGGCCCGTCTTCTCGACGAGGCCCGCGGCGCAGATGCTCTGGTGCAGGTAATCCATGCCTTTAACGGAACCGGGGAGAGCGCTTCGAATGGCGGGGCGGCGCCTTACCGGGAGCTCATCGACTTTTACAGCGAGCTGATCCTGGCCGACCTCGATGCGGTGGAGGTGCGACTTGCCCGCTTAAAAAATGCTCCGAAAATGAAAAACAGCGCTGCGGCACAGATCAGTGTGCTGGAGCGCTTGCGTGAGGCATTGGAGCAGGAGCACCCCGCCGCCGGTGTGCCGCTGAGCGGCGCCGAGAGAGAGCTCCTTGCCGGTCAGATCTTTTTGAGCGATAAACCGCTCATTGCGGCGCTCAATCTGGATGAGAAGGGGCTTGCCGCTCACGACTACCCTGAGCGCGGCCGCGTCCGGGAATATACCGCCGCCCGCGGAATCCCGGTGATCGAGATCAGCGCCCGGTTGGAGATGGAGATCGGCGAGCTGCCGCCCGCGGATCGGGAGGCTTTTCTGGCCGACCTGGGGTTAAAAGAGTCCGGCCTGGACCGTCTGGCCCGGACCGCTTATGAGCGGCTCGGCCTCGTCTCTTTCTTTACTGTAGGTGAGGATGAGGTGAGAGCCTGGACAGTGCGTCGGGGCGCCACTGCCCGGCAGGCAGCCGGCAAGGTCCATTCAGATATAGAGCGGGGTTTTATCCGGGCTGAGATATTCCACTACAATGATATCGCCCGGCTGGGCAGCGCCGCCGGTGTCAGGGAGGCCGGTCTGTACCGCCTGGAGGGAAAAGATTATTCGGTGCAGGACGGCGATATCATCGACTTCCGTTTCAACATCTAAAGCCCGGCCGAAGCCCATAGCGGCCGGGAGGAGCCCGCTCCCGCTCAGGATCAATTGCCGCCAATGATATTTTTCAGAAAGAGCTTTACCAGCCCCGGGTCAAACTGCGTTCCGGCATGCTTTTTAATCTCAGCGACAGCTTCCTCCTGGGACAGTTTTCTTTTGTAGGGCCTTCCATGCGTCATCACCTCGTAAGCATCGATGATTGCTGTAACCCTGGCCAAAAAAGGTATCTGCTCCCCCTTCAGCCCCCGGGGATAACCGGAACCGTCCCAATGTTCATGATGGGATAGAATATCTTCGGAGACATGGGCAAATTCTTCCGTAGAACGGGTAATCCTGAAACCTGTTTCGGGATGTTTCTTCAAGATTTCCCATTCTTCCTCCCTTAAAGGCTCAGCTTTTATCAGTATTTCTTCAGGGATATTGATCTTCCCTATATCATGCAGTGTAATCAACAGGCTTAACCGGTTCAGTTCAGAATCTGGAAGCCCCAACTTTTCACCAAAGTCCAGGGCGATCATCTGCATGCGGCAGGCATGCTCCTCTGTTTCAAAACTTTTCGCTCTAAGTGTCTTTAAAAGAGCCTTTAGGACAGCATTCTTCGTGCTTTTACTATCCATAAGCTTTTGTTTATACATTGAATCTTCCGCCCTCTTCAGAGCATCCATTAAATCACTGCTTCGATCCTTGTTGACAGCAACACCTAAGGCCAGGGCAATGGGTACATCTTCAATATAAACTGAACTGCACTTTTCTTTAATCCTCCGGCAAACATCCCCGGCTTGCTTCGCCGGGGTTTGAGGCAAAAGGATCACAAATTCGTCACCACCCCAGCGGGCGACAATGTCCTCCTGACGGCAAGATCTTTTTAGAATACCGGCAACAGCCTTCAACATCTTGTCACCTACACCATGGCCATAAGTATCATTTACCAGTTTAAGGCCGTTTAGATCCGCCATTATGACACTGACAGGCATCTGCCTTTCAGTATCAAGCCTCTGGATCTCTTCTTCCATAAAGGCCCTGTTATAAAGCCCGGTGAGCGCATCGTGAAAGCTGATATAGCGTATTTTTGCTTCAGACTGCTTTCGGCCGGCTATCGTCCATGCCAAATCGGCAATGTATGAAACAACCTGCACATCCTGCTCTGTATAATCTTCAGGCTTGTTGCCCACACCCAGCACAGCCACAATTTTACCCTGACGCAAGATCGGCACAATCATCACACGGGTGATTGCAGGGTGCCCTTCCGGCACCCCTTTACGATGGCGCAGCGAGCTGTATTGATTATAGATTACAGGGCGGCGTTCGCGCAGGCAATCAGCCCACACACCGGCTGCCTCCACATTGAACCGCATCTTTATATTATCTCCCTTTAAGTAACGCTCAAGGACGGCTGAAGACCAGGCCTTTAAGGTGACTTTCTGTTCATCGGGACTGACGAGGTGGTAGAATCCAAGGGGGCTGTCTACAGCTTCGCACGCTCTATCCAGAGCCTTTTGCAGCACTTCGCCCATGGAATGGCCGTAGGAAAATGTGAGAAGCTTAATCCTTGTTTCTATCAGTTGTTCAGCCTGCTTGCGCTCCGTGATATCCCAGCAGACAGCATATGTTTCAATTACTCCTGAATCGTTGATCACATTTTTTTGCACTTCGTGCAGCCAGCGGTAGATGCCCGCTTTGGAATTAAAGCGGTACTCAAGATGAAGGGGACACCCATCTTCCAGCCTCTCCGGCATTTCCTTTGTCAGATCAAGATCTTCGGGATGAATGCGGCTCCTCCAGAGTCCGGATTCACCGGTTATTTCCCAGGGCTCAAATCCCAGCACATTTACTATATTATCATTGACCTGGGTGATTACTTTTCCTCCATCGATCATCTCACAGGTATAGATCACCGCCGGGATCTCAGAGAGGATGGCATTAAGGCGCTTTTCGCTCTTCAGCAGATGCGGTTTCTTACTCCGGGTTTTTTCCTGTGAAGTTGTTTCCTGAAGAATAAAAGAAAATTGGCCTTCTTCTGTCCCGTATGCAACAACATAAAAAGAACGATTAAGTTGATCAGAATGGTGCCCGAAACGAACAGTATCGCCCCTCCGGGCAATCCTGCTGAAAACCCCAAGGAGGTCAGGCCGGTATAGATCAATATCCGCTAGCGTTTCTGCCGCCTTCCGACCGATAAGATCTTCCTTTTTAAACCCGGTCATCTTTTCAAAGGCAGGATTTACATGGAGAAGTATGCAGTCAACGGGATTTCCCCTGTCATCCAGGATCAGCCGGTGAGCAGCATAGGCGCCGGGCATATTCTTTAACAGGAGGAGATAATTTTTTTCTTCAAAAATCATCACTCACACATCCGCACCTGCAATTTGGCTGCATGAAGGAGCTGAATGCAGGGCTCACCGTAAAAACAGTTAACCAGTTCGGGAGAACCGACAGCTCCACAAACAATAATATGTTGTGAAATATTCGGCAGTTTGCGATATTTTCCTCTTTTTAGTATCATTTTTTCCTGGTGGAGGTGAAAAATAGTAGATTATGGATCAGAAATGAGGCGATTATTGGGGAACAGAGTCGAATTTGATGGTGATAATTCTATCAAGCTGGATCATTTTGAACATTTCCCGGATATATCTGCTCGTGACATTTATTATCTTTAATTTACCACCGCATCTTTTAAGTGTCTTTTGACATAACAGTAATTGCCCCAGCCCCGAGCTGTCAATGCTGGTCAAAAGACTAAAATCCAGTGTGATATTGGCACAGTGTTTTTCATAAAAGGCCTGAAGAACTTTTTCCTTTAAAATGTAGGAATTTTCGAGATCGATCTCACCTTCAAGGCTTAGTATTGCTTCTTCGTTATGGTTTGTTTCTTCCACAATAATTGCCTCCTTGCATAATGTGCCGCCCTCTATCCTTTTGTCTTTTTGCGTTTCAAAGCTTTATTCCAGATGTAGACGCGGTTATTGTGTTTTTGTTGAACAGTTTTATTAATTATATCGAATTTCGATCAAGCAATTCATCATCAGGTAATGCCAAAAAGAAGACCCTTATCTTATACGCTATGTATAAGGTAAGGGTCTTCAGTTCCATGGTAGGAATGTCTGAGCGCCGGCAGCACCCCGGGTTATACCGGCCGCCCGCTGTCATTTTTACGAAATTATTTGAGAACATAGACTTCAGGTAAAGGATTTGGACGATATCTGTGGAATGAGGAAAAACAACAGAGAATTACCTCTGGAGGTAACTTCTATGAGAAATAAGGAAAAATACCGCATGCTCCTGGAATACCTCCCCGATGGCTTTGCCTATCACCAGATGCTCTTTGACAGCAAGGGAACCCCCCTGGACTATATCTTCCTTGAGGTAAACCCCGCTTTTGAAACCATGACGGGGCTTCATAAAGATCAGGTCCTGGGGAAAAATGTCAGGGATGTGCATCCGGAAATCGCTGACCTTCCCTTCAACTGGATCGAAACTTATGGCCGGGTTGCAGCAGGAAAGGGGAGTATCCGTTACGAGCAATATTCCGAACCGGCAAAACGCTGGTATGAAATAACCGCCTACAGCGATGCGCCGGGATATTTCGCAACAGTATTCCGCGACATCACGGAAAACAAGCGTCTCCTTAACACGCTGAGAGAAAGCGAAGAAAACCTGTTCTTAACCCTTCACTCTACCGGAGACGGTGTTATCACTACCGATTTGGACAGAAACATCACGCGGATGAACCCGCAGGCGGAAAAACTGACGGGATGGACATTCAAGGAGGCCTCCGGCAGGCCGGTAGATCAAGTATTCCACACTGGCCATACAAAAACCGGAGAACCTGCTCCAAACCCGGTCCGGCATGTGATTGAAACAGGAGAGATCCTCAAGCCGGCCAATGATACCGCCATTGTTTCCCGCGATGGAAGCATCTACCAGATAGCGGACAGCGCCGCTCCCATTCGCGACGCCCGGGGCAAAATCACCGGTGCGATCCTGGTCTTCTCCGATGTGACGGAACAATACCTGGCCGGGAAAGCGGTGGAAGAAACCGCGGCGCGCCTGGAATATATTTTAAACGCCACCCGGACCGGCATTGATATCATCGATGAACACTATAACCTTCATTATGTAGACAGTATCCGGCAAGGTATCTATGGGCCTCCCGGTGGAGGCAAATGCTACGAATATTTCAAGGGACGAAGCGAGCCCTGCGATAATTGCGCAGTTCCCCGCGCGCTGGAAACAAAAGAGATAATCCTCTCGGAACAGATCCTGCCCGGGGAAGATAACCGCGTGGTCCAGTGCCATACTGTGCCTTTTCAGAACGAACAGGGTGAATGGCTTGCCGCTGAATTCAACACGGATATCACCGAGCGCAAGCAGCTGGAAGAGAAGCTGAGATTTCAGCTCCACTTTGAAAAGATGGTCAGCAGCATAGCCGACAGTTTTGTCGACACAGATCCAGAAAATATCGACGAGATAGTTCAGCTCTCGCTTCAGCAGATCTGTAACTTTTTCCAAACGGACCGCGGTGTCATCTTCCAGTTTTCTTCTACTGGAGAGAGCATGGACAGAACCCACGAATGGTGTGCTGAAGGGATCGAGCCGCTGGCAGGCCTTTTGAAGCGCTTTACCTTGAAGGAGCTGCCCTGGCTCTTCACCCAGATTCACAGGATGGAACCTATCTCTACCTTTGATGTGAATGAACTTCCACCGGAGGCGGCAGTTGAAAAAAAAGAGTTCCTGCTCCAGGGTATCCAATCTTTTATTATTTTACCCTTCCCTGCTATTCATGCCCCCGGGTTAAAAAGTTTTCTTGGTTTTGATTCTCTAAAAGAAAAAAAGAGTTGGACAGAGGAGCAGATAAACCTTCTGCGAGTTGTTGCAAAGGTTATTTCCGGCGCCTTCAAAAGACGGCAGGCTGAACTGGAGCGAAACAAAGCGCTGGAGCTGCTGAAAGAAAGTGAGAGCAGGTACCGGACAATCGTAGAAAATATAACCGATGCGCTCCTCATTTTTGATTTCGATATGAGGATCAAGGATTTCAATGAGACCGCACACAGGATGCTGGGCTATGACCGCAAGGAACTGATGGGCGCCGGCATGGCCATGATCACCGGCCCTGAAGAACAGAAATATGCAGCGCA
>CAZQEV010000097.1:0-6227 GCA_964592135.1 uncultured Syntrophomonadaceae bacterium
GAGGGGGGCCGGTTTTTGCTGCGAAACAATCGCGTTGTTCTCGGTGTGATCGGGGCCGATGTACATGCTGTGGGAAACAAGATCCTGGATATGGTTTTAAGCGAGGCCGGTTTTCAAGTGATCAACCTCGGGGTGATGGTTTCCCAGGAGGAGTTCATCAACGCCGCTGTGGAGAGCGATGCCGGGGTGATCCTGGTTTCATCTCTGTATGGTCACGGAGAAATCGACTGCCGCGGCCTGCGTGAAAAATGCCGCGAAGCCGGGATAGGCGGGATTTTACTCTATGTGGGGGGCAATCTCGTTGTGGGCAAGCGCACCTTTGACGAGGTGGAGCAGCTTTTCGAAAAGATGGGTTATGATCGCGTCTACCCGCCCGGCGCCCTGCCGGAGGAAGCGATCGCTCATTTAAGGGAAGATCTCGCCCCATGAATGCGCTACTCATTGACTTCGGCAGCACCTACACGAAGACCGCCCTCGTTTCTCTGGAGCCTTCTGGGCTGCTGGGCTTCTCCCAGGCTCCGACGACGGTGGGAAGCGATTTAATGGAGGGCCTGGAAGAAGCGCTGAAAGAGTTTTCCCCGGTGCAGCTTGACGGAGTTGTTTTTAAAAGGGCGAGCAGCTCTGCAGCCGGCGGACTCAGGATTGTCGCTGTCGGTCTTGTCCCTGAATTGACGGTCAAAGCGGCGCGCGAGGCCGCTCTGGGAGCAGGGGCGCGGGTCCTTTCGGCTTTCGCATACATTCTTAATGAAGCGGAGATCGCCGAGATCAGCCTGCTGAAGCCCGATCTTCTGCTACTGGCCGGAGGCACCGACGGCGGTGACCGCAAAACCATTTTGGAGAATGCCTCCCGCATTGCCGCTGCGGGGCTGCCTGTGCCGGTGGTGGTGGCAGGGAACAAGTCTGCCGCAGATGAAGCCGCATCCATATTGCAGGGTAAAGTGCCGCAGGTGGTTGTAGCCGGCAACGTCATGCCTGAAGTAAACCGCCTGGATGTTGAGCCGGCCCGCGAAGCCATTCGGCGGCTCTATCTCTCCGAAATCACCAAAGCCAGGGGGCTCGCTAAAGTGCAGCAGCAGGTCGGACTGGCCATGCCCACTCCCCTGGCGGTGATGAAAGCAGGAGAACTCTACTGGAAAGCTTCAGGGGATGATCTGATCATTGTCGACCTGGGCGGAGCCACCACCGATATTCATTCTTTTGCCGACGGCAGGCCCCGCCGCAGCGGCTGTATCGTCAAGGGACTGCCCGAACCTCCTGTAAAGCGCAGCGTTGAAGGCGACCTCGGTATGAGAGTGAGTCTCCCGGCTCTGCTCGAACTGGTGCCGGCGGAAGAACTGGTCGGCTATCTTCCCTTTGCCGCTACATCGGGCGAACTGGAGAGCTATGCTCGAAAGGTAGCCTCCTGTCGCGGCTTTTTACCCGGGGATGAGCGGGAACATGCTTTTGACTGCGTCTTTGCCGCCGCCGCCCTCCGGGAGGCGCTGCGGCGGCATGCCGGTTCACTGGCGGAGACATACACGCCCGAGGGGAGGCTCTGGGTGCAGCGGGGCAAAGATTTAACGGAAACAGCCGCTATTCTGGCTACCGGCGGCGCCCTTGTACACAGCGCTGCTCCGGCGGAGTTGCTCCGGGCGGCACTGACCCTGAATGATCCCCTGATCCTGACTCCTCGTTCGCCCCGGCTTTTTCTTGATCGCCCTTATATTCTTTTTGCTGCAGGCCTTCTTGCCGAGGCCTTCCCGGAGACGGCGCTGGCTCTTCTTCGGGAGACATTGCTACCTTTAGGGAGGGTTACGGTTTGAGACCAGAGCATAAGCTGCAGGATCGCCGCTGGGATGACGCCCTTTTTGTGGCTGAGCGCGGTGCCGTGCTGACTTCATGGCCCACCGGTGTGGGGGTTGACCTTGCCGACGCCTTTTCTTTTCACCGGAACCTGCCGGAAAGCAAAAGAGCCTATCACAAGCTGCGGAGGGGGCATGAAGAGGGCCGTATATTTTTACAGCCCCGTGCGGGAGTAGCCCTGCTTTCCGAACACCTGGTACTTCTGACCAGGCTGGAGATGGAAGGAGAGGCTGACTTTTTGCCCACGACCATTGATTCCTATACCCGCCAGAACCGCTACGAAGAGGCCCAGAGAGGGATTGAAGAATCGAAGCTGGCGGGACGCTCTCTTCTGAACGGCTTTCCCGCGGTGAATTACGGGGTGCCCAACTGCCGCAAAATCGTGGAGGCGGCAGCGGTTCCTGTGCAGATTCGCCACGGCACCCCCGATGCCCGTCTCCTGGCCGAAATCACCCTGGCGGCGGGCTTTGGCGACTTTGAAGGCGGCGGGATTTCTTACAACATCCCCTATGCCAAGGATATTCCCCTTGATCTTTCACTGCTTCACTGGCAGTATGTGGACCGCCTCTGCGGCGCCTACGCGGAGAACGACATTATCATCAACCGGGAGATGTTCGGGCCCTTAACGGGCACCCTCGTTCCGCCCTGTCTCTCCCATGCCGTGGGGATCATCGAGGCGCTCCTGGCGGCTGAACAGGGTGTAAAAAGCATCGCCATAGGTTACGGCCAGGGGGGCAATCTGCTCCAGGATACCGCTGCCTTGCGCACTCTGGCCCGTCTCGGCCGGAGCTATCTGGATCGGGCCGGCTTCAACGATGTGCTGCTCACAACGGTCTTCCACCAGTGGATGGGCGGTTTTCCCCAGGATGAGTCGAGAGCCATGGGGGTGATCGCCTGGGGCGCGGCCACCGCAGCTTTGGGCGGCGCGGACAAGGTGATCGTGAAGACCCCGCATGAAGCCCTGGGCATTCCCACGGCGGAAGCAAACATCGCCGGACTGCTCTGTACGCGCCAGGTCATGAGCATGCTTGATGAGCAGAAACTGATCCAAACAGAGAAGCTGCGCGAAGAAGAGGCGCTCATCGAGCGGGAAGTGGATGAGATTATCGCCGGAGTGCTGAAACTCGGTGAAGGCGATCTTGCTCTGGGCGCTGTGCGCTCCTTTGAGGCGGGGGTGCTCGATATTCCCTTTGCCCCATCGCGCTGGACCAGGGGAAGTGTCATTCCCGTGCGCGATCGGGAAGGAGCCATCAGGATCCTGCGCTTTGGTGAACTGCCCTTTTCTGCAGAGACCCGCAACTTTCATGCAGCCAAAGTAAAACAGCGGGGCCTCAGTGAAAAAAGAGAACCGGGTTTTCGCATGGTCATAGACGATATCTACGCCATCAGCAAGGGCCGGCTGGTGGGAAAACCGAGGTGAGAGCTTGAAGATGAGAATCGAGAATGTCCTGGCTGTTCCCGGCCTTACCGGTTTCTATTTTGACGATCAGGCGGCGATCAAGATGGGCGCCGTGGAGGATGGCGCCGCATACCGCGGAACTCCGCTCACCGCAGGCTTTAGCGAGGTGCGCCAGCGCGGCGAATCTTTAAGCATTATATTTCTCCTTACCGGCGGTGAGATTGCCTTCGGCGACTGTGCGGCGGTACAGTATTCCGGTGCCGACGGGCGGGATCCGCTGTTCCTGGCTGCAGATTTCATTCCCCTGGTGGAAGAATATCTGGCCGAACGGCTGCGGGGTCTTGAGATCAATTCTTTCCGCGATCCGGCCCGCGAGTTTGATGCCCTTTCCGGCCCTGATGGGAAGAGACTGCATACGGCCCTGCGTTATGGATTGTCGCAGGCTCTGCTGCATGCCGTCTCTCTACAGAGCCGTAAACTTATGTGCGAGGTGCTGGCCGAAGAGTACGGCCTGCCTCTCCTTTTGGAGCCGATACCCATCTTTGCCCAGACCGGTGACGAGCGCTACACCAACGCCGATAAAGCCATGATCAAAAGAGCAAATGTATTACCCCACGGACTGATCAATCATGTACAGAGCAAACTTGGTCCAAAGGGCGAAAAGCTGCTTGATTATACAGTCTGGCTGCGGCGGCGGGTTGAAGAGCTGGGCGGCAAAAATTACTCTCCTGTTTTGCATATCGATGTATACGGCACCCTGGGCCTGGCTTTTGAAAATGATCTTGACCGGATCAGCGCCTACCTGGGCCGCCTCGAAAAGGCGGCGGCGCCCCTAAAGCTGCGCCTGGAAGGACCAGTTGATCTGGGTTCAAAGGATCAGCAGATTGAGGGGCTGGCGAAGCTGAAAGAGAAACTTCTCGCTCAGGGCGTCGGAGTTGAAATTGTCGCTGATGAGTGGTGCAACACCCTGGAAGATGTCCGCGATTTTGTCAATGCCGGTGCTGCTCATATGATCCAGGTTAAGACACCGGACCTGGGGAGCCTGCATAATAGCATAGAAGCGATTCTCTATGCCAAAAAGCGAGGCGTGGGCGCTTATCTGGGAGGCACCTGCAACGAGACCGACCGCTCGGCGCAGGTCTGCGTCCATGCCGCTCTGGCGGCGAGGCCTGACCAGATGCTGGCCAAACCGGGGATGGGTGTTGACGAGGGGATGATGATTGTTTACAACGAGATGCAGCGGGCGCTGCGAATACTTGAATGGAAAATGCTTCATTCATGATCCCGCCCTTATGCGGCTGCTGCCGCTTTTGGGAAAAGCCTGTCAGCGTCGCAACTCATCCTGTTGGCAGCCCGCATGAAACGGTTGTTGAGGGTGCTGTAATAAAGAAAAGGGGATATGGAGCACTGCCGTGCAAGAAGAGACAATAGTACTTTTTCCGGATCAGATCCCGGACTGCGAACGAGGTGATCAGCGATGCTGCCTCATGAATATTTGATCAGAGCGGTATATTTTGCGCCCCGGGGGCGCAAAAGGATCCTCGGGCTGGGTGCGCACCTGGGACAGCGCTACCTTTCCGCCGAAGACAGCCTGGTGGGTGTGATCGGTGATGCCGGGGCCGGCAAATCTGTGTTGATTCAGGGGATGTTTCCCGGGCTGGAGCTGACCAATGACGATGAGGGGATCAACGTGCGTCCCCTGCCCCTGCTGCATCATTTTGAGAGCGATCTATTTGAACATCATACCTATCATCTGGATATGCACTTTGAACAGGCCTTTACACAGCCGCCGCTACTGGCCGAAGCGCTGCGCAAAGGGCTTCGCGAAGGGTGCCGGGTGATTGTGGAGCACTTTGATCTGCTCTACCCCGTTCTGAAGATGAATGCCCATGTCCTGGTGGGGATCGGCCAGGAGGTGATCATCGCGCGACCCGGCCCTTTTGGTCCCTTTCCCGATGAGATCAAAGCGGTGGTTTTCAAGTCTCTTTACTACCGCAAAATGGCGCACTCCGCCGAAGATATCACCCAGATGGTGCTGCAGAAGCTGGGTGTGCCGCCGGCCGAGGGCCACGGCGATGTCTGCAACGGCTTTATTCTCTACTACAGTTGCCGGCCGCCTGCTGATCTGGCTGTTGTGGAAGGGATGGTCAGAGAGATGATCAGCCAGGATCTGCCCATCACTCCCCATCGAAACCGCAGCATTAATGTGGGCGCTACGCCTCTGCACTGCACCGGTCCGCGCCTTCACCTGCGCAGCACCGGTGAGATTAAAAATTTTCGCCTGGCAAAAGAGTACCTTCACGATCCCCAGGCCGGAGTCTTCAGCATTGTGGGCAGGATTGGAGAAGCCGCCGGATCCTGAGTCGCTTACGCCTGTCTCTTTTTTATATCAGAATGCATCTCATTGGTTAAGGGGTAGAAGTTGATCGCTTGAATAAATAAAAGTGACCATGGTGGTGATCATGCCCTGGTCCGCCTGTTGGAGAAGAGCGTCCAGAATGAGAATCAGGGCGTGTTGGACGGCGCCATAAACCTGCAGGGAACTGAGAAGTAGAGTATAATTCAATCAATGAAGTTGCCCTCCTTATTGAGAATATTTAAGGAAAGGATGATCTGATTTTGCTCTTACGTTCTCTCTTATTTGCACCGGGCAACGTGGCTCGCAGAGTTGAAAAAGCGCTCAGCTTAACGGCTGATGCCGTTGTTTTGGATCTGGAAGACGCGGTGCCTTTAAGTGAAAAGGAAAATGTCAGGCCCGCTGTGGTCGCAGCGCTGAAGCAGGCTCGATCCGCCGCCTGCTACGTGAGGATAAATGCACTGGGCACAGGTTTGACCATCGATGATCTGGCGGCGGTTGTTTTACCGGGTCTCGATGGGATTATGCTGGCCAAGGTGGAGCTGCCGTCGGATCTGGAGAAAACAGACTGGTATATCTCCTACCTGGAAAAGAAGCGGTCCATTGCAGCCGGAACTGTCGATCTTATTC
>CAZQEV010000098.1:0-6223 GCA_964592135.1 uncultured Syntrophomonadaceae bacterium
CGGGGGGTGGCTGGGGTAAAAAATAATATTGTAATTAAATATTGAATATGTTATGATATTTGCTTATTTGACACCATCAGGGCGCTGTGTTACTATGTTTCAAGGGGGATGCGAGGAGGCGGATCATGTGTTCAATATTGGAGACAGGGTGGTTTACCCTATGCACGGCGCCGGTGTGATTGAAGCGATTGAAGAAAAAGAAATTCTCGGTGTCCGTAAAAAATATTATGTGATGAAACTGCCTGTTGGGGAGATGAAGGTGATGATCCCGACGGACAGCATCCTGAGAGTTGGACTGCGTGAAGTTATTGGCAAGGAGAGGATCGCGGAAGTATTTGAAGTGCTGCGGAACCACAATGGTGAAATGTCCTCCAACTGGAATCGGCGGTATCGCGATCACCTTGAAAAAATAAAAAGCGGTGACATTCTAGAAGTTTCTGAAGTTGTGCGTAATCTTACACTGCGCGATCGTGAAAAAGGTCTTTCGACCGGAGAGCGTAAAATGCTTGAAAGCGCCAGGCAAATTCTCATCAGTGAGCTGTTCCTGGTCCAGGGTATTGACCAGACCGAGATTATCAATGCCCTTGAAGGAATTTTTGAGGATTATCCAGGCTGACCACCCCCAAGTCCCACACCTCCTAAACAATAATGTATAATCCAGCTTGATTCTAGTTAAAACTATACGTTATAATTGTTATGTAAAAACTCATTTTAGCCCATTCGGATTGCCATCATCTGTTTTGATCAGGAGGTGATAACATGGTGCGAAAAGTTTTGCAAGTCCTTGGTGCTCTTTTGGGGATAGTCACAGGTGCCGTTTTGTTTAATTACGCGGGGCCGGGTGTTGTTGCCGTTATCGGCAGCCCTGAAATGTCGTTTTCATCCTGGGGTTATTCCGCAGTTGGCGGCGGTCTCTTTGGTTTGATCTTTTATTTTATTACTCCTCCTTTTATCGGTGTGTGCCGCCGCTTTCTGGACTGGTGTGAAAGCAGGCTGAAAAAGGTGCCGACACAAGATATCATCCTTGTAGTTGTCGGCATGATCTTCACCCTGGTTCTCGGTTTGCTCATCAGCTACCCGATATATAAAATCCCCCACGCCGGCGTATACATTGCCCCTGTGGTTATCCTGTTGCTTGTTTTTCTCGGAGTACGCTTTATTTTTAGCCGCAAAGAGGAATTTGCCTTTATAACCTCATTTTTTAATCGGAATTCACGTGCCGCTGTTGCTGCGGACAATGAAACCTTCAAAATTCTTGATACCAGTGCAATTATTGACGGCCGGATTGTAGATATCTGCAAGACCGGTTTTTTGGAAGGGATAATTGTTGTGGCCGGATTTGTTCTTGAAGAACTCCGCCATATCGCCGACTCGCCCGACCTTCTTAAACGCAACCGGGGGCGGCGGGGCCTTGACATCCTGAACAAGATCCAGAAAGAGATGGATACGCCTGTGCAGATCTATGAGGGTGACTTTGAAGAGCTTGGCGAGGTAGACAGCAAGCTTGTTCGCCTGGCCAAGGTGCTAAACGGAAAGATTATCACCAACGATTTTAACTTAAACAAGGTCTGTGAATTGCAGGGCATCACAGTGTTGAATATCAACGAGTTGGCCAACGCGGTTAAGCCGGTAGTCCTACCCGGCGAAGAGATGACGGCGCAGATTATCAAAGACGGCAAGGAAGTGGGTCAGGGAGTGGCCTACCTTGAAGATGGGACCATGGTTGTTGTTGAGGGTGGCAAGCGTCATATCGGAGAAACTATAGACGTGCTCGTCACCAGCGTTTTACAAACAGCGGCCGGCCGGATGATTTTTGCCAAACCAAAAAGTTCAGTGGAAAAAGTATCTGGAGTCAGGTAATGCAGGTTGCCGCATTGATCGCCGCTTCAGGACAGGGACAGCGCATGGGCGGCGAAATCAAGAAGCAGTATCTCATGCTTGAAGGGATTCCCATTCTGGCCCGGTCCCTGGAGACATTTGTCCGCCACCGCGCGGTCAGTCAGATCCTGGTCATTGTGCCCCCCGGAGATACTGTTTTTGCCCATGATACGATCAAGCCCTTTTGTTCTCTCGAAAAAATAACCTTTATTGAAGGTGGTAAGCGAAGGCAGGACTCTATCTTTCAGGGGCTCCAGGCAGTGTCTCTCGGAGTAGAGATGGTCTGCATCCATGACGGGGTCCGCCCTTTTCTCAAATCCGATCTTTTTGAAACGCTCCTTGAGGCGGCCTCACGGTGGGGTGCTGCGGTTCCCGTAGTTCCGGTTACAGACACGTTGAAAGAGATTTCCATAAGCGGCACGATTAGCCGCACCATTTCCCGTGAAACTGTGCGCCGCGCTCAAACCCCACAGCTATTCCGCCGTGATCTGATCATTGAAGCCTACCGGAAAGCGCAGATTCTCGGAGTTGAGGCTACCGATGATGCTTATTTGCTGGAACTGTTGGGCGAAAAGATCTACGCTGTAGCAGGAAGTCCGGCCAATATCAAGATCACTCATCCCCTGGACCTCCTTTTTGCCGAAACTCTGATCAAAAGGGGGCGGTAGATTTGTTCCGGGTCGGTATCGGTTTCGATTTGCATAAGCTGAACGAGGGCATTCCACTCATCCTTGGCGGGGTCATTATACCCTTTGCACAGGGCCTGGAAGGTTATTCAGATGCGGATGTACTCCTTCACGCGCTGATGGACGCCATGCTTGGGGGGGCCGGGCTTCGCGATATCGGTTACTACTTCCCCCCTGATGATCACCGCTATCGGAAAATATCGAGCCTGAAGCTTCTGGGTGAAGTAAAAAAAATTATCGGAGATAAGCATTATTCCGTAGCAAATGCCGACATGGTGGTAATTGCTCAGGCTCCGTTGCTTTCCCCCTTTATCGAGGATATGAAGAATAATGTTACCTCTATATTGAATCTTCCGGAGGGTGGTGTTTCGATAAAAGCGACTACAACCGAAGGGCTTGGAGTGTGCGGGCGAGGCGAAGCGATTGCTGCTCAAGCAGCCGTGCTGCTGCGGTCAAATTATTAACTTGGAAGGATTCTCATCGTCAATTAAAGAATGTTAAATGTTATCAGTATCCTTGGCAGCCTGTATCCGCGGTGTTCCCACCGGGAGGACGTTCTTTCGGCCGGGTATAAAGCAGGTTTTTCTACACCAGGGTGGAAATAGAAATAGAACAGGAGGAGGTTGAATTATTTTTTAGCAGGATCTTACCAAGAAAAAGATTTCCCTCCGCGGAGATTATAGTGGATGGATAATAAAAAAAGCTGGATAAAATATGTGCGTTACCTGCATTTGGCATTTTCCCTTGGAGTTGCCATGACCCTGACGATGCTGCTGGGGATTTTTGGCGGCGACTGGCTTGATCGGCGCCTGAGCACATCCCCGCTATTTTTATTATTAGGCATTTTTTTGGGGATCGGAGCAGGATTTTATAACTTATGGAGCGAATTATCCAAATTAGTTGAAATAGATAAAGAGAAAAAACTACAAGAAGAGAAACAACATAAAGAAATAATAATACAATGTCAAATTAATGAAAGAGATAAGGAACGATAATGAAGCAGTTAAGCCAGGGGCTGTAGGAAGGACTGAAGGGGAAAGCATAAAATGGCTGGTCGCGATGACAGGGTTGACGTTACAGAAAAAACAATGATCATGCTGGGTGCAGGCATTTCTATAGTCGCATTGTTGTTGGGCTACAGGCTCTATGCTTTGGGGGTAGCGATGTCTGCTTTTGTGGCCTGGTTGCTCTATCGATGGCAGATGATCGCTGTCACCAACCCGGAGGGTATTTCTCCTCAAAAAGCCACTGTCAGGTTAATCACACGTTCGCTTATCAGGATGCTCATTCTCTTCAGTCTGTTGGGGCTTTCCATATTGGGCGGAGAGTCTTTTCTTTTTGGTGTTTTAACCGGTCTACTTACTCAGGTAATGACATACATGGGTAGATCATTTTTAATTATTTTAGGGAAAGGAGGAACAGTTTAATTGGGGTTTGAAGCTTTACAGGGAGTTTTGGAACATGTGCAGCCGTCGGTTGTCTTTCACCTTGGTTCTATTCCCGTAACCTCTACTGTGGTTAACACCTGGGTGATCATGGCCATCCTTTTACCCCTGGCTTTTCTGTTCACCAGAAAATTAAGTATTGTCCCCAGGGGGTCCCAGCATCTTCTGGAAATGCTGGCCGATTTTTTCTATGATCTTTTGGAAACTAACATGGGCAAGGAAGGGCGTAAATATCTCCCGCTGGTGGGGACCCTTTTTGTGTTTATTCTATTCCTGAACCTCTCCTGGTTGATTCCGGGGATGAGACCGCCCACTACCGATCTTTCTACTACAGTTGCCTTTGCAGTGGTGACGATTATTCTGGTTCAGCTCATCGGTATCAAGAAGCAGGGACTGTGGGGTTATATCAAGCATTTTTTCCAGCCCAACCCCTTCTTGTTTCCCTTAAATGTTATTGAAGAGCTGGTCAAGCCGGTTTCGCTTTCGCTCCGTCTCTTTGCGAATATGTTCGGCGAAAAAACGGTGGTGGCGGTGTTGTTTGCGCTGATCCCCTTTTTGGTGCCCACCCCGGTGATGATCTTGGGGGTAATTATGGGTCTTATTCAAGCCCTGGTCTTTTCGCTGCTGACAGTGGTCTATATAACCAGCCTGGTCCAGGGACACTAAAAATAATTTATTGGGAGGTAGGTAATGATGAGTTATTTAGCCGTAGCTCTGGCCGTAGCTCTGGCCGCTTTTGGTTCTGCGTACGGTCAAGGCATAGCTGCGCGAGCTGCCATGGAGGGCACTGCCAGGCAGCCTGAAGCCGCCGGAGATATCCGGACCACCCTGATTTTGGCCCTGGCTTTCATCGAAGCGTTGACTCTCTTTTCCTTTGTGATCGCCATCCTTCTGTGGACCAAAGTCGTCTAGATTTTCAGAGGGCGGATAAATTAACATTTTTATTTATCCGCCCCGACTTCTAATAATCAAGGGGGTGACGTTATGGGAGCCATTTTTGATGCCCTGAAATTTGACCCTGCAACTTTCTTGTTTCAAGCATTAAATGTGGCGGTGGTCATGGTGATTCTTTATTACATCCTGTGGAAGCCACTTTCGAAGAGTTTTGCTGACAGGGAAGAAAAAATAGACGGTGATATACAAAAAGCCAATTCGGCCCGGGAAGAGGCGGAGCAGGTACTGGCAAATTACCAGCATAAAATAGACGAAGCACACCAGGAGGCCCAGGCTATTCTGGAGAAGACCGCCAAAATGGCCGAAACTACACGTGCAGAACTGGTGACCCAGGCTAAAGAGGAAGCGGGCAGGGTTATGGAACAGGCCCGGATGGAGATAGAAAGAGAGAAAAGAGCAGCTCTGGCAGACATTCGCAGACAGGCGGCTGATCTTGTGGTGATGACTGCAGGCAAGGTTATGGCACGCGCCCTGACCCCAAATGACCAGGAGCATCTGATTAAAGAAGCTCTGTCGGAGGTGGAAAGGTTACAGTGAGTCAAGACAGGGTAGCCCGGGTTTATGCAGAAGCCCTTTTTTCTGAAGCTCGTAGAATAGGGCAGGCAGAAGAATTGGGAGAAAAGCTGCTTTCCTTAAAAAGGAGAATGGATGAAGACGCTGAAATTCAGAATATTCTTCAACAAGATCTCATTTCTCTTCAGGAAAAAGAGTTGGCTTTAAAGAGACTTCTTCCCCGGCTGCTGAGCAGGGAAAGAGAAGAGATGATCCTATCCATTGTTCCAGAGTATCAGCGCCTTCTGGATGAGGACAAAGATGTTGAACCTGTTGAGGTGACACTGGCCTCTGATATAACCCCTGCTCTTGAATCTGAATTAAAGAAGAGGCTGGCCGGGGTTGTGGGGAAAGAAATCCGGTTGGAAATAAGAATCGATCCCCGGATACTGGGGGGGATGGTTTTACGTTGGGAAGACCGGGTCATAGATGCCAGTGCGAAGCGCAAGCTCGCTCGCATAGGCGACCACTTAAAGACAGTTTGACATGAACTATGGTTAAGCTGATGTAAAGGGGTGATCGGGGTTTGGATAGCAATATCGAAGAGATTACCAGCATCTTGATGCAGCAGATAGAAAGTTACGAGCTGGAGATAGAGATAGAGAACAAGGGTGTTGTCACCTATGTGGGTGACGGCATCGCTCATGTCCAGTTGGAACATGTCATGGCCGGCGAACTCCTGGAATTCCCCGGGGGGGTTTTCGGCAT
>CAZQEV010000099.1:0-6095 GCA_964592135.1 uncultured Syntrophomonadaceae bacterium
ACAGGGAGCTGCGCACCCGCATGCGCAAACTGTCTTACCAGTACGGCCGGAAAATGATCTGGAGCGAGGTGGCCCGCAGCTACGCCGCCGCCTTTGAAAGGGCTTTGCTGGAATTCAGCGGCAGGGCCAAAAAAACCGTCCAGAGCCTTGCTGTAACCGAAAGCGCCGTTTTGCCCGAGATACGCCTCGATCATCTGCGCACACTCACCGATGACACCGGCCTTTTCCAGCACGCTCTTTACACGGTGCCCGATCGGACCCACGGCTATTGCACAGATGACAATGCCCGGGCGCTTATCGTTACCGTGATGCACTGGCGCCTGTTCAAAGATGAGAGCATTCTGCCGTATTTCCGCACCTACCTCAGCTTCCTGCTTCATGCTTACAACCGGGAAAAGGGGAGGATGCGCAACATGCTGTCATACCAGCGCCACTGGCAGGATGACAGCGGTTCCGAGGACAGCCATGGGCGCAGCATCTGGGCTCTGGGCTACACTATTGCCCATCCTCCCGATGATGACCTTTTAGGGCTGGTCACACCGCTTTTCAAGCAATGCCTTCTGACGCTGCCTTCCTTTACCTCGCCCCGCGCCTGGGCCTTTGCCATCATCGGAGTGATCCATTACCTGAAGCGCTTCGGCGGGGACCCTGAGGCGCGCACGCTGCTGGAGAAGCTCAGCGGAAGGCTTTACCGTCTGTTTGCAGAGTATGCTACGGAGGATTGGTTCTGGCTTGAGGAGACAGTGACCTATGACAACGCCAGGATCCCCCAGGCCCTTATCGCAGCAGGGAGCTATTTGCAGGAAGAGAAAATTATTCAGGCAGGGCTCTGTGCTCTGAACTGGCTCATAACGATCCAGACCGATACCGGCGGAGGGCAGCTTTCCCTGGTGGGCAACGATGGATGGTGCCGCCGCGGCGGCGAGAAAGCCCGCTTTGACCAGCAGCCTCTCGATGCGGCGGCGCTTGTCGACGCCTGTGCCCAGGCCTATCTGGCAACGGGGGAGCCCCGATGGCAAATCGCCATGGACTGGTCATTCAACTGGTTCTTCGGCAACAATGATATTCATCAGCCTCTCTATGATTTTAGCAGCGGCGGCTGTTTTGACGGGCTCATGCCGGGCGGGGTGAACTTAAACCAGGGCGGCGAATCAACGCTGTCCCTGTTGATGGCGCTGCACCGCATGCACCTGGCCTCACACCAGAGTTACACAGGGATCGATGAGGTGGCCGGCGCCGCTTCGCCTCAGCGGAAGAACATCTGAACAGATTATCTAAAGCATTTTTTAGGGAGTGAACTCAGGATTGTATGCCGTAATTCTAGCCGGCGGCAGCGGGACCCGACTGTGGCCGCTCAGCCGGGAACAGTACCCCAAACAATATCTGTCTTTAGGTCGGTCAGAGAGAAGCCTTTTTCAGGAAACTGTGGCCAGGGTGGCGCCGAAGATTCCGGCCGAGAAGATCATCGTGGTCACCCACGCAGACCAGGCAGGCGAGATCCGCAGTCAGCTTTCCGATCTCAATATCGACCCGGAAAAGGTGACGCTGCTCTGTGAGCCGCAATCGCGCAATACCGCTCCGGCCGTCGGTCTGGCCGCCTGGTTCCTGTCAAGGGGCAAAAAGGAGAAAGAAGCGGTTATGGCGGTTCTTCCCTCGGACCATTTCATTCCGGCGGGAGAACAGTATATTGAGCTTCTCACACAGGGTGAGGAAGCCGCTAAAACATATGGACTGGTCACCTTTGGGATTGCGCCGCAGTATGCGGAAACCGGTTATGGTTACATCTGCTGCGGCCGGCAGCTTGACGGCGGTGCTTTTCTTGTGGAGCGCTTTGTGGAGAAGCCGGAGGCGGCGCAGGCCGCGGCTTATCTGGAAGACAGCCGCTACCTGTGGAACAGCGGCATGTTCGTGTTCAGTCTGGAGGCGATCACCGAAGCCTGCCGCCGCTATCTACCGGAGCTGGCGGCAGCTCTTGAGGGAATAGATTTCGCAAACGAAGATTCAGTGGGGCAAGCCTACGCCGGAATCAAGCCCATTTCCATCGATTACGGGATCATGGAGAGGGCGGCAGATGTAGCGGTGATCCCCACGGCGATCCCCTGGAGCGATGTGGGCAGTTTCGAAGCCTACTACAAGATCTCGCCCAGGGACGAAGCGGGCAATTACTGCGAGGGGCGCACCATGCTTATCGAGAGCTCCAACAATCTGGTGCTGGCCCGAAAGCGCCTTGTAGGTGCGGTGGGTTTGGAGAACATGGCCGTGGTGGAGACAGGCGATGCGCTGCTGGTCTGTCCGCTGGACCGTTCTCAGAAGGTCAGGGAGCTGGCTGCGGCGCTGGAGCAAAGAGGCGATCCGGAGGCGTTGCAACACCGCACTGTATACCGCCCCTGGGGAAATTTTACTTCACTGGAGACGGGTGAGGGCTATCAGGTGAAGAGGCTTACTGTCAAGCCCGGGAAGCGCCTCAGTCTGCAAAGCCACCGCCACCGTTCGGAATACTGGGTCGTGGTCCGGGGAAAGGCGCTGATCACCGTCGGCGAAGCAGAGCTCCTGCGGCAGAAAGGCGAAAGCGCTTTCATTCCTTCGGGGGCGAAGCACCGCCTGGAGAATCCCGGTGAGGAGTTGCTGGAGGTGATCGAGGTGCAGAACGGCAGTTACCTGGGTGAAGATGATATCGTCCGCTATGAGGATGATTTCGGTCGCGTGGAGCAGGCCGGAAGGCTTACACCCGAGCAGCACTATCGCAGATGGCTGGATCATCCCAGCCTTGATCAGGAAAGCAGGCGCGAGCTGGAGTCCATGGAGAGCGACAGCGAAAGGATTGCCGCCTCTTTCAGCGAGGAACTGGCTTTTGGTACGGGGGGGATGCGCGGCATCATCGGAGCGGGCTTGAACAGGATGAACCGCTACATCGTGCGGCGGGCGACACAGGGACTGGCCGATTATATCAACAGCCTGGACCTGGAACCGGCAAGGAAAAAGGTGGCCATTGCTTACGATACGCGGCGTTTTTCCCGGGAGTTTTCCGTTGATGCTGCTCTGACTCTGGCCGCCAACGGGATTACCGCCTTTCTTTTTGATGCTGTCCGCCCCACACCGCAGCTCTCCTTTGCTGTGCGCGAACTGGGCTGTGTCTCGGGGATCGTGATTACAGCCAGCCACAATCCGCCGCAGTACAACGGCTACAAGATCTACGGTCCTGACGGCGGGCAGGCGGTTTCACCCTTCATCGACGACGTTGCCGCAGCTATTTCAAAGGTTGATCTCTTTGACGATGTCAGGAGTATATCCCGGGAGGAGGCGGAGAAAAAGGGACTGCTCCGGATAATCGGCGCGGATAATGACCGCTCTTACCGCCGGGCGATCAGTTCGCTTTCTCTATACCGGCCGCAGGCAAGGCTGAAAGTGGTCTACACGGCGCTGCACGGTACCGGTGCCGCTCATATCCCTGATCTGCTGCGCCGGTGCAGCTATGTTGACCTGGCCCTGGTCGAGGAGCAGATGATACCAGACCCGCAGTTCAGCACAGTGGCGGCGCCCAACCCCGAAGATCCGGAAGCTTTTGGGATGGCCCTGGAGCTGGCCCTCCGCGAAGAGGCGGATCTGGTCCTGGCTACCGATCCCGACGGCGACAGGGTCGGCTGCGCCGTCCGCGACGGCTCCGGGGAATATATCCACCTCAATGGCAACCAGATCGGCGCCCTGCTGTTGGATTATCTCCTGGAAAGGCTGACCGAAAAGGGAGCGCTGCCGGCCAATGCGGTCATGATCAAGACCATCGTCACCGGAGATCTGGGCCGCAAGGTGGCTGACTCCTATGGGGTCAGGACCATGGAGACTCTCACCGGTTTTAAATACATCGGCGAGAAGATGCAAAAGTTTGAAGAGACAGGAGAATTCAGCTTCATCTTCGGTTACGAGGAGAGCTACGGTTTTCTGGCAGGCACTTTTGGCCGGGACAAAGACGCCGTCGGAGGAGCATTTCTCATTGCCGAGATGACCGCTTTCCACAAGGAAAGAGGGCGCACGCTGCCGGATGTTCTGGGGCAGCTTTCGCTGAAACACGGCTTCTTTCGGGAGGACCTCGTCTCTATGGGTCTGCAGGATATGGAGAAAGCCGGCAGGATCATGCGCACCTTTGCCTCCCTTCCGCCGGAGGCTGCGGGAGAGAGGGTTGTTGAAAAACGGGATTACGACCTGCGCAAAAGCTGGGATCTATTGACAGGAGAAGAGCACCCGATAGAATTGCCCCGTTCCGAAGTGATCTATTACCGGCTGGAAAGCGGCGCCTGGTTTTGCATCCGCCCCTCCGGCACCGAGCCCAAAATAAAATTATATTTTTCTGTCAGTGCCGGTAGCGCCGCAGAAGCGGAGTCAAAACTGGAGAAACTGAAAAAGGATATCCTGGAGCAGATTAGAAGATAGCGCCTTGCTACCCCAGGCAATCTTTGAAGAGCATCCGCTGTTTAGGGCAAAGTGGGTGCTTTTCCCTTGTTTATAACCGGCGGCAGGCAGGCATTTGGACCTGCTTTAAAAAAGCGGCCGCTGTATCGTGATGCCCCTGACACCTGCGTCAATTACCGGCTCAGCCACCTTAGACTTCCTGTCTAAGGAATAACTTACCAGTAGACAAGAACTGAATACTAGAGTATTGTTAAACTTGTTAAGAAAGTGTTATCTCGTCTTAACATTTTAGAAAGCAGACGTTTTATGCAGCGGATGAATTCTTTCGTGACAGGAGGTCATTAGGGCATGTCTGAATTACCCCCGCGAGGAAAGATGTTAGTGCTTCGCCTTAAGCGCCTTTATTATTCTCATGAACTCAAAAAGCTTCAGCGCCGGCTGAAAGGGAAGACTCTTCACTGGTCGCTTTATCTGGTTCTCTCTTGCCTGGCATTGGGAGGCCTGCTGCGACTTCACGATTACCTTTACAGCCACCTCTACGCCGTTCGGGTGGAGGGAGTTGAAATAGGACTGGTGCGGGATGCTGAGGAAGTAGATCAATTTCTTGAAGATTTGACCGGCAAATGCAGCTCTCTCTACGGAATGGAGATCTATCCGGAGCAGGAGATTACCCTGACGCGGGAATACCGCCCCGATGAGGAAGAAAAT
Source organism: uncultured Syntrophomonadaceae bacterium (assembly GCA_964592135.1). Taxonomy (GTDB): domain Bacteria; phylum Bacillota; class Dethiobacteria; order DTU022; family DTU022; genus JAAZIN01. The sequence continues at coordinate 5,113 of CAZQEV010000099.1, forward strand.
ATCCAGGGGGCCAGGGAAGCCTTGATGCAGCGGCTCTCATTCCTTACCGATGCCGTTCTGGTTACTGTTGACGGCTCTCCCGTAGCGCCGGTAGCTACGATGAGTGGAGTGGACAGCGTTATTGAGGGAATCTGTTCGGCTTTTGTCAGCGAAGGTGAGGAGGTTGAGCTGCTGGATGTAGAGCTGCTCGAGGAGATTGCCGGTGAAAAGTGCACCGTTCAGCCGGAGCAGGTTTATGCATCCGAGGAGATTGTCTCCATACTGACAGCGCAAAATCAGGATTCTGAGATGCTGCCGGCTTCGCGAGAGATCGTCTCCCGCTTTGGCCGGAGCGCCGGGGAAGATGAGACGGAGCCAACCGTGCCTGCCGTGCATGTGAGAAGTGTGGAAAGGGTCACTGCCAGGGAGCAGATCCCCTTTGCCACAAAATATATCTCCAGCGACAAAATGTATGCCGGTGAGAGCAGGGTTGTCTCCCAGGGGGAAAATGGCCTGCAGAAGGCTGTCTATCTGGTGACCCGTGAAAATGGGGTGGAGCAGTCCAGGGAGACAGTTTCAACGCATGTTATCAACGAACCCGTTGCCCAGATCGTGGAACGGGGCACCCTAAAAAGATTTGCCTGGCCGGTAGCCGGGGGAGGGAGAATATCGCAGCGTTTTCACAGCGGGCACAGGGGTATCGATATTGCTGCGCCGCTGAACACTCCGATCATTGCCGCAGAAGGCGGGACCGTGGTTGTTTCTGGATGGGGTTCATCCCAGGGCAACTATATTGTGATCAATCATGGCGGCTACTACACTCTCTACCTGCACAACAATGCCAATCTTGTTTCCGCAGGGCAGAAGGTCTCCCGGGGGCAAACCATTGCCCGCCTCGGCTCAACGGGACGTTCCACCGGGCCGCACCTGCATTTTGAAATCCGCCGCAGCCTGGGCCCCACCTGGAGCGGATGGTATGTTCACCCGGCTATAAATCCGTTGCA
>CAZQEV010000100.1:0-6077 GCA_964592135.1 uncultured Syntrophomonadaceae bacterium
ATTAAGTCAAAAAGGTCACCTGGGGGCGGGCGCAGATGCGGATGTGGCGATCTATCGAAAGCAGAAAAATAAAAAGGAGATGTTTGCCAAAGCCGCCTATGTGCTAAAAGATGGCAAAGCGGTTTACAGTAACGAACAGAACCGGGAAGATGTTCCTGGCAGAAGATTTTTTGTAATTCCAGACGGATCTACGGTTCTAATGCCTGATCTGGTGGATGATTTCAACAAATATTATACTGTCCAGTTGTCAAATTTTGCCGTGCAAGATGAGTATCTTTTGCGCCCGCAGGAGATCTCTTGCGATTAAATGATTTGTCGACCGAGTATTCTGTTGGCAGCCGAGGTGGCCAAATGTGGTTAGGGGAGGTGGTTCTATTTAGTAGTGCCGACGGCATGGATAGGCGGGTATGATTACTTTTCCCTTTGCAGCGGGAGGCAATGTTGGTAGGGAGTAAAGTGGAGATCCCAGGTTTGTTTCACCATAAAATTAAATGGAGGTTTGATCATGCAATTAAATGGCGTGGAGATTGAAAACACTTATGCAGAAGCGTTTACCATGTATGCTTCCCGTATCCGGGTGACAGCAATTAACGAAACTTGGGCAGAGCATGCGGCGAAAGCGGTAACAGGTTATGCCACATCAATAATCGGGTGTGGTGTGGAAGCTGCTATTGAAGGAAAATCGCCAGACTCGCCGGATGGTAGGGCCAGCCTTGATTGCCTTTTTTTCGGTCCCGACAAGGCTGCATTAGAGGAAATTGTGATGATGCGCGTAGGGCAGGGTGTCTTGACCTCGCCTACTTCGGCCTGTTTTGACGCAGGTTTCCCGGAATACCCTTCAGGCCATGAGGGACTGAGCAAATTTGTTGTTGGTGGTAATTTGAAATTTTTCGGAGACGGTTACGAGCTTAGCAAGGATATTTCAGGTACATGTTTTTGGCGGGTACCGGTAATGGACGGTGAGTTTCTGGTTCAAGAAGAGTTTACAATGGCCAAGACAGTGGGCGGGGGCAACTTCCTGATTTTAGCCGAGTCGGTGGAAGCAGCTTTGAAGTCTGCCGAGGCGGCTGTTGAAAAAGTGAAGGGAACCCGCGGAGTAATTCTACCATTCCCCGGGGGAGTAGTGCGCAGCGGCAGCAGGGTCGGCTCAAAGTACGAATTCTTGTCGGCTTCCACCAATACGGTATTTTGCCCTACACTCCGTGGAAAAATTGACAACAGCATGTTAACAGAGGATGTCAATGCGGTTTATGAAATTATAATTGACGGTGTCACCGAAGAATTGGTCGCTAAAACTATGGCGGCAGGGATCAGGGCGGCAGTTGAAGTCCCCGGGGTAAAACGGATCACTGCCGGCAATTACGAGGGAAACCTGGGTGATATTAAGATTCACCTGCATGAGGTTTTAGCCTGATTCAGGTTTGGTCCAGTTTTAGCAGCAAGTAGACGGTTGCACCGGGGGCGCGATGTAATGACGCCCTCCGCGAACACCGAAACTGTGGAAGAGTGAACTACCCACGCAATTGTTCCAGGGTTGGGGGAGCCTTTTCGGACTCACAACCTGCCTGCTCACTCAGCGGACAGTATCGGCAAAAAGGTTCCCTTCCCCCGGAGCCGGCTGAGTTTATTCTTTTAACAGCATAACAGTATATTTTGTCCCCTTGAGAGTCGAGGAGGGAGTTTGCATTGACAACACAAGTGGTTTTAACGCTTAAGGAACAGCCGCCCCTGCCGGTTGAAGCGGAAAAGATTATTCCTGAGAATTTTAAAGGCAAAAGCCCGGAGGAAATATACGGTATTCCCCTGCTGCTTGGTAACCGGGAGATAAAAATAGAAGACTTTTTTAGAGTGGAAACCAGGGGAGATGATGAGGGAAAAACCGGTAACGCCGTGAAGCTGTTGCTCAAAGGGGATTTATCCAGGTTTAAAAACTTGGGCTGGGGTATGGCAGAAGGTGAAATGGTTGTTGAGGGTTCTGTGGGGTTTCATGCAGGCACTACCATGAGGGGTGGCTCCCTTGTTGTTAAAGGAAACGCGGGCGACTGGCTTGGCGCCCATATGACTGGCGGCAAGATTGCCGTTTCAGGTTCTGCGGGGCATTTTATTGGTGCGGGGTGGCGGGGCGAAAAACAGGGAATGACCGGGGGAACCATTTTGATCAAAGGTAACGCGGGGCGAGCGGTAGGTGCAAGGATGAAAGGAGGGCTTATCGCTGTTGGGGGAGACTGTGAAGAGGTGCTGGGTTACGGAATGCTTAACGGGACTATTGTGGTTAAGGGTAATGCGGGAATTCGAATCGGATCAAATATGAAGAAAGGTATGATTATCCTTTTAACATCAGCAGAATTACTGCCTGTTTTTCACTATAATTGTACCTATCAACCTACCTTCTGGAAGGTATTATGTAAAGATCTAAAATCCAAGGGCTTTGTTTTCCCCCTATCCTGTGAAACTGCAGCGTTTAAACTGTATTTGGGAGATGCCAATGAAAAAGGGGAAGGGGAAATTTTGGTCAGACAATAGCATTGGATGTTTCGGGGGTGTGGACGAAAACCTAGACTTTGGGAGTCAGGAGGTAGTCCATGTATTCTTTAGAAGAACGTATAAAGGCGGTTCAGTTTTACATAAAATACGATCTCAATGTTGCTGCCACTGTACGGGAACTGGGATATCCGAGCCCTAGTATGCTGGTACGTTGGTACAGGGAATATCAGCAAACAGGCAACCTTCATGAAGAATACAAAAAGCACCCGAGGTATACCAAAGAACAAATGTAATCCGCTGTTAACTACTACCAGGCACACGGATGTAGCATTTCCCGGACGACAAGGGTTGTTAGTTACCCTTCATCGCGAGCAACGCTGAGAAAATGGCTTATTGTGGAGGCTGTTCAATCGATGGGCTGGAAACGTTATAACGGTACCCGGGGCCGCATCATTGGTATGAGGGAGTTCAGCGCTTCTGCACCGGGTGCCTTTGGTGATGGAGAAGATGGGTTTTACTGTAGAAAACATTGTCTGCCTGGCCGAAGAAATGTTGTAAAGAGTTAGCCGTCCGGGTTTTAACTGTAGCCCGATCAGATAGGAAGCGGAGAGACTTGAAAGCGCTCCCTTACTTAAGCCCCAAATCATAAAATTTGTTAGAGCAGGTATGACTGCACAAATTCTTCTCCGGCATCGTAGGCTGCTTTTAGCGCGGCGGGATCGTTTTTAATATCTCCTTTTTGATCTAGGCCCGGCAAGAAGAGGAAGCCGCCGAAGTGGTAATTGATGGTATGGAAAAAGACCTTACCGATCGCCTCGATGTTATCGCCGAAATCCTTTCTGTACAGCGCTCCCGTGCAAATAATAAACCCGGCTTTATTTTGCCTAAGGTCAACAAAGGGGTTTTTAAGGCGGTATTTGGCTTGCCACCAGCATTGAAAGCGATCCATAAATATTTTTAATTGCGCCGAGAGCGAGCCAAAATAGATGGGCGTGGCCAGAACAAGGCCTTTTACTGTGGCAACCTTGTCGTAAAACGGCTCCATTGTATCCTTAACAATACAGACTCCATCGGCGGCGCAGCGCTCACAACCCCGGCAGGTCTCCATACGAAGTTCGTGAAGGCGGGCTATTTCTACGGGGATATTTTTTTCTTCTGCAGCCCGGTAAAAGGAACGCAGGGCCAGTTCGCTGTTTCCGTTGCGGCGTGGGCTGGATAGTATTGCCAGCATTTTGGACAAAGGAAATCACCTCTGAGCATTATTCACCGCGGCGGTGTTGAATCCTGCCGCTTTTACTGATTATATTATATCTCGCTGAATCGTTGCCTAGTGCCGGTAAAACTCCAAACAAGCAGCAATTATATTCTAGGCAAAGGAAATGAGACTCAACTACACTTTATTTCCACTCAGGTAATCGGGCAGTGGTACAGAGCTGACACACATCTTTAAACGCAATTAAAGCTCCAATGAACCCATATCGTTGCTTGGGGCTTTGATTAAAAGGGGTTTGCGGGACGTCTGCCTTACTGCCGTGCACAATTGTATTTTCCAGCAGTAATAGCTCCGTCGCATATATCGGTGTATGTTTTATCTATATTTGCGTTAGGATTATGAGATCTTTAGAAAAATGGTGTCTACTTTGTGAAGGTTGCTTTAATTAATCAATGGTGCGGGCGAGAGGATTTGAACCTCCAAGGGATGTGCTCCCACTGGATCCTAAGTCCAGCGCGTCTGCCAGTTCCGCCACGCCCGCAGGGTGTTATATTTAAGAACAGGTGAAAGGAGATCTATCTTTGTGAATCAGGGTCCTCAGGGGAACCCCGACACTCACCTCTTAAGGTGTTCTTCTGACATCCTCATTATAATGCTTTTCTTAATTTTTTCAAATACTAACCTTGCGCAGGGATTTGGTTGGGAAAACAAAGCAGGACTTCCTTTGAAGCCCTGCGAATTAATAACTGGTGCAAGTAGATAAAGAGTTTATCATGGATGGCTGAGAGCTTCCTTGCCGGATTTGCCAAAAACTGCTCCACGGCTGCGCATCCGTGGAGAATGTTCATTTTAGGGAACGTGCAATTAGTGTTAGCGTCCATATGTGGCAAGAATATAATGGGCGGGGTGGGATAATACCCCGGGTGGAAATAATGGAACGGGGTGAAACCTGTCGCGCACCGGTCAACACCTTTAGAAAGCGGTGAAAGTAAATGATGGAGAAAAAGTTGCAGCACTTGCAGGAGAGACGCCGTCTGGCGCAATCTGGAGGGGGCGGAAAACAGATCGAGGAGCAACACAAAAAAGGAAAGCACACTGCCCGCGAACGGATCGGCATGCTTCTGGATGAGGGCAGTTTTGTGGAACTGGGCATGTTTGTGCAGGGCGCCCTGGATGATGCAGGCAGCCCGGAGGTAAAGAATCCGGGCGAGGGGGTTGTGACCGGTTACGGGACCATAGAGGGGCGCCGTGTTTATATCTTTGCCCAGGACTTTACCGTTGCGGGGGGGGCACTGGGCGAGATGCACGCCCAAAAAATATGCCGGGTCATCGACCTGGCCGGGCAGAATGGAGCCCCTCTGATCGGATTGAAAGATTCAGGGGGGGTGCGGATCCAGGAAGGGATCTCTGCTCTGAACGGCTATGGATCGATCTACCTTCGCAATACGCGCTATTCGGGAGTTGTCCCGCAAATTTCGGTGATTATGGGTCCCTGTGCAGGCGGAGCAGTCTACTCGCCGGCTTTGACCGATTTTGTTTTCATGGCTGATGAGACGGGGCATATGTTTGTTACAGGACCCCAGGTTATAAAAGCGGTAACCGGGGAGACCGTATCCGTGGAAGAACTGGGCGGTGCGGCAGTGCATAATTCAGCAAGCGGTGCGGCACATTTCTTTGCCGGCAGTGAAGAGGAGAGCCTGGCCCAGGTTCGCACCTTGCTGAGCTACCTGCCGTCAAACAATGTGGACGATCCCCCCGCGGTGTCCCCTCAGGAGCCTGTACTGGAGCAGGAAGGACTCATGGGGATTATCCCCGATGATATCGAGGAGCCCTATGATGTCTGTGATGTGATCCGACGCGTTGTCGACGGGAGTATCTTTTTCGAAGTGCATGAGCGCTATGCCCAAAATGCTGTCGTCGGTTTCGCCCGCTTTGCCGGGGTGGCGGTAGGTATTGTTGCCAACCAGCCCCGGGTGAAGTCAGGTTGTCTTGACATCGATGCTTCGGACAAAACATCACGTTTTATCCGCTTCTGCGACTCTTTCAACCTGCCGCTGATCACCTTCGTTGATGCTCCCGGTTACCTGCCTGGGGTGGAACAGGAATGGAACGGCATCATCCGGCATGGTGCAAAAATCCTCTATGCCTATGCAGAGGCCACCGTTCCCAAGATTACTGTTATTTTACGGAAGGCCTACGGGGGCGCCTATATTGCCATGGGTTCCCGCTCCCTGGGGGCAGATCTCTGCCTGGCCTGGCCTACTGCAGAGATTGCGGTGATGGATCCCCAGGGGGCGGTTGAGATCATTAACCGCCGCGAACTGGAGAATGCGGAGGAACCCGGAATGCTGCACCGGGAGCTGGCGCAGCAATATCGCGA
>CAZQEV010000101.1:0-6006 GCA_964592135.1 uncultured Syntrophomonadaceae bacterium
AGGGGGTTAACTGATGAAGTTAACCAAAAAAGGTGGTATCGCGGGCCTTCCGTCCTTTAAGGGCGGGAGGCCTTTTAATGAAGGAGATGTTGAAGTGAAAGTTGCCGTTTTGGGAGCTACCGGGTACGCAGGGTGTGAGCTTGTGCGGCTGCTTAGCGGTCACCCTGAAGTGGAAATCGTATTTGCCAGTTCGGAAAGCCATGCCGGCAAGGCTTTCGATCTGGTTAACCCTCAGTTTTACCGTGCATTTGGGCTGGAACTGCAGCCGCTTTCTCTATCTTCCATACCTGATTCTGTTGATCTGGTTTTTTGTGCTCTGCCGCACGGCCGGCCGGCCGGCCTGGTTCCGCGCCTTCTTCAGGCGGGTAAACGGGTAATCGATCTGAGCGCGGATTTTCGCCTGCGCGATCCCGCGCTTTACGAGATCTGGTATGATCGCACTCATCCGGCGCCGGAGTTTCTCGGTGAGTCGATTTACGGGCTGCCGGAAATTAACAGAGAGGCAATCGCAGGGGCGACACTCATCGCCAATCCGGGCTGTTTTCCCACGGCAGTACTTCTGGCCTTGGTTCCCCTGGCCGGGACGGGACTCGTTGATTGGGACAGCGTGATCGTTGATGCCAAGACCGGGATCTCCGGAGCGGGGCGCTCCCCGCGGCGCGATCTCCATTTCCCTGAATGTGTGGAGAACCTGAAGGCTTACCGGGTGGGATGTCATCAGCATACTCCGGAAATCGAGCAGCTGTTGAGCTCCCTGAGTGGTGAGTCCGTGACCATTGCTTTTACCCCACACCTTATTCCTATGGCCAGGGGGATTTTCTGCACCATATACTTGCGCTTGCGCAGCGGCTTTTCCCCGGATCAGCTCGATGCGGCCTTTCGCCGGTTTTATGACGGGCACCCTTTCGTCAGGGTGCTTCCTCCGCCGCGCCTTCCCGAAACAAAGCTGGTCCGGGGCAGCAATTACTGTGACCTGGGGATAGGTCACGACAGGCGCACCGGCAGGGTGTTAATCCTGTCAGCTATTGATAACCTGGTGAAAGGGGCGGCCGGCCAGGCGGTGCAAAACATGAATATCATGTACGGTCTGCCCGAGACAAGAGGATTGGAGCAGCTTCCCCTTTGTTAACCTTTTAACTGAAGCAGTGATTTCTTATGAGGTGATTGTCATGAAAGAAGAATTTACTTACAAGAAGATGGAGAAACCTTTTGTCACAGCAGTGCAGGGGATCAAAGCAGCTGCCGTCCACTGTGGTTTAAAAAAGAGAAAGCGGGATCTGGCTCTTCTGTACAGCGAGAACAATTGTGCCGCCGCCGGTGTTTTTACCCGCAACAGGGTTCAGGCTGCCCCGGTTAAACTGTGCCGGGCCGGCATTAACGGCCCGATCAGGGCTGTGGTGGTTAACAGTGGCAATGCCAATGCTTGCACCGGTGAAGAGGGGATGCAGAATGCCCGGCGGATGGCGGAACTGACCGCTTCATCCCTGGGACTCTCTCCCGAGCAGGTGCTGGTTTGCTCCACGGGCATAATCGGAAAGCAGCTGCCCATGAGAAAAGTGGAAAGGGGCATCGTCGGTGCAGCGGCCGCTCTTTCAGGAGAAGCAAAAGCAGCCCGCGAAGCTGCCAGGGCTATTCTGACTACCGACACCGTTGCCAAGGAGGTTGCCTACCGCGGTTCATTGGGCGGGGTCCAATTTCACCTGGCCGGGATGGCCAAGGGCTCGGGAATGATCTGCCCCGACATGGCGACGATGCTGGCTTTTTTATTCACCGATCTGCATATTTCGCCTCCGCTGCTGCAGCAGCTTTTCCAGGAGGCGGTGGACCGCACTTTTAATTTAATTACCATTGACGGCGACACCTCGACAAACGATACCGCTCTTCTCCTGGCCAATGGCGCCGCAGGAACGGCGGAAATTACCTCCGGCAGCCCGCTGTGCCGTGATTTTGGCGGGCTTCTCGAAGAGGCCTGCCGCGACCTGGCCTATCAGATCGTGGCCGACGGCGAGGGTGTCACCAAAGTGATCACCCTGGTTTTGCAGGGGGCCCCCGACCCCCTCTCTGCCCGGGTGTTGGCCCGCGCGGTGCTGAATTCTCCCCTGGTAAAGACCGCCTTTTACGGCGAAGATGCCAACTGGGGCAGAATTCTGGCTGCTCTCGGTTATGCCGGCATCGATTTTGATCCTTCCGGGGTAGATATCTATCTCGGCCCGCTCCAGGTAGCCGCAAAAGGAGAGGCGGTGGCCTTCCGGGAAAGCGAAGCCCGGTTGATTTTGCAACAAAAGGAGGTCTCCCTCCTTATCGACCTCAATGCCGGCAGCCATTCATTGACCGCCTGGGGCTCAGATCTGAGCCATAACTACATTTCCATAAACAGCAATTATCGCACTTGATGAGAAAGAGAGGCAATCATGAACGCAGATTTTTTTGAACAGCTGGTCTCAAAAGCAGAGAATCTGATTGAAGCCCTCCCCTACATGCAGGCCTTTTCGGGAAAGTATTTTGTGATCAAATATGGGGGCCAGGCCATGGTCAGCGACGAAGCCACAGATTCGGTTGTGACCGATATTGTTCTGCTGAAGCATATCGGAATCAAACCTGTTTTGGTCCATGGCGGAGGGAAAGAAGTGAGCGCCATGATGGAGAAAATGGGGAAGAAGCCGCGCTTTGTCAACGGTTTGCGCATTACTGACGAAGAGACAATGAATGTTGCCGAGATGGTTTTACTGGGCAATATCAACAACCGCATTGTCAGCCTGCTAAACCGGCGCGGCGCCCGTGCTGTAGGTTTAAGCGGAGCAGACGCCGGTCTTTTCCAGGCTGCGCGCAAACCGCCGGTTTCAACGGGAACCTCGCCCGGAACAACTGTGGATTTGGGAAGGGTGGGGCTGATCAGGGGGATCGATACCGAACTGGTCAGGATCCTTAGCGAAAGCGGCTATATCCCGGTGATTTCACCCATTGGACCAGGATTATCCTGGGAGAGTCTGAATATTAATGCCGATCATGCGGCAGGAGAGCTGGCCGGGGCGCTGCATGCGGAAAAACTCATAATATTGACTGATGTAGAGGGGATTTTCCGTAAATCTGAAACAGGATTGAAATTTATTTCAAGGATAACCGGAGAGGAGATCGGCAGGCTGATCGAAGAGGGGCAGATCAATGGGGGGATGATCCCCAAGGTAGAAGCCTGTCTGCGGGCTCTGAGCGAAGGCGCTGCCCGGGCTCATATTATTGACGGCCGGCGGGCGCATGCTCTGATCCTGGAAATATTTACGGACGCCGGAATCGGCACCATGGTTACATTATAAGGCGGGAGCAGGGATACATGCGGTGGCCCGCGCTTCGCTTTTCTTACAGGGAGAGGGCATGCCGCCAGGGGGCGGTTCGTGCAGGGTGCGTGAACAGGTTCGCTTCTTGGACAACGGAACGGCTGGAAACAGGAGATTTGCGGGTCTGCCCCTGGCCTTATTTATACAAGTGGAGGGAAATCACAATGATCACAGTAGAAGAGATGGAAGCCAGGTATATCATGAATACCTACAACAGAAAGAAAGACAGCACTCCCTTTCTGGTGAAAGGGGAAGGCTGCAGGGTCTGGGACAACAGGGGGCGAGTCTATCTGGATTTCGTCGGCGGCCTGGCGGTAAACCTTTTGGGCCATTGCCATCCTGATGTGGTGGAGGCGATCTGCAGCCAGGCCCGGGAGCTGATCCATACCTCAAACCTTTATTACACCCAACCGCAGGCTGAGCTGGCCCGGATGCTGGTAGATCATTCTGCAGGGGATCGTGTCTTTTTTGCCAACAGCGGCGCCGAGGCCAACGAGGCAGCCATCAAACTGGCCCGCAAATACCATTTTCCAGAGCGGCACAAGATCATCACCGCCCTCTCTTCTTTCCATGGGCGCACCCTGGCCACGGTCACTGCCACAGGGCAGCATAAATACCAGCAAGGCTATGCGCCGCTTCCGGAAGGTTTTTCCTATGCTGTATTCAACGATCTTTCTTCTTTTAAGCAGCTGGTGGACAGGGAGACCGCGGCCATCATGATCGAGCCGGTGCAGGGCGAGGGCGGAATTCATGTGGCTCATTCCTCTTTTATTCGCGGCCTGCGGGAGCTGTGCGACAGCAGGGGCATGCTGTTAATTTTTGATGAAGTGCAGTGCGGCCTGGGGCGCACCGGAAAGCTTTGGGCCTATGAACACTGGGATGTGGAGCCCGATATCCTGACTACAGCCAAAGGATTGGGAGGGGGTATGCCCATCGGGGTGATGCTGGCGCGTTCGGAAGTGGCCGGTGTATTTAAACCTGGGGATCATGCTTCCACATTCGGAGGGAACCCGGTGACCTGCGGGGCGGCGCTGGCTGTGCTGAAGATTCTTTTGGAAGAACAATTTCTCATTCAGGTGCGGCAAAAAAGTGAACTTTTTATGGCCGGACTGCACCGCCTGGCCTCTGCCTTTCCCGATCTCGTTGGAGAGATACGCGGGCTGGGGTTCATGTCTGCTCTGGAACTTGCCGAACCGCTGGCCGGGCCGGCGCAGCAAGGCTGCCAGGAAAAAGGGCTGCTGGTAAACGCCATTGGAGAGAGGATTATGCGTTTTTTGCCACCGCTTATTGCAACAGAGGCAGACCTTGAACAGGCCCTGGCGACCCTGGAACAGGTGCTGACGGAGCTGGCATAACAAGGACTGTCCGGAAAAAGGGCTCCCGTTAAACCGGGAGCCCTTTTACATTGCTCTGTTTTACTATTTTCCTGCCTGCTCGGCCACTTTCTTTTCCTCTTCTTCTCTGAGGACGCGGCGCAGGACTTTACCAACCATTGTTTTCGGCAGCTCGGCACGGAATTCAACGAGCTTGGGAACCTTGTATGCAGCCAGGTTATCCTTGCAGTATTTGATAACCTCTTCCTCGGTAAGCTTTTCCCCCTCTTTGAGGACGACATAGGCCTTCAGGGTTTCACCGCGGTAGGGATCCATAATCCCGGCCACAGCGGCCTCCAGGATCTTCGGATGGGTGAAGAGGACCTCCTCGATATCCCGCGGATAGATATTGTAGCCGCCGGCTATGACCATATCTTTTTTCCGGTCGACGATGTAAGTGTAGCCATCCTCATCCAACTTGCCGATATCTCCGGTGTAGAGCCAGCCGTCGCGCAGGCTGTGCTCCGTCTCCTCGGGCATGTTATGGTAGCATTCCATCACCTGCGGACCCCGGACGCACATCTCGCCCACTTCACCGATAGGCAGCTCTTCCTTACCCGTTTCTATGTCCATGATTTTAACCTCAGTATCGGGGAAGGGAAGGCCGATACTGCCGATAATACTCTTGCCGTAGATGGGGTTGGCGTGAGTTACAGGAGATGCTTCCGAGAGCCCATAACCTTCTACCAGCTTGCCGCCGGTATTTTTCTCAAATTGTTTCTGCACCTCCACGGGAAGAGGAGCGGCGCCGCTGATGCAGACCCTGATGGATTTGACGTCATGTTTTTGCAGATCAGGGGCATTGTTGATCGCCACATACATGGTCGGCACCCCGGGGAACAGTGTGGGCTTCTCTTTATCGATAACCTTGAGCACATCTTCAAGCACAAAGCGGGGCTGCATCACCACCTTGCATCCGGCAAAAAGAGGCGTGTTCATGACGGTGGTCATCCCGTAGCTGTGGAAGAAAGGCAGAACCGCCAGGAAAACATCCTTGCCTTCTTTGAGGTCTGTACACCAGGCTTTGACCTGCATGGCGTTAGCCAGCAGATTGCGGTGCTGTAACACGGCTCCCTTGGAAACACCTGTAGATCCCCCGGTGTACATATATACAGCCCTGTCCTCGGGCAGCACCTCTACAGGCTGCGGCTTTTTGCCTGCATTTGCGCTGATGAGATCAAGGAAAGCATAGTCTTCTGCAGCAAGCGTTACCCGGTCTCCTTCTTTTTTCTCCTTGGCCACGGTGTAGAGAAAGCGCAGCATTCCGGGAAAATAATCCTTGATATTGGTTACGATAATAT
>CAZQEV010000102.1:0-5995 GCA_964592135.1 uncultured Syntrophomonadaceae bacterium
ATGGATTGAGAAACCGAATCGTGCATGATTACGAGGGCGTCAACCTGGTTTTGATATGGGAGATTATTGAAAATGACTTGCCTGCACTGAAACTACAGCTTGAACAGATACTCGAACATCTTCACTAGGGATCCGGTCGCATTTACCTTGTCGACTAGCCGGCCTATCATGACAATACATTGAAACATGAAAATCCTTGACACATCGGGGTTTAGGTAAATAATAAGAGCGTGCGCCTGTAGCTAGGGGAGAGAGACGGATTCCTATGCTGGGCCTATCCGAGGGAGAAAAGTTGGAGATCTATGAAAAGGACGGTGTAATTTGCTTATCCGAAAAATCTTGAGAACTTAGAGATGAAATCAAGGAGACAAAGACAAAAATAGTTTCCGGCAAACAGCCTGTCTTTGATAATATTGATGCGCTGTTCGCAAAGCTGGAGGAGAACTGAATGGCCTACCAATTCACTTTCACCAAGCGTCCCCTTCTTGTTTTGGATTGGGTTTGCCTGTTATAATTAGTTTAAAATCAACGGTTTGGTTAAAGAAGTTAATGGGCCCTTATCCACTGGCTTATGTGTGAGCCGCTGGTTTTATCGGTAAAAATGTTGTTAGGGAGGGGAAGTGAATGGCTGATTTTAATTCGGTACTCGAAGAAGCACGGCAACTTTCTCACCAGGAAAGGTTACGTCTGATTGATGCTTTATGGGATTTGATTCCGCCTGATGCGCAGCTACCTTTACATGAAGATTGGGCCCCCGAACTGGAACGTCGGATTGCCGCGATAGAAAAAGGGAGTGAGGAAACGGTCCCTTGGGAACTCGTTCGCGCCGAAGCTTTGAAGCGCATTGGTTATGGCAATATACGTTGAGCTTGGGACGTCTGCCCGGTCTGAATTCGATGAAGCTTTCGAAAGGAAATTTCTTCACAAGCTTTCTTCTTAAATCGTCTTCAAGTATTGGCCATGTATTTGGAAATTCTGTAATGGACTTTACAGCGCGCTTAACTTCAGAAAGAAAACGGGTTCCCAATCCTGGTGCCTGTGCTTGATAATAGAATACTGCCTTAAGCATTTCTTCTTCCGCTTCTGGAAGAAAGACCACTTCTATCATTTTATTTTTGAGAATGCCTCGCTAAAAACCTGATTAGCCGGTTTTGCCTTTACTTTGCCTTCTTTGTATTCTTTATACCAATGCGTTCCGTAGCCCCGATTCGTGACCCCAAAAAGTAAGCGCTATGAAAAATTACCTCAAAGGTAAAAATGAAAGGGATTATGCTCTGTTTACGGTGGGGGTAAACGTAGCTTTGAGTGTTTCGGATTTATTAAGCTTAACATGGGGCGCTGTTTGGATGGTAAAAAGTTAAAGTCCATCAGCCTCAAGGTATTACCAAAAGCTATTTGGGGATCAGGCAAGATGAAATCAATGATTGACCCCACAGGAGTTAAGGAATAGTATTTTGCAGTTGGCGATACAGGGTAAATTGGTAGAACAGCACTCGGAGGAAGGGACAGCGGAGGAACTGTATCAGCAGATACAGGTTGAGAGAAATAGGCTGCTTAAAGAAGGGAAAATTAAAAAAGGGAAACCACTGCCGCGAATAGCAGGGGATGAGATTCCCTTTGATATACCAGAGAGTTGGAAGTGGGTAAGGTTGGGGGAACTTATTCAAGTAGTAGGTGGAGTTTCCTATAAAAAAGGGGATGTAACTAAAAAAGGCTATCGCATTTTGCGCGGTGGGAATATTCAGGATATGCAAGTGCTATTAAAAGAGGATGATATCTTTCTTCCTCACTTATATGAAGATCCAGGGAAAAGCGTGCAAAAAGGTGATATCATAGTCGTGGCTTCAACGGGAAGTAAAAAGATAATTGGTAAAGCGGGTTATGTTGATAAAGAAATGCCGCGCACGATGGTAGGTGCTTTTTTGCGTATTTGCCGCCCGCACTCTTCGGCTGTTAAAGAATACCTGCGATGCATCTTTGAAAGTAATTTTTATCGAAAGCATATTAGAGATTTATCACAGGGGACGAACATAAACAATGTCAAGGAAGCTTATATAACTGAATTCGCTATTCCACTTCCACCTTTTGCCGAGCAAAAGCGCATCGTTGCTAAAATTGAAGAACTGCTTCCTTATATTGATTGCTATGAACAGGCATGGAACGAATTAGAGGAACTCAACAGAAAATTTCCTGATGACCTACAAAAATCCATTCTGCAGTTGGCTATTCAAGGCAAATTGGTGGAACAGCGGCCGGAAGAAGGGACAGCGGAGGAACTGTATCAGCAGATACAGAAAGAGAAACAAAGGCTGGTTAAAGAAGGGAAGATTAAAAAGGGGAAGCTGCTACCGGAATTAGCTGAGGATGAGGTTGCCTTTGATATTCCAGAAAGTTGGAAATGGGTGAGAGTAGGGAATATATTTTCGCTACAAGCAGGCAAAAACATTACTGCCGTTGATATCTGCGAGGCTACCTCATCTGAGCATCCTTTCGTGTGCTACGGAGGTAATGGTATTAGGGGTTATGTGGCTTCCAGTAACAGAAGTGGGCATTACGCATTGATTGGGCGCCAAGGAGCCCTTTGCGGAAATATAAATTTTGCAAAGGGAGAATTTTATGCCACAGAACACGCTGTTGTTGTTGACCATTATCAGGTTTGCGATGCGTTATGGAGCGGTTATTTTTTTCGAGCATTAAATCTGAACCAATATGCAACAGCTACAGCGCAGCCTGGACTAGCAGTGAATACTATTGTGAAGCTCCCGATACCCCTCCCACCCCTTGCCGAACAAAAGCGCGTCGTTGCTAGAATTGAGGAACTGCTGCCTTTATGCGAAAAGATGAAAAGTGTCGTTCAAACAATAAAATCCAACACTAAAAATGCGAGGTAGTGGATAGGCAACCTTACTAAATTATAATAAAATAAAGGAGGGGGACCGCCAGGGGCATGGAAAAAGCTACATTTGGCAAGACCATTAAACTGTTTTTGATTGACGGCTCACCCAATGGCCGCATCTCTGCAGAGTTGTCTAACTGGACTGGGAAGGCTTACAAGCTGCCCCGGACCATGGTTATCCAGTGTGATGACAGAAGTGACTTGACTGCTACAGGTGTGTACCTGCTTTTCGGCAAGGATCCCGATGATGACAGCAGGGATATGGTCTATATTGGCGAGTCGGAGGAAGTGTACAAGCGCTTGCGTTCCCACCTTGACGAAAAAGAATTCTGGAATTATGCGGTGGTTATTGTCAGCAAAGATGACAACTTGAATAAAGCTCATTTGAAATACTTAGAGTCTAAAATGTATGATCGGGCAATTGAAGCTAAAAGATATCAAGTAAATAATGCAAACAAGCCCACATGTTCGGCTATTTCAGAGTCTGATGTTGCCGAGATGGAGGAATTCTTCAGTAACATGCTCCTCTTGGTTTCCACCTTGGGATTCAAGGTTTTCGATAGAATAAAACAAGAGCCTTCTGAACCGAGAGACGAGGTGATTTTTTATATTACATCTACCCGAGGCGCAGATGGCAGGGGACAACAAACAACAGAGGGGTTTGTTGTCTTCCAAGGATCTGTCGCAACAAGAGAAGTGGTCGAATCTTTCAAAGGAGATCACTTTCGGGGTGCTTACAATCTACGGTTAAAGCTAATAAAGGAAGAAGTGATTAAAAAGAAACAGGATAATATGATATTTGCTCAAGATTATCTATTCAGCAGCCCTTCTGCAGCGGCAATGGTCGTTCTTGGCAGAAGCGCCAACGGCCGAACAGAATGGAAAACGAAAGAGGGTAAAATGTTAAAAGACATTGAAAAAGATGGGTAAGTGTATGCTATCGATATTATATTTTACATTTTGGTAATACCTCCCCAAACGATTGTAGGGCATCCTACGGCTTCTCCTCTATTATAAGACGGTAAAGCTAAAGAGAGAGGCGGGCGTCACAAAAATATTGTCAGCCCGGCAACCTGTATTTCGCAACAACGAGAAAAGCAGTTTGGGCTAGTAATGGGCTAGTTCAAGAGTTAGGAGCTTCAAGATTTAGTCGTTGGCAATATCTTGAAGTACAAAAACCCTTGACACATCGGGGTTTTTGGGAAATAATATGAGCGTGCGCCTGTAGCTCAGGGGATAGAGCGACGGATTCCTAATCCGCAGGTCGGGGGTTCAAATCCTCCCAGGCGCACCATTACATTAATAGTCCAGGCTGCTTTTAAGCAGCTTTTTTTAAGGTAATAATCTGCAGGTTTTTGGATGGGTGAGCGGTGCGGATGGTGATTGCCAAAGGAGGTTGAGACATGGTAGATCCCAGGGTGAAGAAACTGGCAGTTAATCTGATCAATTATTCATGCGGGCTTAAAAAGGATGAAAAGGTCCTTATAGAGGCGGTTGGCCTGGAGACGCCTCTGGTAAAGGAGCTGATCCGGGAGGCGTACAGGGCCGGGGCCATACCGCTGGTAACGATCAAGGACAACGAAGTGAATCGGGTTTTGTTTATGGATTGCTCTGTTGAGCAGCTTGAGATGATGGCCCGCTATGAGGGGGCCAGGATGGCGGATATGGATGCATACATAGGCGTCCGCTCGGGCGGCAACAGTTCCGAGCTCGCCGATGTGCCGGCAGAAAAGATGCAGCTCTATATGAAGTATGTATGGGAAAAGGTCCACGGGCGGATCAGGGTGCCCGATACGAAGTGGGTTGTCCTGAGGTATCCCAGCCCATCCATGGCCCAGCTTGCCGGGATGAGCACCGAGGCCTTTGCCGATCACTACTTCAATGTCTGCAACCTCGATTATGCAAAGATGTCCCGGGCTATGGATCCCCTCGTTGAGCTGATGAATCGAACCGATAGGGTCAGGATTGTGGGAATGGGCACGGATCTTAGCTTTTCCATAGCGGGGCTGAATGCTGTAAAGTGCGACGGCAGGCTCAATATTCCCGATGGTGAGGTTTATACCGCGCCGGTAAAGGATTCGGTAAAGGGTGTGATCACCTACAACACGCCTTCCGTGTACCACGGTTTTACCTTCAGGGATATCCGCCTTGAATTTGCAAAGGGGAAGATCGTCAAAGCTGAGGCCAATGATTCGGAAAGGATGAACAGGATTTTTGATTCCGACGAGGGGGCCAGGTATGTGGGTGAATTTGCCCTGGGTGTTAACCCCTATATCACCAGCGCTATAAATGATACCCTTTTTGACGAGAAGATTGCCGGCTCCTTTCACTTCACGCCGGGCAGCTGCTATGATGACAGCGATAACGGCAACAAATCCTCTGTTCACTGGGACCTGGTCTGCATCCAGACCCCTGAATACGGCGGCGGTGAGATCTATTTTGACGATGTACTGATCAGAAAAGATGGTCTTTTTGTTTTGCCGGAGCTTGCGGCACTGAACCCGGAAAACCTGAAATAAAGGGCATGATTCGACAACCACGATCGCTTTCGACGGGGCTCTGTCTTGAAAAAATTTAATTACGCTAAAAATTGACTTTCTTGTGCTGCGGTGATACATTATCATTAAGTTAATCTTGATAATTTAAAATTGAATAGCCTATTGAGCTGTTTCCGATCAGGCAGTTAGTAGATGGCACTGCCTGACGGTAATATGGCGAAAGCCATATTCGAGGGTGTGGATTAGCCACCATGCCTCCCATTTTGGAAAGGAAACACTCCACAGGGTTGGACTGAGATCGATCTTGTGGCAAACGCCTTTCTTAGGGCGTTTTTTTTTAGGTAAAAATATAAAAACAGGAGGTTTCCATGGCAAATTACCGCGATTTTCTGCCGGAATTGAGGAGTACGACGCTGTTTCAGAATATTGAGGAGGAGGCGCTGCTCGCACTGCTCGAAGTGATGGGCCCGGAAATCATCTTCCGCAAGGCAGGCACGAGGGGCCTGCCGCCAATTGATCTGGAAAAGGGCCTCTTTTGTGTGGTCCTCAAGGGAAAACCCCTTGATCAACTGGATAGCCGGCTGGACATTTATAACATGCC
>CAZQEV010000103.1:0-5978 GCA_964592135.1 uncultured Syntrophomonadaceae bacterium
GGAGCAGGAATCAGCAAATACGATGCTGTCGTTTCGGGCATGGATCCTGCCTCGTTTATCTGATCAAAGCGGCTGATGCCTTCCGGCGGCGGCGCTTAAAACAGCAGACGGCGCTTTTATTCCCCAGATCTCCTCTGCATAACTAGCGATTGTCCTGTCGCTGGAGAATTGCCCTGCGCGGGCGATATTCTCTATGCTCATTTTAAGCCAGCGGTTTCGATCCCCGAAGGCCTCCCCCAGGCGCTTTTGCGTTTCCACATAATCAGAGAGATCTTTCAAAACAAGGTACTCGTCATTATGAGCGATCAATGACTCATGAATCAGGGCGAACTCATCCCGGCCCGCCGGCAAAAAACCGTTTATCAGCCGGTCCACAACTTCCTTGATCCGGGGTTCGCGAGCGTAAAGATCCGCCGCACGATAACCTTCGCTGTGACAGCGCATTGCCCCCGCAGCATCCAGGCCGAAGATAAAGATATTTTCCCGGCCCACCGCTGCCGCAATTTCAACATTGGCTCCATCCATGGTCCCTATGGTCACCGCTCCGTTGAGCATGAATTTCATGTTGCCCGTTCCTGAGGCCTCCTTGCCCGCTGTGGAGATCTGCTCACTCACATCGGCGGCGGGAATAATCTTCTCGGCAAGGGATACCGAATAGTTTTCCAGGAAAACAACCTTCAGTTTATCGTTAACCCGGGGGTCATTATTGATCACTGCGGCCAGGGTATTGATCAGTTTGATGATCCGCTTGGCCAGGAGATAATTGGGAAAGGCCTTCCCGCCGAAGATAAAGGTCCGCGGCGCCATCTCGAGCCCCGGCTCCTCAAGCAGCCGGGTATAAAGGTGCAGGATCTGCAGGGCATTGAGAAGTTGCCTTTTGTATGCATGCATCCGCTTCACCTGGACATCGAATATAGAGTGGGGATCTACGTTCCAGCCCCAACGCTCCCGGATTATCCTCGCCAGGGCGGTCTTGTTCTGCTCTTTAACCTGAAAAATCTTTTCCCGGAACGCTGCGTCGCCGGCATGGTCCAGCAGTTCTGCCAGTTTTTCGGGATCGCTGATCCAGCCGGGGCCGATTGTCCCGGTGATCAGGGAGGCCAGCAGGGGGTTTGCCTGAAGCAGCCAGCGGCGGTGGCTGATCCCATTGGTCTTGTTGTTAAATTTACCGGGGAATGTTTCGTAAAATTCATTCATTTCGCGGTGTTTCAAAATTTCAGTATGCAGGCCGGAGACCC
This sequence comes from uncultured Syntrophomonadaceae bacterium, assembly GCA_964592135.1. Classification (GTDB taxonomy): domain Bacteria; phylum Bacillota; class Dethiobacteria; order DTU022; family DTU022; genus JAAZIN01. Next base: position 1,239 of record CAZQEV010000103.1, read on the forward strand.
CGTTGACACTGTGGCTGCCCACTATAGCCAGATGAGCCATCTTCACATGCCCGCCCTCGATGATAGCGGTGCGCTGCTCCTTGTTTTTGTTCCCGGGAGCAAGCCGGATCAGATCGCCCCGGAATCGCCGGTCAATCTCTTCTACAATCTGGTAGATCCGCGGAAAAAGGGGCGCAAAGATATCGACGGGCCACATTTCCAGCGCTTCGCTCAATGTGGTGTGGTTTGTGTAGGAGACGGTCTGTTCGGTAATCTTCCAGGCCTCATCCCAGCCCATGCCCTCTTCGTCGATCAAAATACGCATCAGTTCAGGGACAGCCATAACAGGATGGGTGTCGTTGACATGCACAGCCACCCGACGATGGAAATCATCAAGGGAACCGTATCTCTTTTTGTATATCCTGGCAATACTCTGCAGTCCGGCAGAGACAAGAAAATACTGCTGCTGCAGCCGCAGCGACTTACCCTCGCGGCTGGAATCGTCGGGATAGAGAAGCTCACTGATCGTTTCGAGCCGGTGCTTGTATTCAACAACATTGCGGTAGCAGTCCAACCCGCTGCAACCCCTGGTTAGATCGATGAGAGCCGGTTCGGCGCTCCACAGCCGTAGCGTGTTCACAGTGTTATTTCCATAGCCCATTACCGGCTGATCATAGGGAACAGCCAGGACGGAATCGTAGTCCTCGTGGTGGCACAGCAGCCGCCCCCCGGCCTGCTCCATCCTCACCCGGCCGCCGAACCTTACCTCAACAGCCTCTTCGGGGCGCCTTGTTTCCCAGACGTTGCCTCCACGAAGCCAGTCTTCAGGCACCTCGACCTGGTTGCCGCCGGCGATAACCTGTTGAAAAAGCCCGTAGCGGTACCGGATCCCGCAACCGTGACCGGGCAATCCCAGAGAAGCCAGGGAGTCGAGAAAGCATGCCGCCAGCCGGCCCAGACCGCCGTTGCCCAAACCGGCGTCGGGCTCGGCGGTAAGAACTTCGCCGAGATCCAGGTCAAGCTCGCTTAGCCCCTCGCGGCAGATCTGCAGCGCGCCCAGATTGAGCAGATTGCTTTCAAGCAGCCGGCCAAGCAGAAATTCCATTGAAAAATAGTAGACTTTTTTGGCCCTGCTTTCGCGGTAGGACCTGTTTGTGTCAATCCAGTGTGCCGCCGCCGCCTCGCGAACCATAGCACCAAGGGTTTGATAGATACTTTCAGGTGAAGCCGCGACAATATCTTGACCGTGCATCTGCCGGTATTTTTGGACAAAGATACGCTTGAATTGTTCTTTATTTTTAAACATAGCCCTGCTCCTCCAGACAGTTCATACTAAATGAGTCACCGGCTTATATTAAAGCATACTTCATCAGATATTTTAAGCGTTAACTTTTGTTAAATATGATGATTGCGAAAACATGAACAATACGCCTGTTGTATTGAGCGGTTTCCCCTGCTCCAGAGCCTGCTGTGGTGGTCATGGCTCTTTTTGGGCTCTTTTTGCCCATCCATTTCTTGCATTATCCATTCTGAAAGAGTAAGATTTAAGGTAATCGACAGTGCGTCAAAGACAGTGTTTCAAATTGTTATTCCGGCAAAAGAGAATACCCATAACACCGGGGGAAAGCTGCCATGAAAAAATATACTTTCGGGACAATCGTCCTGCTGTTGTTTCTGGCGAGCCTTATCACCGGCTGCGGTAACGGCACCCCGCCGCCCCCGGACGAAAAAGGCCGCATGGAGGCTGTGGCGACGATCTTCCCCCTGGCCGATATGGCCGGGCGCATCGGCGGAGAAAAGGTGACCGTGACCTGTCTTTTACCTGCAGGAGCCAGTCCGCACACTTTTGAACCAACCACGGAGCAGGTTAGAAAAAGCTCCCAGGCTGATCTCCTTCTCTACATTGGCGGGGGGCTCGATGACTGGGCGGTGAAAATGACCGCCGCCTCCGGCCGCCGGACCATCCTGAGCCTTTTTGAAGCTGCACAGGAGCTGGGCTGGAGCCCCGGACAGGAGCTCTACGAAATTTCGCAGAGTGGGGAGATCTTAAACCCCCATCTCTGGCTGGATCCGCTTGTAGTAAGAGATTATCTCTGCCCGGCACTCGCTGAAGCAATGGTGGAGGCAGATCCCGAAAATGAGGCTCTTTACCGGACCAATCTAGCTGCGTATCAGCGTGAGCTCAACGCCCTCGACGGGGAGATCCGCACATCTCTGGCGGCTCTGCCGGACAAGGGTTTTATTTCTGTGCACGCCGCCTGGGAGTATTTTGCAGCCCGTTACAGACTGGAGCAGGCGGCGGTGATCACAGATTTTCCCGGGCAGGAGCCCTCGGCAGCCTGGATTTCCGGGTTGATCGATCTCTGCCGTAAACATGAAGTCCGGGTGGTCGCCGCGGAACCCCAGCTTTCAATAGCCGTGGCTGAGTTGATTGCCCATGAAATCGACGGCAGGGTTGTTATGCTCGATCCCCTGGGCGGCGAAGGGGTTCCTCAAAGAGACAGCTATCTGGATTTGATGCGCTACAATACGGCGGTGTTAAAAGATGCCTTCTCGGAACGGTAACGGACCTGTCATCCTGACCGAGGGTCTCACTGTAAGAAGGGGTCCAGTGCCTGTGCTGCAGGAGATCACCTTTGAGGTGAACCGCGGGGAGATGATCGGTTTAATCGGCCCCAACGGGGGCGGGAAAACCACACTTTTGCGAGCCCTGCTGGGGCTGCTCAAGCCTTCTGCCGGCCGGGCTCTGATATTTGGCCACCCGGCGGGAAAGCTCGGACCGCTCAGGGATAAAATCGGCTATATTCCTCAACAGCGGGCTCACGACCGGCTGTTTCCTCTCTCTGCCGCAGATGTTGTCAGGACGGGATGCTATTCCGCCCGGACCCTGCTGCGCCCCCTGGGGCGGGAAGAAAAGGTGGCCTGCAGCGAAATGCTCGATGCGGTGGATGCACTCCGCCTGGCGGCACGGCCTTTTGGAGATCTATCCGGAGGCGAGCAGCAGCGGGTGCTGCTCGCCCGGGCGCTGGTCCGCCGTCCTGAGCTGCTGCTTCTGGATGAACCCATCACCGGCCTGGATCAGGGCGTACAAAAGCTTTTTTTTGACCTTCTCCGCCGTCTCCACCGGGACTACGGGCTGACAGTGCTGCTAGTATCACATGACATTGTCTCCCTTGCTGCATTTGCAAACCGGCTTCTCTGCATCAATCGCACCTTGCACATTCATCTAGATCCACAGCAGGTCCTGCACAGCGGTGATCTGGAGAAGGCCCTCCGGTGCTCTTACGATCTCCTGGAGATGGCCTCCGCGCGAGAGGAGGCTCCCCGCTGATGGGAGAGATGCTTTCTTATGCTTTCATGCAGCGCGCCCTGGCAGCCGCGGTTATGGTGGGCGCCCTCTGCTCAACGGTAGCCTTCTTTGTCGTCCTGAAACGGCTCTCCTTTCTCGGGGTGGGCATATCGCATACCGCCCTGGGCGGGATCGCTCTGGGGCTGGTTACGGGGCTGAACCCATTCTGGTGCGGCAGCGTTTTTGCCGTGATCACCGCTCTGGCCACAGGTTATATCAGCCGGCGGGGACGGCTGTACGAGGATACGGTTATCGGGATCTTCTTCGCCGCCGGCATGGCTTTCGGCATCGTTCTGCTGAGCACCTTGAAAGGTTACTATCCTGAGATCTTCTCCCTGCTGTTTGGGAATATCCTCTCTGTTTCTACACCGGATCTGCAGCTCCTGGCCGTGGTCATGGTCGTTGTGCTGCTCTTTACCGGTCTCTTTTTTAAAGAGCTGCTGGCAATTGCCTTCGATGAAGAGACTGCTTTGGCCGCCGGGCTTCCGGTTAATGTCCTTTATTTCGGCTTGCTCGTGGCGATGGCGCTGACGGTAATGGTCTCGGTAAAACTGGTCGGAATTGTCCTCGCCTCGGCGCTTCTGGTAATCCCCGCCGCCACAGGTTACCGTTTCAGCAAAAACTACCGGACCATGTTTTTTCTTTCTCTGGCTACCGGAACGGGCGGCAGCGCCGGCGGCCTTGTTCTCTCTTATTATCTGGATATTCCCGCAGGAGCAGCTATCGTCCTGCTGATGGCCCTGCTGTTTCTCATTTCTCTGCTCTGGCGGCCTCGTGCGGTCCGCAGTTAATTCTAAAGGATAAAGCCGGAAGCGACGGCAGGGTAAAAGTGGCCGGCACAGTTCGTCCCTGCAGCAAAAACAGGCTCTTTAAACAGCGCGGCGCCGGGTGTTGTTAACAGCAGCCTCGCCAGACGCGGACAGCCGCGATGCTTCACTGCCACTGCAGAGAGACAAAAAAATACAGGGCAGAACCCTGTATTAAGTATATATAGTGTAGGAGGTTAGGTTTACCGTTTGCCTGTTGCATATTATATTCGACACCGGCGATAATTATCCTGCCAAGATATAAAAAAATTTCCTATTAGTCCAATAGTGAAATTATTCTGCCCAAATAGCCCCTTGCAAAGCCTCCAGGACACACCCTGATCCGGTTATAAATTAGATCGTATCCGGACAGACTATATTTGAAACAGAGGTCTGTTACGGCCGGGCCCAGGCTGCAGTGAGTTCTGAAAGGCTTTGCTGCAGCCGGCCAAAGGCTGTTCACGGGTCCCTGAAGGGCTCGTGAACAGCCGGCGGGAAGATCGTCGCAGGTTCTCAAAGGCTCTGCCATAGTCAGGCCGATTATGGCAGGGTCTGCAGGGATCTGCTGCGGTCGAGCCAAGATCGGTACAGGTTCTTTAATACTTA
>CAZQEV010000104.1:0-5926 GCA_964592135.1 uncultured Syntrophomonadaceae bacterium
TGGTGGGGACGAGAGGATTTGAACCTCCGACCTCTTGAATGTGAGTCAAGCGCTCTCCCCCTGAGCCACGTCCCCGCAAATTGTCATAACCTGATAAAATAATTATAACAGCTACAATGTTAATGTCAACAGGCGCATTCTTAAACCCCGCAGGGGTCGGGAGCCGTCCAGACCTGTACAAATCATACAACTGCTACCGGGCCTGGTGCTGCATAAGCCAACAACTAATCATGCAAAAAGAAGTTCTGCCATTCAAAAGCATAACCGTATTCAGTCATTCCCCAACCTTCTTACTATTGGATAATCTAACAAGTCTTTTTGAAATGCTGTTCATACCACGCCAACCGTTGTTGCAGTTCATGCCCTACCACTTCTCAGTCATCAAGTTCAGATTCTATTGTTCCCAGACAGCGGTGCCCGGTTGACTTTACAGGTGTACTTTCACAGTTCCGCCCTACCTGCGCATTTCATCCATATGCACAACCCGGTTTTCGTGCTGCGACCTGTCGGCAGCGAAAGCTAGAAGATGGCTTTCCAGTGAAGCCCGGGCGGAAGTGAGCACATCCACACCGCCCGGGGCGGGAGAAGCACCGTCAAGGGAGCCCAGCAGCGATTCCATCAAGCCGTCATCGCCGCCGGCGTGGCCCCGCAGATCCAGATCAAGGTCCAGCAGCACATTTTTCCGCACCCGGTGGTGATCGTAAACAGTGATCTCCTGGTGTTCGTAAGTCAGCTTGCCAAAAAGTGTGCCTCCGGTACCTTCGATGCGAATCCAACGTCCTTCGGAGGAAGCAAATCCGTGCAGGGTCAGCGCAGCGGTGATCCCGCCGGCAAACTCGATATTGACCACCTGGTGATCATTGACATCATTATCACAATAAAAAACACAGCGCCCATAAGGACCCTCCTGCAGAGCCCGGAGCCTGGCCTCCCTGCTGGAGGGCTCGTCGCTAATGGTGGAGACCGGCCACTGGTCCCAGTTGGTCAATATTCTTAGAGAAGGGATAAATCTGCCCAAACCGTTTATCAGACCCGGCCGGTGCAGAGCGGTACCGGTTAAAAGCCGGTTATGAAGATAGCGCGAGCGCATGCCCACCTGCAGCAGCGGCTCCGCCCGCATGTAGAGCCGCGGGGCGGCCCACTGGCAGCTGTCCAGCTGTGCGCATCCGTCAAGACAGCGCGGCGCCGCTCCCAGGGGTGCATTTTCCGGCCGGTAGAAGTAGAGTCCGCCGAAGGAGCTGACCTTGACTGCGGGAGCGCCGATCAACCAGTAGAGCAGATCAAGGTCGTGGCAGGTTTTGGCCAAAACGATCGGACTGGATTCATCGGCCCGGCGCCAGTTGCCGCGCACGTAAGAATGGGCGAAATGCCAGTAGCTAACGTTTTCGCTGTGGTTAATGTTGACGATTTTCCCGATGAGTCCCTGCTCCACTGCCGCCTTGACCGTGCTAAAAAATTTGGTATAGCGCAGCACGTGGGCAATGCGCAGCTGCCGGTCTGCCGCCTCGGAAGCGGTGACAAGACGGCGGCAGTCCTGTTCTGTAACAGCCATAGGCTTTTCCAGCAGGACATGATAACCAAGGGCCAGCGCACCCAGCGCAGGCCCTGTGTGAAAGCGGTCCTGGGTGGTCACAAAACAGAGATCGGCCAGTTTGCCGGCAGCATATAGTTCATCCCAGTCCTTGAAGCGGAGCTCCGGCGGAATACCGTGCGCCAACGCAAAAAGGTTTCTCCGTTCCGGATTTGGCTCAGCAACAGCGACAAAGCTGATCTCCCGTCGATGTTTAAGAGCCCATTCACCGTAGGCATCCTTGCCCCGGTTGCCGGCTCCCACCAGTACTGCAGTGATCATGGGCAGTTCAGCACCTCCCTGGGTTTGATCAATTCAAGATCATTTTTAGATCTATCCATATTGCAATCATCACGAGTGTAAATGGCCACATTACAGCCTATGTCTTTTATTTCGATGGGGTTCGCGCCTTTCCTTTCTATAATTGTTGACATAATACTGCATAAAGCACAATCTATTGCAAATATCAATCTCCGGGGAAATCACACGAGGCTAAAAAATCACCTATCGATGAAACTCCCCAGCCAATAGATAGCCTGCGCTTGGAGCAGTGTCAAATTCGGATATTCTTAGATTTTCAGCGGGGATTTGAACGTTCTGCTAGAAATAACGCTCATTCGTTTTGTAATGTCTTTGGTATATTTTGCACCCTAAAAATGAAACCGTAAGCATTACAATAAAAGATGCGCAATAAGCAAGGAATATTGAAGAGCTCCAACTTGTTAGCATAATTCCGGTTCTAAAAAACGGCAAGTAAAATAGCTGCGTATATAATCCAACTGCATTTAACCAATAATATCCTAACACCAGCTCTTGAATACCAAGCATAACAAGGACAAATAAAGCCGGTAAATTAAGCAGAACAATTGCTTGCATTGTTGTTTGTGCATACCTTCCAAAATAGAAAGCAAATAGAAACCAAACAAACAACATAACCAACCCGATTAATAAAAACGGAAATACAGTATTGGGAAATCCAACCGTGATGACCCAATCAAGCAACCTTCCCAACACAAATGGTGTGAACCCCAATAATAGCAGTATAAAACGTTTCATAATTCCTCGCAAAATTTAAATACGCCTTGCTCCATTGTAGTGTAGCAAACGATAAAAATAAATCACAGGCAAGTTTAAATACTAATACAGGTTTTTTGTTGGTGGACGTGAGGGGACTCGAACCCCTGACCTCCTGGATGCGAACCAGGCACTCTCCCAACTGAGCTACACGCCCCCGCAGATGTATTATAGCAAAGCGCAGAATCGAAGACAACCGGCTTTATGGAACCAGGAGGGGCAAATCACGCCCCTCCTGCATTAAATACCATAGATACTTGATCAGGGCATTTCCACAGTACAGGCAATTCCCTGGCCGCCGCCGATGCAGAGGGTGGCCAGACCGCGGCGGGCGCTCCTTTTTTTCATCTCGTAAAGCAGGGTTATAAAAATACGGGCGCCGCTGGCTCCAATAGGGTGTCCCAGGGCAATGGCGCCACCATTAACATTGACAATCTCAGGATCGAATTCTAGCTCTTGAAGCACGTACAGCGCCTGGGTGGCAAAGGCTTCATTTGCTTCGATCAGATCGAGATCGCCTGCGGTCCACCCTGCTTTAGCCAGCGCTTTGCGCGTCGCCGGCACGGGCCCGGTACCCATGACAGCCGGATCGACTCCGGCAGAGGCATAGCTGCGGATAAATGCCAGCGGCTCAAGACCTTTTTCCCTGGCCCGGTCCAGACTCATGACTACAACGGCGGCAGCGCTGTCATTGATCCCCGAAGCGTTCCCCGCAGTCACAGTCCCATCTTTTTTAAAAGCAGGTCGCAGCGCAGACAGCACTTCCAGGGATGTTTTGCGCGGGTGCTCGTCAACTTCAAATATTTTCGGTTCGCCTTTCCTCTGCGGCACAGCAACGGGAACAATTTCTTCTTTAAATCGACCGTTATCAATAGCCGCCCATGCTTTTTCCTGGCTTTTCAGCGAAAATTCGTCTTGCATTTCCCGGGTAATACCAAATCTTTCGGCAATATTTTCAGCGGTGATTCCCATATGGTAGTTACCGAAAGCACACCACAATCCATCTTTGATCATCATGTCAACCGTTTTAGCATCACCCATGCGCAGTCCCCAGCGCGCCCCTTGCAAGGCATAGGCGGCTGCACTCATATTTTCGGTGCCGCCTGCTACAATGGTGTCGGCTTCTCCCGCCCTGATTGCGGTAGCAGCTGCCGCTATTGTTTTCAATCCTGAACCGCAAACCTTGTTCACTGTAGCAGAAGGAACCTCCATTGGTATACCCGCCTTCATTGCCGCCTGGCGGGCGACACTCTGACCTAACCCGCCTTGCAGCACACAACCCATCAAAACCTCATCCACCTCTGCAGGGTCAAGATCCGCTCTTTCCAGAGCGGAGTTGATGACTATGCTGCCCAGTTCTACTGCCGGAACATCCTTCAAGGAACCACCAAATGTACCCACGGCAGTCCTTACAGCACTAACAACGACTACCTCTTTCACTTTTAGGCCTCCTCCATTTTTAATTCAACAGGTGATATAGAACGTGATGATGATTATGCCTGATTAGCACAATAATATAATATTTCGCCAAGAGTATAAGCCTTTCCTCTTTAGAGAATAAGAGATCATCAGCAACTTTTAAATTTATAAATGGTTGGGGTGGGAATTAGAGTAAGTATTTCTCCTTCATTTTGAAGGTAAGAATCTGTTCAATGCTGTGGCGCCGCTCCAAAAAACCAGTAAACAGTTCCACCATGTCGGGATCAAACTGGGTTTGGCTGTTCTCTTTAAGCTCTGCAATCGCTTCTGCATATGAAAAAGCCTTACTGTAGGGTCGCTCCACGGTCATAGCGTCAAATGAATCGGCCAGGGCCATGATCCTCCCTTCAAGAGGGATTCCCTTCCCCGACAAACGGAAAGGGTAACCCGCGCCATCATAGCGTTCATGATGGTAGAGAATGGCCGGGACGGCAGGATGCAGGGCTTTGATATTCCTGGCAATATCCGCCCCCCAGAGAGGGTGCTGGATGATGATCTCCCACTCGGAATCATCGAGCTTGACCGGCTTGTTCAAAATAGCCCTGTCGATCTCGATCTTGCCGATATCATGCAGGTAGGCTCCGTATTGCAGGTATTTTTTTGCCGGGGGGGGCATCCCCAGGAGAGTGGCTATAATACTGGCATAGATCAAGACTCTCTCCGAATGCCCAAATGTATATTGATCCCTGGCATTGATGATTGCCAGAAAGGCGGAAAGTTTATTGAACGCTTCCTCCTCTGAGACATCAATCTGTGCCTTTAAAAATTCCAGGACTGAAAAATAAGTTTCAATTTTGGAGCCGTCAATCACCCTTGCCCTGTAAAGAGCCTGTTCAGCCGTGGAGATGAGATCATCACAGGTGGAGCCGTCCGCAGGATAAAATGAGAGACCCAGCGAAGCGTTCATGTCATATTCCAAGTATTTTTCCGGGTCGGCGATGGTAAAATTCTCTTTAATGCCGTCGCGGATCGATTCAGCAAGGCTTAACACCTTTTCCCGGTCGGCATGATCTACAATTACCGCGAACCCATCGCCGCCAAAGCGAAACACCTCGCCCGAATTCCCTACTGTCTCAAGCATGTTTTCAGCTATTTCAAAAAGAAGGCGATTACCCTCCTGATGCCCCCTGGTTTCATAGTAATACCTGAAGTGATCCAGGCTTGCCACCATCAACGTAAATGCAGCGGCAGGCTCCCCATCAGTTCTACGTTTTAGTTCCTCCCGCAGATAGCGATAGCTGAACAGCCCCGTCAGATCGTCAACATTCACCTGTCTGGAGAGACGATCACTGATTGAGCGCTCCATATCGACCATTGAGCCCACGAGCCAGGAGGTCAAAAAAAATATCCCCATATAAATAATATCAAGTTCCAGATTTAGCACTTTATGCTGTACTACAGCTATTATATTCGCCGCAGTCAAGGTGAAAGCAGTTATCCCGGCGGCAGCCAACCCCCAATTACGCCCAAAGCGGACCGTGTAAAAAAGAATAGTTGGGAGATAGAGGATCTTGTAGGGACTTTTATTCCCCCCAGAAGCAAAATAAATAAGAGATATTATAAGTAGACTTACTGTCAGTGTAATATAATCAAAATAAATGGGTTCTGCCCCGGCCAGCCTGCTTCTTAAACTTTCTAATCCTAGCGTGGCAAGGTACAGCATCGTCAATACTGCGGCAAACTGAATGGCAATATTTTCTAGGAATGAGCCGTATAATAAGGCTTCTTGGGGCAGTGTATTAATCAAACATATCGAAACAAATAGGACGGAAAATATCCTGATTAGCGGGGACATTTCAGCAA
>CAZQEV010000105.1:0-5780 GCA_964592135.1 uncultured Syntrophomonadaceae bacterium
CTTTCCCTCTGCATCAAAGCTTTCTTTGAAAGAGCATCCTTCCTGAAGATACCGCTAAAAACAGTTATCTACATCGCCGCAGCGGCCGGCCTGGCGCTATACTATATTTTTCTGCTTAAAGATTTTGAGATGGTGGCCCTGTCGCGGTATGTGGCCATAAACCTCGCCCTATACCTGGCCTTTACCTTCATCCCCTACTTTTACCGCAGACAGAATTATGAGCTTTATGTGATCAGATTGTTCATCAGCTTTTTGATCACCTACCTTTTTGCAGCCGTCCTTTTCGGCGGTCTTTCCGCGATCCTGGCAACAATCAACTACCTCTTTTCAGCGGGCATATCAGGAAAATTCTACCTTGACATCTGGCTCGTCGTAGCCGGAATATTCGCACCGGCCTTTTTCCTGGCAGGCATCCCCCGCAGAGACGAAGAGATCAGGATAGACAGTTATCCTAAAGTTATAAGCATCCTTATGAGCTACATCGTGATGCCGCTGATCCTGGCTTACTGTGCCATTCTTTATGTTTACTTTTTAAGAATACTGACAACGCAGCAGTGGCCTGAGGCAATGGTTTCCCATCTGGTCCTCTGGTATGCCATCGTCAGCACAGTGGTGATCTTCTGCATCTTTCCCTTGCGACCGTCAAACCGGTGGACCAAAGCATTCATCGCTTTTTTCCCAAAGATCATCCTTCCGCTGTTGGGACTGATGTTTGTGGCCATGAGCATCAGGGTAAAAGCATACGGCATTACGGAAAACAGGTATTTTGTGCTGGCAGCGGGGCTGTGGGTCACAGGATCCATGCTCTACCTGATCATATCCAAGAAACCCAGAAACGTCTTTCTGCCCGCTTCACTGGCCCTGGTGGCAGCTCTGACGGTTTGCGGACCCTGGAGCAGCTACTCTCTTTCGGTATGCAGTCAAAACCGCCGCTTTGAAAAAATCGCGGCGGAGCAGAACCTCATCCGGGAAGGAAAGATCGTTAAACCTGCCGCTGCCCTACCTGACAGCGCGCAGGAGGAAATAAGCTCCATCATCATCTATTTTGACCGCTACCACGGACTGGAACGGCTTCGGGCGTTGCCGGAGGAATTCAGGACAGACAAGATGGAGGCGCTGTTCGGCTTCCCCCTTCACGAATGGGCGCGCCCGGGTGATGCGGAGACATATTTTTATTACACCCTTGACAGCGGTGAAGCCTGCTGGGACGTTTCCGGATTTGATTATTTTATGGAATTTTCCAAGGGTGAACAGCTATATCCGGCAGATGGCTTTGAGGTAACCTACTCACCTGCAAACCATGAATTGAGGATCATATCTGAGGGTGAAGTGATCTATACCCGAAATATGGCAGAGATGGCCGGGCAGCTGTACCAGGTTAGCTCCTCCAGAGGCAGGGATCTCATTCCAAAAGATGAGATGACCTTCGCTGACCAAGAAGGGGATCTTAAGCTGCTCTATATATTCAGCCATTTTAGCGGCCATGAAGACCATGTCATGAGCGCTGTCAATATAGACTACATGGAATTTTATCTTTTTGTCACCCTGGAGCCGCAAAAGGATCGTTAAAGGGGTTACTTACACCGGTGCCAGGCACCGGTGTAAGTAATTCTGTTGCGCGTTAGCTGTTACAGCAGCTTCATAATATTTCCGCCCAGCAGGTTCGCCGTGGCGGGATCACAGGTGGTAATGATCAGCTGTTTCCCGCGGGCAAACTCCCGCAGCGCTTCTGCAGCAAGCGCTTTTCTCTCAGGATCGAGGTAGACCAGGGGATCATCCATAATCATGAAGCCGGCGGCATCGGCAAGCAGATACTCAGCTACCGCCAGCCGCAGCGCCAGAGCCACCCCGCCGGCGGTGCCGGTAGAGAGCAGCTCTACAGGCATCGCTCCCCCCTCCTCCCCGGCGATACTTGCAGGGACGGGGCCCTCCAGCTCAGCAACGGTGTAGCGGCCTCCCGTCAGAGGACCGAGGTAGCGCACAAAGGAACGGGCCAGCGGTTCAAAGGTCTCACTGTCCAGCTCATCTTTGAGCGCCCGAAATTCTGCCGCCACAACCATAAGCGCTCTCGCTTCCTCTTTCAGTCGAGCCAGATTCCTTTCACTTAAAGAAAAAGCCTCTGCCAGCTCTTCCGAAGATTCTTCCGGCAGCCTGCTGCGGATTTCGGCCAGGTCGAGTCTAAGGGAAGCCCCCTCTTCCTGCAGCCTTTCTCTCAGTTCACGCAGATCTTCCAGCGCGGCCATGAATTCATCGGCGGTGGCATAGCCTTCCGGCAAAGGCGCCAGGTTTTTCAGCTCGGCGGCAATCTCCCCGGCTTTTCGCTCAAGCCCGCTCAGCTGCCCGGCCAGCCCTTCAGGACTGCCGTACTCTGAAGCCCATTCCTTTATTTTCTGTTGCTCCAGGTCCAGGGTATTCTCTCCGGCGGCAATGCTGCTGCTTAAAGCGGTAATCTCATCCTGGATCTCCTGGGGATCGCGCACATCTCTTTCTGCGGGCAGCAGAGATACCTCCTGCTCCAGCGCGGAAAAAGATATCTCTCCTAAGAGCCCCTCCAGCCTGGCCTGCAGGCCCGCAATCTCATGCTCCAGGCTTTGTCTCCTGTTTAAGGTGGTTTCAGCCGCAGCGACATCCTCCACGGCGAGGGATTCAAGCCTGCCCGCCAGGGATGTTTCAGCCTTTTCGATCTCGCTGAGCAGTTTCTCCACATCGCCCTCGCCGGACTGCACCTCCAGCAACCAGTCGGCGCTCTCCAGAACCAGCCGCCCCTCCCCTTCAAAAGAGGCTTCTTGCTCGATCTGCCTGATCCGGGGCTGCTCCAGACCCGGCCTTACTTTCAGCTCCAGAGGCTTGCGGGTGGCAAAACGGACCTTGAGCTTCATCGCTCCCACCACGGCCCTGAGTTTCCCTGCCTTTTTCTGCCACTCTTTTAACTCCTGCAGGTCGGCGCTGCTGACCTTGACCAGCCCGGCCAACTCTTTTTCCTTCCCGGCAACCGTGCTCTGCAGCGGCCTTGCTTTCTGCAGCAGCTCGCGTTTCCGGCGTGCGGCCTGCTGCTCCTTGGCTCCGGCGAGTTCTTTCTGGAGCGCGCCCAGCCGTCCCCGATCACCTTCCAGATTTTTGGAGAGTTCAGCGACCCTGCCCGCACTTTTCGGCCAGGCAACGATCACCTTTCGCAGTAAATCCGCTTTCGTTTCTGCTGCCTGCAGCTGCGGTTCCAGTGCGGCTTCCCGGCGGATATCTTTTTCCAGCAGGCTCATCTCTTTTAGCTGCCCCGCTGTTCGCGCCTGCTCCGCAGTGGTCTCGCCCAACAGAGCGGCCAGATCACCGGCCCGCTTCTCCAGATCGCCCGCCTGCTGCAGCCGGCGCCGCAGGGTTTCACTGCCGTAGTAGGCTGCCAGCAGCCGCCCCACCGCATTCTTGTAGGGGTTGTCAATGCCCCGGTTGTTCTTAGGCCCGTCCCATTCCAGATCCCAATTAGAAAGCAGATCCTTTTCAGCTTGCGTAATGGACTCCTCCAGCTCTTCCAGGGAGACACCGCCGGCTTCGATCACCGCCCGCCGCAGGATTCCAGAGATTGTCCGGGAGGCATCGCTATCGAGGCGCAGTCTCTCCAGGGTCCGCTCCATTTCATCCTGCCGGGCGAAGAGCACCGCCTGGTAGGTGCCACGACCAAAACGAAGCGCCTCCGCCAGTCGCTCCCGGATCACGGTGAGTTTGTTGATCTCGGCTCCGCTATCCAGATGCAGCCTCGCTTCTTTGGCTTCACCCCAGGAGCAGCTGTAGGTGCAACAGGCACCATCTACTCCCTGAAACCTCAGGCTCACCCTGGCGGTGTCGCCGCCGGGATGAGGAAGACATCTCACCAAAAAGTTTTTCCAGTCATCGGAATTCCGCCGCAGATCAGGCGGCAGAAAGAGAGCGGCAAAGAGAGCGTTGACCAGGGTGCTTTTACCCGCCTCATTGGGCCCTAAAAGCACATTCAGCCCCGGTTGAAACAGGTAGAGCCCCTCTTCGACACCGCCGAAGGGATTCAACTTAAGCTCCTGGATGATCATCTCTTCACCTCATCTATCAGGCGGTAGGCCAGCTGCAATGCCGTGGGATCATCCTTTTCAGCCAGTCGCAAGAGAAGCCGGTGAGGGAAAGAGCCTGCGGAGAAATGAGAGTCGATAAGCTCAGCCGAAAGCTCCATCGCCAAAGAGCTTTCATCCTCCTCCAGGTGAAGCAGGCCGGAGCGCACCTCATCGAACCAGCGACGGCGGGATACATATGCCTCTTTCGGCAAATAACCGGACAGGCTCAGCTTCACCAGGGCCTGCCCGCCCGCCTGCCGCAACTCTTCCTGCAGTTCCTCCAGGCCGGCAGCGCCCTTAAGCTCCCGGGCGATCTCCATAAAGCGAAACCGGCCGGTGGAAACAGCCCTGCTTGAAGCGGAGCCGTCATCATCTATCGTGGTAACCCAGGCGCTGCCGCCGTGCCGGCAGTCGAAGCCGTCCGGCTCGGGAGTGCCGCTAAAGCAGAAGACAGCCCCCTCCACCTGCTCGAGATGGGGATAGCGCGCATGGGTATGGCCGAGAAACCAGTGATGCAGCCGCAGTTCGGCCAGTTCGGCTTCATCCATGGGAAAATACTGTTCTTCAAAGTCGGGGGAAATACCCCGCAGCGAACCGTGGGCCGTGCCCAGTTGCCACCTTGCAGGAGGCCGTTCCGCCAGCTCGCGAATCCAACCCAGCCTGTTTGTCCCGGAATGCTTCCGGTGACAGGGAGCCGGATAGATCACCGCATCAATGCCATAGTCCTGCAGCCGGTAAGGAACTGTTTCCGTAAGCAGGAGCAGAGAATCGGGAGAAAGCTCCCTGAAATCTTTCCAGAGATTGCCGTAACCGTCACAATAATCGTGATTTCCCGGCAAAACAACAATTAAATCGCCCTGGAAAAGGGATAGAGCACGCACGGTCCGGGCAATCGTATCATGAGGCATCTGCGCCCGGTGGAAAAGATCGCCGGCCACGAAAAAGATCCGGCACTGCTCCTCATTGGCCAGTTTCACGAGCCGCTCGAGGGCTTGGTAGCGCGCCTCGACAAGCTGCCGCCGCACCTCTTCAGGGTAGTTGCGATTGCCGAAAGTCATCCCCAAATGCAGATCAGCGGTGTGAAACACCTTCAAAGACATTTTCAAACCTCCTGCCCGATTTTTCCCGGCGACGCTGCTGCTGAATCATCCCTTTGCAAAGGGGATCGTGGGGATTCAATGAGTCGAATCCTCCGTCCCCTGACTCACTCTTCAACCCAACCGCGCGCTCTCTCCGCCGCCCGCAGCCAGTGACGGTAAAGTGCTTCGCGCTGCCTTTCAGCCAGCTGCGGCCGGAATGAAGCATCATCGCGCCACTGTTCCGCCAGCGCCGCACGATGGGGCCAGACTCCTACCGCCAGACCGGCCAGGTAAGCGGCTCCCAGGGCGGTTGTATCGAGAGTAGCTGAACGACGCACCGCGATGCCGGCTATATCTGCCTGGAACTGCAGCAGCAAATCCATCACGGCAGCCCCGCCGTCCACCCTCAATTCGCCCAGGGGGATCCCCGCTTCGCGGCGCATGATCCCGAGCACATCGCGAGTCTGGTAAGCCATCGCCTCGACCACGGCTCGCGCCAGGTGAGCCCGCGTCGTCCCCCGGGTAATGCCGATGAGAAGGCCACGGGCGTAAGGATCCCAATATGGAGCACCGAGCCCCACAAAAGCCGGTACCAGGTATACGCCGCCGTTATCTTCTACCTGCGCCG
>CAZQEV010000106.1:0-5772 GCA_964592135.1 uncultured Syntrophomonadaceae bacterium
CCCGTCAGGGATGACCTGACGATGGACTGCACCGGCTTGAAATGGTCGGAGGTGTAATACTCGGTAATCCGGCCGATGATCACCCCGGCCGCCAGCCCCGCCACAACAGCATAGAAGGGCCCCATCTCACCCAGGAGCTTCCTGGTAATAAAGAAAGAAGCGATGAGCACAATCACGGAACTGATGATGATGCCGCGCTCCAGCACTGAGCTGAGCCTGGCCCCTTCCTTGGCCCGGACAAAAAAGGAGGCGATCACCGAGGCCAGGATGCCGACAGCCGAAACCAGCAGCGGCAGCAGCACTCCGGCAAACTGATAGTCCGTGACAATGCCCACGGTCATGGCGGCAATCATCGCCCCCACGTAGGATTCAAAAAGGTCCGCTCCCATGCCGGCCACATCGCCCACATTGTCGCCCACGTTGTCGGCGATAACGCCGGCGTTGCGGGGATCATCCTCGGGGATACCCGCCTCGATTTTCCCCACCAGGTCCGCCCCCACATCGGCCGCCTTCGTGTAAATACCGCCGCCCACGCGGGCGAAAAGAGCAATGGAGCTGGCTCCCAGGGCATAGCCGTTGACAATGGCGGGGTCGCCAATCCAGATGTAGAGAACCCCCAGGCCCAGCAGTCCCAGCCCGGCCACCATCATCCCCATGATCGTCCCGCTGGAAAAAGCGATGGTCAGAGCGGGGCTAATCCCCGAGCGGGCGGCATGAGCGGTGCGCACATTGGCGCGCGTGGCCACATTCATCCCCACATAGCCGGCCAGTGCCGAAAAAACAGCGCCCACAACAAAGCAGAGCGCCGTCAGAGGATTGATGAATATTCCCAATACCGCAGCAAGCACCACAACAAAGATAACAAGATAGCTGTATTCGCGCCGCAGAAAAGCCATGGCTCCCTCATAAATGGCCCTGGCAATCTCCTTCATCTCCCCGCTGCCCTCTTCGGCCCGCTTCACCTTGAACCAGAGGAACAAGGCAAAAAGAAGGCCCACCAGGGCGGCAGCGGGAACCCAATACAGAAAACTCTCCATATTCCAAAATCCCCCTTCACATGTAACAAAAATAGAGCAGATTACTGCCGGTATTTCAGATCTATTTACCTACTCACAGGGTAAATTCCTGCTTCAGGTGAAAGATTTACCCTGCAACGATTACCGCGCCATCCTCCCGCAGCCGCCTCCTGCTGACCGGGTAAGAACCGGTAAAGCAGGCCCGGCAGAGACTCTCCGCGGGCAGCCCCACCGCCGCCACTGTCCCCTGCAGGCTGAGGTAGCCCAGGGAATCGGCGCCGATCTTGCCGGCAATGTCCGCCGCGCCGCGCCGGTAAGCGATGAGCTCGGGCGATGCCGGCATATCGATACCGTAGAGGCAGGCATCGATCACCGGCGGTGAGCTGATCCGCAGGTGCACCTCCCGCGCCCCGGCGCGTCTCATCAGGCGGACCAGCTTCACGCTGGTCGTGCCCCGGACAATGGAGTCATCCACAATAACAACCCGCTTGCCCCGGACAATTTTATCTACCGCATTGAGCTTCAGGTCAACTCCCTCTTCCCTCATCCGCTGCGTGGGCCGCAGAAATGTGCGTCCGATATAGCGGTTTTTCACCAGGGCCATCTCATAGGGCAGCCCGGCCTGCTCGGCATATCCCGAGGCCGCCGCAATACTCGAATCGGGCACCCCCGTGACCATATCGGCATCGGCCGGATGTTCCCGGGCCAGCCGGCGCCCCATTTCGCGCCGGGCCAGGTGCACGTTGATCCCCTGCAAATTGCTGTCGGGCCGGGCGAAATAAATATATTCAAATATGCACATCGACGCTTTTTTTGAAGGCAGCATCGCGTATGATTCAAGCCCCGACTCCTCCAGCACCACCGCCTCTCCCGGCTCCACCTCGCGGACAAATTTCGCGCCAATGGTGTCGAAAGCACAGGTCTCTGAAGCGAGAAAATATCCCTTTTCCCCCAGTGAAGCCAGGGACAGCGGCCTGAACCCGTGCCTGTCGCGCAGACCCACGATCTTCTTTCCATCGCTGATCACGAAAGCAAAGGCTCCCTCCAGGCGCGGCGCCACCGCCGCCAGCGCCTCCTCCAGGCAGGGATTGTTCTGCCTGGCCAGGAGATGGCCCAACAGCTCGCTGTCCGTATCCGTCTGGAAGATCGCCCCCTGCCCCGCAAGCTCCTCCCGCAGGAGCAGCCCGTTGACAAGGCGCCCGTTGTGGGCTATAGCCAGTTCGCCGTGCCGGTAGCGCAGCAGCAGCGGCTGGCTGTTCTCGGGACCGCGCCCCTCCCCGCCGTAAGCATGGCGCACATGGCCCAGAGCCAGCGGACCCCGGCGCCCTTTCAGCTCACGGGTTTCGGGAAAAACATCGGAGACAAGCCCGGGGCCCCGTTTCAGCCAGATCTTGCCCCCCTTGCCCGAGCCCACGGCGATACCGGCGCTCTCCTGGCCGCGGTGCTGCAGCGCATAAAGAGCGAAGCAGACCAGGTAAGCCATGGGCTGGTCCGCCGCCCAGCCACCGCAGACCCCGCAGGCCTCTTTCAGCGAAGGGACCACGGAATCGCCTCCCTGTAAACGCGCTGCAGCTCCGGCAAAGGCAGGTCGATGAGTGAGTCCGCCCCCGCCCCTGAAGCAATGTCCAACCTGTCGCCGCCGGTGCGTCCCAGGCGCACTGCCGGCACCTTCGCCTCTGCGGCGAGAGCCTCCAGTTGCGCGACCGCATCCTCTTTCACCGCCAGCAGAATCCGCGAGGGCCCCTCGCCGAAAAGCTGCATTTCCAAAGGTGCACCCGCCGCCGGCATTGTCACCTTTGCGCCGCGCCCCCCCCGCAGACAGCTTTCCGCCAGGGCCGCAGCGAGCCCTCCCAGATTGAGGGAGACAGCAGAGCCGGGCAGCCCCTCCCCCATCAGGCGGTAAATAAGATCCTGCAGCGCTTTCTCCATCTCCAGATCAAGCTGCGGCAGCGGCCCGGCCGCCTTTCCATGCAGCCTCTTGAGATACTGGCTGCCGCCTAAAGAGACGGCGTCGGAACCGAGCAGGTAAATCAGATCCCCCTCCCGGCAGAACCCCGAACCGCAGCACCTGGCGGCATCTTCCAACAGCCCCACAGCGCCGATAACGGGGGTGGGATAGATCGCCTCTCCCGCCGCCTCGTTGTAAAAACTGACGTTGCCGCCCACAACGGGCAGATCCAGCGCCCGGCAGGCGTCGGCAATCCCCTTCACCGCCTGCTCGAACTGCCAGTAGATCTCCGGTTTTTCCGGGTTTCCAAAGTTGAGTCCATCGGTGATGCCCAGCGGCCGCGCCCCGGCGCAGACCAGTCCCCGCGCCGCCTCGCATACCGCCATGGCCGCCCCCCGGTACGGATCGAGGTAGACGAGGCGCCCGTTTCCCGCCACCGTCATCGCCAGGGCTCTCCCCTGCGGCAGCGGCAGCACCGCCGCGGCGCCGCCGCCCCCGGGGCCTGTTCCAGCCCGGCAATGGCCACGGCTTTCATTTTTCGACGCAGGAAATAGATCGCCCCCGCTCTCCGCAACCCGGGATCGCCCGGCAATGTCGGGGGAACCGAGAACCTTCAGCAGGGCGCTGTTGAAATCCTCCGGCGGCGGCATCTCCAGGGGATCCCAGTCTGCCAGACGGCTGTAATATGCCGGCTCCCGGGAAGCAGGTTCATAGGGAGGCGCCCCTTCGGCCACACTTGCCGCCGGCACCCGGGCCACCACCTCGCCGTGATGCTTCACCGTGACCAAACCATCCCCGGTGACTCTGCCGACGGCCCTGCAGGACAGCCCCCGCCCCTCAAAAGCCGCCGCCGCCTCTGCCTGCCGCTCCGGCTTCACGATGAGGAGCATCCGCTCCTGTGATTCCGAGGTGAGAATCTCATAGGCGCTCATCCCCTCTTCCCGCAGGGGCACCTGCGCCAGCTCCACCTCCATGCCGCCGCCGCCCCGGGCCGCCGTCTCGGTCAGGGCACAGCTCATACCGGCCCCGCCCAGATCCTGCACCCCCAGGGCCAGATCCCTTTCAATCACCTCCAGGGTTGCTTCGATAAGCGCCTTCCCCAGAGCGGCGTCGCCCACCTGCACCGGCTCCTGCTCTTCCTCCTCCATCCCTGCGCTGAGCTCCTCCGAAGCAAATGTAACCCCGTGGATCCCGTCGCGTCCCGTCGGCGCACCGGCCAGCAGGAGCAGATTCCCCTCTCCCGCGGCCCGCCCCCGCATCAACCTCTCCGCCGGCAGCAGCCCCAGGCACATGACGTTGGCCAGGGGATTGCCCCGGTAGCATTCCTCAAAGTAGAGCTCCAGGGCGAGAAGGGGAATATGCGTCCCGGCGGCATACCAGGACATTCCTTTCACCGCCCCCTCGAAAAGAAAGCGGCTGCGCTTCTCTTCCAGAGGCCCGAAGCGCAGCGAGCCCAGCAAGGCCGCGGGCCGCGCGCCCATGGCCACGATGTCGCGGATGATTCCCCCCGCACCTGTAGCGGCGCCCTGAAAAGGCTCCACCGCCGTGGGATGGTTGTGGCTCTCGATCTTGAAGGCAGCCGCCAGCCCCCCCCCCAGGTCGACGACGCCGGCATTCTCGCCCGGCCCCTGGAGCACCTGCGGCCCTTCGGTGGGCAGCAGGCGCAGCATCGCCTTTGAGTGCTTGTAGCTGCAGTGCTCGGACCACATCACGCTGTAGATGTTCAGCTCCACCGCGTTCGGTTCGCGGCCCAGATCCGCCTTGATGCGTTCATATTCTTCGTCAGTGAGCCCCAGCTGCCGCCAGGGCTGTTCATCTTTTGCCTTCATTGCCCTCTCCCTCCTGGGATCTGTACCGTTCAAAGCCCTCCCGGCGCAGGCGGTTATCCTTCTCCTCCACCTGTGCCGCCATCTCCTGGCGATAGCGGGCCAGTTTCTCCTGCAGCTCCAGATTTTCCAGGGCGAGAATCTGCGCCGCCAGCAGTCCGGCGTTGAACGCCCCCTCTACCGCCACCGTAGCCACCGGCACGCCCCGGGGCATCTGCACAGTGGCCAGAAGCGAATCAAGCCCGCCCAGATGGTTCGCCGCCACCGGCACCCCGATCACCGGCAGCGTTGTCAGCGAAGCGATCACCCCCGCCAGGTGGGCGGCGCCCCCCGCCCCGGCGATGAGCACCTTCAGGCCGGCCCCGGCCGCTCCCCGGGCATAGCGCACCACCTTCTCAGGATGGCGGTGCGCGCTGGCGATGACCGCCTCATAAACAATGCCAAAGCGCTTCAGTGCAGCGCCCGCCTCTGCCATTACCGGCAGATCGGAATCGCTGCCCATGACAATACCCACTTCCGGCGGCGCAGACATCCCATCACACCCTTTTTTTAGAGGGCGGCAGCGCCGCCCCTGAACTTGATCACACCAGGAAGAAGTGAATGAGGGCCACTGCCGCCAGCACATAGACCAGCCAGTGGACCTCTTTCCACCTGCCGGCAACTACCTTTACCACCGGGTAGGCGATGAAACCGAATGCAATACCGTCGGCGATGCTGTAAGCCAGCGGCATGAATACAATGGTCAGGAACGCCGGCAGGGCCTCGGTGAAGTCCTCAAAATCGATCTTCGTTATAGAACCGATCATGAGCACACCGACGATGACCAGCGCAGGCGCCGTCGCCTCCGCCGGGATCAGCCCGGCCAGGGGCGCTATGAAAAGGCTCAGGAAAAAAAGCAGCCCGGTGACGACAGAGGTGAGCCCGGTACGGCCCCCTTCGGAAACCCCGGCGGTGCTCTCCACATACGTGGTCACCGTGCTCG
>CAZQEV010000107.1:0-5725 GCA_964592135.1 uncultured Syntrophomonadaceae bacterium
GGAGGCCTATTCGAGGTTTGTTTTGATCCTGCTATAAGCCTGTGATATACTTTAAAAGGAATTTTTGAAAAAGAAGTGTACTCTAAAAGAAGGAGAAAGGCTTATGGATAACGACAGCAGGAGAAAATCCCTGCAGCGTGCCGGGGAATTGAAGGAAACTGTTTTTGCATACGAGCAGGCTCTGCCCGGTATTCCGACAGGTTTTCAGCAGTGGCCCCGCATCTTGGAGAATCAGAAGCGGATTAAATCGCTTTACGGCGCTTCTGAAGAAGAATGGCGGGACTGGCGGTGGCATCTCAAAAAGCGTGTTACAACCGTGGAGGAGCTTGAGAAATATTTATCCCTCAGCCCGCAGCAGGTTGAAGAGATCGTGCAGACGGGATTGTCATACCGCTGGGCTACATCTCCTTACTACCTCAGCCTCATCGATCCGGACGATCCCGACGATCCGATCCGGCGCCAGTCTATTCCGTCGCTCCCGGAATATGCCGATATTACCGGGACAAGCGATCCCATGGATGAAGAGCATACTTCGCCCGCCCCGGCGGTGACCCGGCGTTACCCCGATCGTCTGATCATCAATGTGACCAACCAGTGCGCCATGTACTGCCGCCACTGCCAGAGGCGGCGGAATATAGGCGAGAAAGACCTGGCTTCTTCGCGCAATGATCTTGCGGCGGCGCTGGATTATGTTCGCCGCAATGAAGAGATCCGCGATGTGCTCCTGACCGGAGGCGATGCCTTCATGCTGAGTAACGATAGTATCGCCTGGTTGCTGGAGCAGCTCGACGGGATTCCCCATGTGGAGATCAAGCGCTTCGGGACGCGCACCCCGGTGACGCTGCCCTACCGGATCGATGACGAACTCTGCGAAATTCTATCCCGCCATATGCCGCTCTACGTCAATACCCAGTTCAACAATCCGCTGGAGATTACCCCTGCAGCCCGCGAGGCCTGTTTCAAACTGGCCCGGGCCGGAGTTTCCCTGGGGAACCAGGCGGTGCTTTTAAAAGGGGTTAACGACAATCCTTATGTCATGCTCAAGCTGAACCAGGAGCTGCTGAAGATCATGGTCCGGCCTTATTATATTTTTCATCCAAAGAGGGTGAAAGGAACAGCTCATTTCTGGGTGGGAATAGGAAAAGGGCTGGAGATAATGGAACACCTGCGGGGTCACACCTCCGGTCTGGCTGTCCCCACCTATATCATTAACGCACCGGGGGGCTATGGAAAGGTACCCCTTTTGCCCAACTACCTGCTCTGGCTGTCTGACGATGAGGCTGTGATCCGGACCTGGGAAAACAGGATTATCAAATGCGACAACCGTGAAGGAGGGGTGTGATCACAAGGACAGCGATCAAGGCACCTGCCTCATTTCAGCTGCGCTACCGGTTTTAGCAGGAGCTGCATTCTGAAAAGACCATGGAGAAATTGATTTACCTTAATGCTTTGAACAGGGTCTCTTTTTTAGGCCCGGCGCGCATTGCCGCTTTGCTGAAGCACTGCGGTAGTCCCGGGGAAGCCTGGTGTGCTCCGGCACCTGCCCTCGGCGCCATTCCGGAGTTGGAGGGCCTGGTGGAGAGGCTGATCGGTGAACGCCGCCGCATCGATCCCCTGCAGGAATGGCGGCGGTTGGAGCAGCTGAATATCGGCTGCCTTTCATTGGATTCTCCCCGCTATCCCCCCTTGCTTAAGCAGATCTCCCAGCCGCCGCCGCTGCTTTACTGCCTTGGTGAATGGCGGGAAGAGGATAATCTGGCCCTGGCCATTGTGGGCAGCAGGCGATGTACATTTTACGGCAAAGAGGTGGCCTCCCGCCTGGCGGGTGAGCTTGCCGCCGCCGGCTTCACCGTGGTCAGCGGGATGGCCCTGGGTATCGATACGGCGGCGCATGGCGGCGCTCTTGATGCAGAGGGGCGCTCCATTGCCGTTCTCGGCTGCAGTGTGGAGCGGTGCTACCCCGCCGCCAACAGGGATCTGATGAAGCGGATTGCCCAGGATGGAGCGGTCATGAGCGAATTTCCCCTGGACACCCTGCCGCTGCCCCAGCATTTTCCCAGGCGCAACCGGATCATCAGCGGCCTGTCGTTGGGTACTGTTGTCGTCGAAGCTTCACAGAAGAGCGGTGCCCTCATCACTGCTTACTGCGCTCTTGATCAAAATCGCGAAGTTTTTGCTGTTCCCGGCAATGTGGGCAGTCCGTACAACCGGGGCAGTCATCGGTTGATCAAAGAAGGGGCTCGCCTCGTGGAAACTGCGGATGATATCCTCGAAGAACTGGGTATGTTTGCCCCCGGCGGTTTCGCGGCGGCACAGGAGACGGCAAAAGCACAGGAGCAAAAAATAGCGGCTCTGGAAGACGACGAGAGACAGATTCTGGAGCAGGTTCCGTACGAGCCGCTGCATATTGATGAGATAGTTCGCCTGTGCGGCGGGGATGCGGCAGGGACCGGGGCGAGTCTTCTAAATCTGGAATTGAAAGGGCTTATTCGCCAGCTGCCGGGTAAATATTTTATCCGGGCCTAGTTTATGATAAGATACATGGCGAAAAGCTTGATTTTGAATGGGGGAAGAGCAATGAGCGGTTCACTGGTGATTGTGGAATCACCGGCAAAGGCACGCACACTGAAAAAATTTCTAGGCTCGAAATATCGGGTTATGGCTTCTCAGGGGCATCTCATCGATCTCCCTAAAAGCAAACTGGGGATCGATCTGGAGAACAACTTTGAGCCGCGCTACATTACCATCCGCGGTAAAGGAAAAATATTGCAACAACTGAAGGAAGCGGGGAAGAAAGCGGAGCGGATCTACCTGGCGGCAGACCCCGATCGTGAGGGCGAGGCAATTTGCCGGCATATCGGCCAGGCCCTTAAAGTTGATCCCGCCACTCCCTGCCGGGTCGAATTCAACGAAATCACCAGGACCGCCGTCAAGGAAGCATTCAAAAAGCCGCGTCCCGTTGACATGGACCGGGTTGATGCCCAGCAGGCCCGCCGGATCCTGGACCGCCTTGTGGGTTACCAGATCAGTCCCCTGCTCTGGCGCAATGTCCGCAGCGGGCTCAGTGCCGGACGGGTCCAATCCGTGGCGCTGCGCCTGATCTGTGAACGGCAGAAAGAGATCGATGCATTTGAAAAAGAAGAATACTGGACGCTGGAGGCGCACCTGCAGGCTAACGGTCCTGAAAGCTGCTTTAAAGCCCTGCTGGAATCCTGCCGCGGCAAAAAGATCGAGCTGCCCGATGGGCAGGCGGCTGAAAAGGTCATCAGTGATCTGGCAGGCGCCTCCTTTTTTGTCAAGCAGATCAAAAAAAGCCGGCGGAAGCGCAGGCCGGCACCGCCCTTTATCACCAGCAGCTTGCAGCAGGAAGCCTCGTCCAAACTGGGCTTTACCGGCCGTAAAACGATGGTCCTGGCGCAGCAGCTGTACGAGGGGATCAGCCTGGGAGGGGGCCAGACAGCGGGGCTGATTACCTACATCCGCACCGATTCCACCCGCGTTTCCGCCCAGGCGCAGGCCGAAGCGAGGGAACTGATCGCCCGCCAGTTCGGGGGTGACTACTTGCCGCCCCGGCCTCCGCAGTACCGCTCACGCAAGAGCGCCCAGGAGGCCCACGAGGCCATCCGCCCCACCCTGTTGAGCAATGCGCCCCAGGCGGTGGCGACCTACCTGACCCGGGATCAGTCCCGCCTTTACAATTTGATCTGGGAAAGGTTCGTGGCCAGCCAGATGGCCCCTGCGATATATGATCAGGTACGTGTCGACATTACCGCCGGGGAATACGGCTTCAAAGCCGCCGGCTCGAGCCTGATTTTCCCCGGTTTCTTGAAGGTCTACCATGCTGCCGATAAAGAAGAAGAGACAGTGCTGCCCCCCATGCTGGAAGGTCAGCAGCTGACCCTGGTGGAATTTTTACCCCGGCAGCACTTTACCCAGCCGCCTCCCCGCTACAATGATGCCTCTCTCATCAAAATCCTGGAGGAAAAGGGGATCGGCCGGCCGAGCACTTATGTGCCCATTATTGAGACCATCATCAGCCGCGGTTACGTGATCAGAGAGAAAAAAGCGTTCATGCCAACGGAACTGGGCTTTATTGTTGTCGATCTGATGAAGCGGCACTTTCCCGAGATAATTGATGTCGATTTTACCGCCCGCATCGAGGAACGACTGGATCAGATTGAAAAGGGAACCCTGGAATGGAATACGGTTTTGCACCAGTTCTACGGGCCTTTCAGTGAGCAGATCCTGGCAGCGGAACAGGAGATGAAGAAGGTTGAACTCACCGCCGAGGTCAGCGAGGAGCGCTGTCCCCAGTGCGGCGAAAACCTTGTTTACAAGCACGGCCGTTTCGGCCGGTTTCTGGCCTGCCCGGGTTACCCGGAGTGCAAATTTACAAAAAATATTCTGCGCCGGACAGGGGTCTCCTGTCCTCTGGACGGCGGGATGCTGGTGGAGCGCCGCAGTAAAAAAGGAAGAATATTTTACGGGTGCAGCAATTACCCGGAGTGTAACTTTTCCCTCTGGGATAAACCGCTGGATCATAAATGCCCCAGGTGCGGGGCCTTGATGGTTCAGCCCGGCGGTCGGGGAAAAAAGGAAATTCGTTGTTCCAACAAGGAGTGCGGTTACAGGATTTCCGATCCGCAAAAATCTGCTGTGGAGCAATAAAATATCCTGCCGTCTTTTCTGCCGGCGGGAAAATAGAATTAATTACACGACAAATAGCAGCAATCTTTTTAAAAAAGCATTTTGCTTGCATATGCAGAACTGTTATGCTACTATTCATTAAGGGTGCAATCGGTGGATGAACAGCTTGAGCGTTTTCTGGTCTACCTGGATGTTGAAATGAATTCTTCTCCCCTGACGTTGCAAAATTATCGACAGGATATTATCCAGTTTTTAGACATCGTATTCACAGGGGAGGCCCCGATCCGGGAGGCAACTCATCACATGCTGCGCCGTTATCTGGCCTGGCTTAAGGAGAGCGGTTACGCCCGGAGTTCGGCAGCGCGCAAACTATCGGCGGTGCGTTCTTTTTTGAGTTTTTTGCTTAGGGAAGGCGATCTGGAAAAGGGTAGTTGGAGCAATGTATCTACGCCTCGTCAGGAGAAAAAGCTGCCGCAATTTTTCTACTATCATGAAGTTTTAGCCTTGCTGGAGGCGCCCGATTGCGGCGTTCTCCTCGGCTACCGTGACCGGACCATACTTGAACTGCTTTATGCCTCCGGGCTGCGTGTGAGCGAGCTTACCGGCCTGGAGAAAACTTGCTTCAACCTGGAAGAGCGCCTGGTCAAGGTAAGCGGCAAGGGAAACAAGGAGCGTATTGTTCCCGTGGGAATGGTTGCTATCACATTTTTGGAAGAATACATCAGCAGGGTCCGGCCGCAGTTGCTGGCAGCCGCCGGAGAGGCCGGATCAAAAACAGCAAAAATATTTATTAACCATAGGGGCGGCCCCTTAACCGACCGTGGGGTGCGCTATATTTTTGAAAAATATGTCCGTAAGGTATCTCACAAGGCGGGGCTCAGCCCCCATTCGCTGCGGCACTCCTTCGCTACGCACATGCTGGAGCGGGGGGCAGATTTAAGGGTGCTCCAGGAACTCCTGGGACACGCCAGTGTTTCGACGACACAGGTCTATACCCATGTCACAAGGGGACACCTGTGGGATGTATACCGGCAGGCGCACCCGCGAAGCTAGCCGGAGGGACGGGGTACATGGCCGG
>CAZQEV010000108.1:0-5598 GCA_964592135.1 uncultured Syntrophomonadaceae bacterium
TCCGCGTAACTCAACTCATTGACATGTTTCAGGATCAAGACCTCCCGGTAGATGGGGGGCAGGGCACGCAGCGCCCCCATGAGCTCCCGCTCTCTTTCGCGTTGCAAATAAAGATGCTCCGGGCCCGGGCCCGGATCCGCCTCCATCCCGGCAAGACGTTCTTCCATGGGAATCTCCCTGGCGGCACGCCGCCGGTTGCGGCAGAGATTTAAGGCAATGCGCAACAACCAGGGCCCGGCGGGCCTGCTCCTGTCATAATTTTTTAATCCGGCGCAGGCGCGCAAAAATGTTTCCTGGGCAATATCTTCGGCCAGGTGACTATCTCCGGTATAGCGCAGGGCCAGGCGGTAGACCGCCTTCCCATGCTCTTCCACCATTTCCTTTAACAGTTCCTGCGGCATCCACCCACCGCCCTTTGCCTTCCATATAGTAATACACATAAGCGGCTTAAAAGTCTGATTTCCCTTTATTCTACAGCCTGGCGCCGCCGCTGTCTTGACAAATAGCTTTTAACCCTCGCTATTAAAGGGCTTGCGGCCGCAGGCGCCGCCTCTGTGATCATTGGAGAACACCTCTAAATGAATTGTCAGCTCCCTTTACATTAGAGGTTTTTTGTGTCGAAAGATCATAATTTTATGCTATTCAGGCAGAGGATTACAACAACTCCAGGGAGAATTCCATTATTAATTGAATCTATAGGAGGAATCTACATATGGAGGACGGCAACCCCGGCGGGTTCCCTTTACACCCTGCCCCGCTCCGGGGCAGGAAACGCATCCCTACTTGGCTGCTTTTTATAGCGCTACCGCTCATAGCAGCGGCGGCGCTGCTGCTTTACTTTACCCCGGGATTTTTCCATGCAGCCTGGGGCGAAGAGACCGTCCTCGTGGTGGGTAACAAAAAGATCGGTGAAAACAGGGTCAGGCTGGCCGGTGAGGAGATCTTTATCGATGTGGAGACGCTGCGGAGTCACATTGATCCGCACCTCTTCTGGGATGAAAAGGAGCAGACAGCGGTGATCACCACCGCCGACCGGGTGATCCATATGTATAGCGACAGGCTTACCGCTGAGGTCAACCTGCACCCCGTGGAGCTGCGCTTCCCCCTGCACAAAGAGAACGAGAAGCTTTTTCTGCCCTTGCTCTTCCTGGCGGACTTCTACAATCTTGCCGTTGACTATCACGAGGAGTCGGGGACAGTGGTCGTGGACCCTCCCGGCGGCGCCTCCGCCAACCTGGCCGGGATCGTCTCCCGGACCGTCCGGCTCCGCGAAGGGCCGGGCCTGCGTTACCCTTACCTGGCCCTTCTGCATGGGGGCGACCCTGTGCGCGTTGAACAGGAGATGATGGATGGAAAATGGACCCTGGTGCGCACCACCGGAGGGATCACCGGTTACCTCCCCCGCAAAAGCCTGCTCTCCCTGGGTCCTTACCCGACCCGGGACCAAACGTCGCCTCATGGACAGATCAGATCAAAGGTTCTGCCGCCCGCTCCCCTGGTGATGACCTGGGAGTTTGCCTACCCCAACCCCAAAGTCGAGACCATCCCGTCGATGCCCTCCCTGCAGATCCTGGCGCCCACGTGGTTTCACCTGCTGGACAGTGAAGGGAATATGAAGAACATGGCCGACCCCCTTTACGTTAACTGGGCCAAAGAAAAGGGCTACCAGGTCTGGGGACTTGTGAGCAATTCCTTTGACCGCGAAATAACGGCCGCTGTGCTTTCCAGCTCCTCCCTGCGGCGCAAGGTCATCGACCAGATCCTGATCTACGCCCGTCTTTACGGCCTGGATGGGATCAATCTGGACTTTGAGAATTTCCACTATACCTACGGCGATCATTACACCCAGTTTGTCCGTGAACTGGCCCCCCTCTGCACTGAAGAGGGCCTGGTTCTATCCGTTGCGGTGACCATGGTCTCCGAAGAGCCCAACTGGAGTAAAGGTTATGACCGCGGCGCACTGGCCGAAGCAGCCGACTATATTGCACTCATGGCTTACGATGAACACTGGGAGAATGCCTCCGTACCGGGCCCGGTGGCCTCGTTGCCCTGGGTTGAACGGGGTATCCAGCGGGTTCTGGAAGAGGTCCCCCCGGAGAAGCTCATCCTGGGCGTCCCCTTTTACACCCGGCTGTGGCAGCTCACTTCAGCCGGCGGTGATGAGAGCCTCTCCTCGAAATCCTATTCCATGGGTCGCATCGCCGAGATTCTCGCCGATAAAGAGGCGCACTTTTACTGGGATGAAAAAGCATGCCAGACTGCAGTCGAATACAGCGACGGTGAAGAATTCTACAAGGCCTGGCTGGAAGACAGCGACTCCATGGCCGGAAGGCTGGAACTCGTCAAGCGCTACCGCCTCGCCGGTGTGGCGGGCTGGCGCCGCGGCCTGGAGAAAGCAGAAATCTGGGAGCTCTTCCATACTGCTCTGGCAGAGTACTGACAGGTAAAAACAAAAAGCAAAGGCCCGGTGATAACGAACACCGGGGTCAGGAGATAACCCTTTTACGCAAAGCGTCAAACCAGGATTCCAACCCGCTTTCATCAAAGACGGAGGTCTCCAAAATTTCAATTTGCGGATTGATCCGGTTCGCAAAGGACTTGCAAAGGTCAAGATCAAAGCGAAGGTGCGGCAGCAGATCTATTTTGGTCAGCACCATGAGGCGAGCCAGGCTGAAGGCCTGCGGATACTTGACCGGTTTATCCTCCCCTTCGGTTATACTCATGATCACGACCTTCTCATTTTCTCCTAAGTCAAAGGAAGAGGGGCAGACCAGGTTGCCCACATTCTCGATGAAGAGCAGATCAAGCACCTCCAGGGGCAGGTGCTTCAGCGCGCTTCGCACCTGGGAGGCATTGAGATGGCAGCCTCCGCGCGTGTTTATCTGGACCACGGGCACTCCCGTTTCAGCGATGCGCTGGGCATCATGCGACGTCTGCTGGTCGCCTTCGATAACGGCGCAGCGGAGCTCGCCTTTAAGGTGCCGCAGCGTCTCCACAAGCAGGCTCGTTTTACCGGCGCCGGGCGAGCTGATCAGGTTGAGAACATAGATGCCGCTCCTTTTAAAAAGAGCGCGGTTCTCCGCGGCAACAAGGTCATTCTCCTCCAGCACATTCTGTTCCAGGGTGATTACCCGCAGATCGCGGGCGGCATCTTCATCCAGACCGCTGATCTCTCCCGGCCGGCGGCGCGGCTTAATTTCATCGCCCATGATTACCCTCCTATGATCGATTTGACCACCATATCGCGCCCCCGGAGCACATTGAACTTCTCTTGCAGGCAGAGGGGACAGCGCAGATCATCCAACTCTCCCAGGTACTCATTCTCGCATTCAAGACAGTAAAGCAGCAGAGAAGGGACCTGCATCTCGATCTCAGCATGCTCCAGGATAGTCCCCTTTTTGATCACGGCAAAAGCATGGCGCAACAGCTCCGGTTCCACCCCGCTGAACTGGCCGATCTCCAGCACCACGCCGACAATGCGCTTCAGTTTATTCTTGCCGGCGGCACTCTCGGCAATGCTTAAAACATTTTCCGCAATACTGACTTCGTGTATGGTTAACCCTTCCCTAGTCCCTATTTCTCTTAAATTTGTTCAGAAACATTCCCACCACAGACTCTCGTCCAATATGCTTCCACAGGGCTTCATTGCTCTGGAAAATGCGGGGGTGCTTGCCGCGCGGCGCCAGCCTGAGCACATCTTCACGGCCCAGCTCCTTGCAGCGGTTGACACAGAGGCCGCAGCCGATGCATTTCTTATGATCAACCGTAAGCTTTCCATTGTATGAAAGAGCCCCGGTGGGACAGAGCTGCGCACAGTCTTCCAGTCCGGGGATCTCTTCGCCGCTGTAGCGGATCATGAACCGCGAGGGACCGCCGGCGTTCCCTCCGCCCCTCTTGATCACGCTGAAGAGGATACAGGAGCAGGGACAGCAGTTGCACAGCGATCTGATCCGCCCTTCCGCGTTGTCCACAAAGTGAACCAGCCCTTCCGCTTCGCATCTCCGGAGTATCTGCAGCGCCTCCTCGTGATCCAGCCTGCGCGCCAGGCCGGCTTCCAGCAGTGTTTCAGCCAGTTCATTGAAAACAAAGCAGGTCTCCAGGGGATGGCCGCAGTCCTTGCCCACAATCTTGCGGGCGGCCCTGCAGTAGCATTCCGCCACCCCAACGAGCGGCTCGGCTTTCACCATTTCAGCAACAATATCCAGGGGCAGCACAGTGCGGGGATCATCGACAGGCTGATCCAGGCCGATTTCAACCTGCCGTCCTGCACCCTCCAGGGAGCCCTCCACGGGCAGGACCCGGTAGTAGGGAGTGCGGTTTGGCACAGATGCTGTTTCCCCTTCAATGGCGGCATCCATGAACCTGGCGAAAGCCCTGCGGCGGGGCGTATCCTCTTTCATGCGCACCTGCTGCTCGGACATGAAGGCTATATTCCCCCGTTCATAGGTGCGCCCCTCGGGCCCGGTATAACGCATGATCACGCCCTGCTCAACGAGCCGCTCGGCCCTCTTCTCGAATTCTTCCCTGCTGATCCCGGCGCGCTCCGACCGGGGCAGCAGTTTTTGCTCTGAAATGCCACCGATGAAAGGCAGCAAGAAAAATATCCGCAGCTCCTCGGGGGTCACCGTTTCTTTTATGGCCTCAAGAAAAAGCTCCTCTTCTGGGATCTTCCCGATCATGAACCGGTAATACTTGAGCAGATCTTCGTAGAGATCTTTCATTTCTCCTCCTCCTTGTGTGGACAATAGCTCCTTTATCTGTTACTATTTGCAGAACAATGGATCCGACCAGCCTGATTATAGTGATTGTATGCCCCTGGCGT
Source organism: uncultured Syntrophomonadaceae bacterium (assembly GCA_964592135.1). Lineage (GTDB taxonomy): Bacteria > Bacillota > Dethiobacteria > DTU022 > DTU022 > JAAZIN01. The sequence continues at coordinate 4,823 of CAZQEV010000108.1, forward strand.
CAATGGGAAATCTAAAGCGGGAATCCATCCCCCGGCGCACTAATTATAGGGGTAGCAGTCAGGGGATAGCTAACAATTAGTTGAAAGGTGGTCCGGCAGATGGCTGACTCATTCAAAATTACCGGGGTATGGGAGGAAGATGGAAACTACTACTACACTGATGATGCGGGCAACCTTCGCACAAAAAGCATGAACCCCGTCGAACTTTTGACCGCCGCGGTGGTGAGCTGCACCGGCAGAACGATGCATGCAATCATTAACAAGATGAAGATAGTTCATCAGGGGTTCACCATCACCGGATTGGCCCGGATGGCCGATGATAAAATAAGCCGGGTCGCCTCGCTTAAGATTGATGCATCGATACATGGAACCCAAATGAGCGATGCCCAGCAATCCAGAGTTCTGGAGCTAACCGAAAAATACTGCGTCATAACCCAGACACTCAAGCAGGGCGCCGATGTCGATCTAAGTATCAGACCATGATCAGGGACGAACAACGCCCATCCTTTTTCAGTAGACTACACAGATGGTCCTTTCTGCGTCTTCATCGTATATGGTTTTGATGGAAAGGCCGTAGAGGTTTGAGAGCGTTTCCGCACTGAGCGTTTCCGCCGCCCGGCCCACACTGAGCACGCCTTCGCGATTTAAAATGGCCACCTTTCCATTAAGGATGATCGCATGATCGGGGTTGTGGGTGGTCATGATCAGCGCGTAGCCCTCTGCAGCCAGTTCACGGACCATCTGCACCACCCGGTGCTGGTTTCCATAGTCAAGAT
>CAZQEV010000109.1:0-5518 GCA_964592135.1 uncultured Syntrophomonadaceae bacterium
GCGACGATCTCTTCATCCACATCGCGTTCCCGAAAAACCTGCCAGGCCGCTTCAGCCACGCGGTAACCGGAAGCAAGGCCCATACAGGAGTGGCCGTGAAAATTCACGGCTTCTTCCCATGAAATTTTATCCTTGCCCAGTTTCTTCACCTCCACGCTGTGTTACATATATTTAACTTTGTAGCACAATAATAGTATTATTCTACGCTCCTGTCAACCTCTCCTGCCTCTGGATAAAATATTTTTTTACAGTGACGGCAGTGTTGAGAGAGGCGGAGCGCAATGGGCGGATGATCTGCCGCAGCCGGCCCCGGCCTGCCACCCCTTCCTCACTTTTCCTTCAAAGAGTAGCCCAGGAAGAGCTCAAGAGGCGAAGTTGCCAGGTAGGCGCCGCTGCAAAAACCGAGCGGCCGGCAGCGCTTAAAATCAACGCGCCCTCTTTCGTCGAGGATCTCCGCTCCGGCATGAACTGCGGCCACTTTTCCGATGAAGAGTGTGTGACTGGGCAGATCGATGGTTTGCTCGACAACACATTCCAGGTTAATGGAACACTCTTCGATCAAGGGTGCATGTTCAAGCTCACCCTTCACCGGAGTCAATCCAAAATGCTTGAATTTATCAATATCCCTGCCGCTAAGGGTGCCGCACCCATCAGCCAGCCCAACCTGATCGGCGGTGGCGATATTGATGACAAACTCTTTTGTCTCTGCGATCAGCCGGTGTGAAAAGCGCGAGGGACGGATTGAAATGGAAACCATGGGCGGCGCGGAATTAACCACTCCGGTCCAGGCCAGGGTGATGATATTGTCATCTCCCCCGGAACGGCCACAGGAGATGAGTGCTGCAGGAAGGGGACCGAGAAGCGGTTGAAGCGGCAGTTTCTTTTTGCTCATTTTTTTCCTCCTTATTGAAAACATATCTCCAGGCAGGGGTTGAAGTATCTCCTTTGCCATGCCGCAGCCGCGGCACAAAGGGGTTGCCGTTGATATCGAGAAGCGGCCGGGGGGGATCCTTTTTTTGCGTGGCCAGTGAGACGATAATCATGATCACAATTGAAAGGGCAAAGGCCGGTATAGAACCGATATAGATGGCGTCCCAGACGGCCCAATCCATGTAGACCGCCCCCTCCTCCACAATGCCGGTATTGGCCGCCATGGTGAGGTGGCGCATGAAGTAGATCACCGCGCCGGTCCAGGAGAGCAGGCCGCCTGTAAGGGCGGCAATGGCTCCGCTCTCGTTGCACTTCCTCCAGAAGTACCCGGCAGCAAAGGGCGCGAAAAGCCCCACCAGTATGAGCGACCAGGTAATTACGGCAAGCATATAGATGGTTTCAGCATATAAAGCAATGAGCAGGGAGCCCAGGGCGATAAAGGGAATGCAGAGCCGCATCACCTTTATAGTAAGCGCTGAATCTGCGCCGGGTTTGATATAGCGCAGTACATTGCGGCCTATGATCGAGGAGGCTGCCAGCAGGGCGCTGTCTGCACTCGACATGAGCGCGGCGATCAAAGCAACGGCAAAGAGAGCCGCCAGGGCGGGCGGCAGGTAGTTCATCGCCAGATAGGGCAGAATCATCTCCGTTTCCTCAAGGGCCAGCCCCGGGTTCAGTTCAAACATAAGCGATCCCAGCAGAACGGGCGCCATGCCCACCACAAGATAGAGCATAGCGGCAATGGCCGCACTGCCGGAAGCCACTCTTTCGTTTTTCGCCGCCAGCAGGCGCTGGGCCAGATCCTGCGAAGGGATATCACCCAAACCGGTGGAAAGCCAGGCCCCGAGATAGTAAAACCATCCCGGTAGACCGAAATAGCCCAGGTAACCATGTTCGCGCGTGGGAAAGAAGACCATAGCGGGAATCTGCGCCCGGCTTCCGGCATAGCTGAGCAGATGACTCCAACCGCCGGCCAGCGGAACCACGGTGAAGAGCAGCGCCGCCACGCCGGCAATGATGAAGCCCATCTGCAGTAGATCTGTCGCCGTTACCGACCACATACCACCCTGACAGGTGTAGATCACCAGGACGGCGCAGGAGAGGGCTGTTCCCCAGATGAAGGGTATCCCTGCGAATAATTGCAGGATCACGCCGAAAGCCACGAGCTGACCGCCGATCCACCCGATCTCTGCGACAACCTGGACCAGCGCCGCCAGCAGACCCATCTTTTTGCCGTAGCGCAGATCAAAAAAATCGATGATCGTAAGATAACCGCCCCGGCGCAGCAGCCGGCCAAAAATCAGCGCCGTCAGCAAAAGCGAAAGGGTGGAACCCCAGGGATCAAAAATGACACCCTGGTTGCCGAAAAGATAGGACTGCGCCGCCGCGCCCATAAGGGTGCCGCCGCAAAACCAGGTCGCAAAAAGAGTACCCGCAGCCAGAGGTAAGGAAAGGCGCCTGCCGGCAACAATGAAATCGGTGCTGCTCCTGATCTGTTTCCGACTCCACCAGCCGACGGCAAGCATGAGCAGCATGTATAGGGCCAGACCGGTTATGACCAGGCGTGCATAGGGAAATGAATCTTCAATCAATGTTATACCTCCCGGAATATTGCAGATTACCCCCGAACCACACCCGGTACTTCACATTACGTATTTTAACATATGATCAAGCCTCATCGGGAGAACTGTTTTGAAATCAAAAAAATAGAGTAATTTATTGCTAAATTACTCTATTTTCACCAGCTTCTCTTTACGGTGCTATCTGGGGAATGTTTTTGTTTTTTTCGCCAGATGTTCGAGCAGATAGGGATTGAGCACTTTGATATAGGTGCCTTTCATCCCCAAAGAGCGGGACTCGATCACCCCGGCGCTTTCGAACTTGCGCAGTGCATTGACGATCACCGAACGGGTGATGCCCAGCTGATCGGCAATTTTGCTGGCAACCAGAAGTCCCTCGTCACTGCCTAGCTCCTCAAAGATATGCTCCACCGCTTCCAGTTCAGAATAGGAGAGGGTGGCGATAGCCAGTTGGACGACAGCTCTGCTCCGCGCCTCTTCTTCGATTTTCTCTGCTTTGGCCCTTAGCACTTCCATACCCACCACGGTGGCGCCTGTTTCAGCAAGCACAAGGTCCTCCGCATCGAAAAGGTCGTTGAACCGGGCCAGCAGCAGTGTACCAAGACGCTTTCCGCCGCCGACAATAGGGATTACTGAGATGATCTTGTCTGTAAAGAGGCAGCGTTCAGCTTCTAAAAATACACAGTCATTCGATTTTTGGCGCAGGTTTACCCGGGACTCCTCGCTCCTTAGAAGAAAATCGTTGTAGTACTCGGGAAAACGACCATCTTTCAAGACGTTGTTGATCATCAGCTCACACTCGAATTCGTCCACAAGGGCATAACCCAGGATTTCGCCCTGGCGGTCAGCAAGGTAGATGTTGGCATGAATCACATTTTTAAGAACTTCGGCAACATCTGTAAAATCGACATGCTGACCAGCTGTTTTCTGTAGAATTTTGTTGATGCGACGGGTCTTCTCAAGCAGGGGAGAAGAAATCACATCTTTCACCTACCTTCTTTTCATTTTAGAGGATATATTTACTTAAGTCTTTATTTTTAACAATTTTAAGTAATTTATTCCTGACATACCCCCTATCGATGATTATTTCTCTGGTGTCGAGGTCCGGCAATTCATATGAGATATCTTCCAGGACTTTCTCCATAATTGTATGCAGCCGGCGAGCGCCGATATTTTCCATCTCCTGGTTAAGCTCACAGGCTACACGGGCAATCTCTTCGATTGAATCCGGGGTGAAAGTTAAACTGATCCCCTCGGTCTCCATGAGAGCAATGTATTGTTTAAGCAAAGCATTGTTCGGTTCTGTAAGGATCATCTTAAAGTCTTCTTCCGAAAGACTTTGCAGCTCCACCCTGATGGGAAAACGACCTTGCAGTTCTGGTATCAGATCTGACGGTTTGCTCATATGAAAGGCTCCGGCGGCGATAAAAAGCACGTGGTCGGTTTTTACCGGGCCATACTTGGTTACCACCGTTGACCCTTCGACTATGGGTAGGATATCCCGCTGAACACCTTCCCGGGACACATCCGGCCCCGCAGCGGCTCCTTCCTTGCCGGCGATTTTGTCTATTTCATCAATGAAGATAATCCCAAGTTGTTCCGCCTTCTCTATAGCCTCGGATATGACTGCGTCCATATCGATAAGTCTTTGCGCCTCCTCTTGCTTCAGTATTCTCCGGGCCTCGGACACGGTTACTTTCCTTTTGATTTTCCGTGCAGGCATAATGTTCCCCAGGACATCCTGCAGATTTACTCCCATTTCTTCCATTCCCTGCCCGGTAAATATCTCGAGCATGGGCGGTCGCCGGTCATCGATTTCAATTTCTACATACTGTTCTTCCAGATCGCCCCTTTTCAGCTTTTCAGAGACAATCTTCTGCTTCTCCTGCGCCTGCTGCAGGCGCTCCTGAAACCCTGTTTCCTCTACAGTCAACTCCTCGGCTGGTGGGTTTTGAGAAAACAAAAACCCCAACGGATTAACCTGGCGGCGCTTTTTTCGAGGTAGAGGAGCAAGCAGCTCCACCAGTTTACCCTCTGCCGCAAGGGCTGCTTTTTCCTCGACTCTCTGCATCCGCTCATTTTGAACAATCCGGATCGCCGTTTCCACGAGATCGCGGATCATTGCTTCAACATCACGTCCCACATAGCCCACTTCGGTAAATTTTGTCGCCTCAACCTTGACAAAGGGAGCATTCACCAGGCGGGCCAACCGGCGGGCTATTTCGGTTTTACCAACCCCTGTGGGTCCGATCATTATTATATTTTTCGGGATAATCTCTTCCTGCATCTCCTCCGTTAACTGCTTTCTCCGGTAGCGGTTGCGCAGGGCTATCGCCACGCACCGCTTCGCCTCCTCCTGACCGATAATAAAGCGATCCAGCTCGGACACGATCCGGCGGGGGGTTAAATTGTCTCCGTTCGTTTTTTGTGTCAACCCTACAGCTCCTCTACGATGATGCGATCATTGGTATAGATACAGATTTCGGAGGCAATCTCCAAAGCCTTGCGAACAATATCCCGGGGCTCCAGATCGCTATTTCTCGATAAAGCCCTCGCTGCGGCAAGTGCGTAAGGCGCACCCGAGCCGACAGCGGCAATATTATCGTCGGGTTCAATGACCTCGCCGGTGCCGGAGATCAAAAGCAACGCCTCTGTACTGGCTGCCAGCAGCATCGCTTCGAGCCGCCGGAGCACCCGATCTGTCCGCCACTCCTTGGCCAGCTCCACCGATGCCCGAATGAGATTCCCCTGGTAACTTTCCAGCCTCGTCTCCAGTTTTTCACAGAGGGTGAGGGCATCGGCCACCGATCCGGCATATCCGGCAATAACCTTATTCTCGTAAAGGCGGCGCACTTTTTTGGCCCCATGCTTGATTACCGTGCTGTTGCCGAAGGTAATCTGTCCGTCACCGGCAATGGCCACCCGGTCATCTTTTTTTACAGCGATAATTGTCGTCCCTTGAAACATGATCCACCTCTTTAACCGCTTTCAGATTACAAACTGTCTGT
>CAZQEV010000110.1:0-5449 GCA_964592135.1 uncultured Syntrophomonadaceae bacterium
GTCACAGTATTGGTGATCACGATCTTGCCCGGAAGCTCAGGGGGCATGTAGCGGTGTATAAAATGAAAGTCTCCCGCTATGATTTCATTATCCAAAAAGAACCTGGTCTGCCGCGGCTTATGCTCGCCCTGCTGTTCCCCTGTGGGATAGATCATTGAAAAAGGCAGCCTGACCACAACGGGCGCGACAACCCTGGCCAAACGAGCCAAGCTTTTCAATGATTTCAGCGGCAGCGGCACATTCAGAACAAAGAGAAAATCACCCAGAGTCACATCACAGCCTGCCTCGAACAACGCCTGGGCCATACCGAGCCGGTCCATGGCACAGGTTAGAAGCACTTTTCGCCGCTCTTTGAAAATGTCGGTATTGGCGACAAGATACTCGATCACTCTCTTCTCGAGAATATGTTTCAATCCCGATCCATCGACAATAGGTGTCAGCTGCGCTGCTTCAATTATTTTTCGAGCATCGCGTAGGATATAGCGTTTGTCAACAGCGGAAATATAAATGTCGATTCCGCCCAGACCAAAAGCGTCTACCTTTCCATCATATTCTTTGATCAGGTCAATCATTCTTTCCATATCTCCGTCGGTCCCGAAACGCTCGACCCGGCATTCCTCACCCATCAAGTTTACAGAAACCGCATGGTCCCGCGCAGATGAACCAAGGCTGATCCCAACTATATGCTTCATCTTATTCCTGCTCCTCTCTTTCGCCTTTCTCCAACACCTGCAAGATCAAATTGCGAAACCTGTTCAGATCAACCCGCCTGTCTTCCCGGACAGGGGTCGGACCCAGGTCTATATAGATGATCTGGCAATCAAGCAGCACATCAGCTAGACGGTACCATTTTTCAGAAGTTGCCAGCACCAGAACCTCGTAATCCCTCAAGCGGGTAATCAATTCCAGGATCTGATTGAAAAAATCGAGCGCCTGTCTGTCGCCAACCAGTTCCCAGCGTTCACGGTTGGTCAAAAACAAAAAAAATTCCACCCCCAGATCTTGACAGGCGCTTTCCAGCTCTTCCTTGTTCCCAACAGGAAACCCTATTGCAGCCACCCTTTTTCCTTTGCGAACCTCACCAATCGTTTCAAGGCGTGAAATGAAACTACGGTCAAGGGAAAGGCGCCGGGCAACTTCCTGCTGAGACAACCCCCTTGCCCTCAATTCCAGCACCCTCTCCAGCAAGCGCCCGGCCCGATCTACACTGACAAGCTTCTCGCCAATCCGCACGATATTTTCAAAATGCACCGCTCGCCCGCCTTTGTGCACAATTTTGTATTCACTGAGATTTTACCACCATGTTTTTCAAAAAGCAAGCAATTTCCTATTGCTACTGACCAGGCAAAATTTTGTTCCAGGCTTATATCAAACCACAAATTGAAATTGAAAAAATAGAGCTGCTCTCCTGAGCAGCCCCTGAAAACTAAATGGTTATTATACCGATTGCCTCTCTTTACCCTTCCAGCAAAATGCGATGATCCATCAATTGAAGTTCTTTGAATTTAGCCTTGATCTGCTTCTTTTCACCCAGCATACCGATCAGCAGTATCTCTTCTCCCTGAGGCTTCAGCACACTGACATCTTCCATCACCAGTTCTTCCCGGCCATCCTTGACCAGATATACGCTTGACTGACACATTCCCCTACACCTCCTGAATTATAATTCTTTCGGGGCAACGTACCTTAACATAACCGTTCGCAACTCACTCACCGTGGAAACCCCAGCAAGGGACCGCCTTGCTAGCGCCGCTTTGGGAAACCCCCTTAGATACCATCCGACCTGGCGGCGCATCTCACTCAGCGTCGCTTCACCGCCTTTTTGCTTACAGAGAAGTTCAAGGTGGCGCAAAGCTATTTTAATCCGCTCCTGCGGCGCAGGCGAATCCGCCGCCGGCCTGCCTTCGAATCTCGCTTTTACCTGCTCAAAGATCCAGGGAAAGCCCAGAGCGGCTCGCCCGATCATTACACCATCGCAGCCGCAACAACCAAGCATCGCTGCGGCGTCATCCGGGGAGGCGACATCTCCATTACCAAAAACAGGTATATCGACGGCCCGCTTGACAGCCCCGATGATCTCCCAATCGGCTTTTCCACTGAAACCCTGGGCAACGGTACGGCCGTGGACAGTCACCGCTTTAACCCCGGCTGCTTCCGCCCTGCCGGCGATCTCCACTGCATTAACAAGGTGATCATCCCACCCTTTACGCAGCTTCACCGTTACCGGGCAAGCCACCGCCTCCACAACTTCTTTGAAGATGGCGCTGCAGAGCTTCGGCTGCTGAAGCAGCGCTCCACCGTCGCCATTGCGCAAAATACGCGGCGTGGGGCAGCCAAGATTGAGATCAACGAGATCCACCCCCAGGCTCTCGGCTTTCTGGGCTGCTTCAGCGAGCAAGCCGGGATCGGAACCAAAAAGCTGCAGCCCTACCGGACGCTCCGACTCGTGAAAGTAAGTCAAAAAGAAGCTATTCCTGCCCTCATGTAACAGCGCTTGGGCATGAATCATCTCGGTGAAAACCAGGCCGCAGCCGAATTCCCTGGTCAAGATTCTAAAAGGATGGCCGGTGATCCCCGCCATCGGCGCAAGGGCAACGGCAGGCTCAACATGAACTGAACCTATTTTAACATATGTTGGCCCGGTCGGGTAATCCCGCGGTTTCTGTTGGATCATCGCACTCCCTGATGATAAAAAGCTCTTCTCCTGGCACATCCAGCTGCCGTGCTATCTTCTCCAGCTGTTGCGGAGAGGGAATTCTCCGGCCCCTCTCGATATGGCTTAGCAAGGTGACAGAGATTTCAATCATGTCGGCCAGTTCCTGCTGGGTCACCCGTTTCAGGCGCCGCAATGCCTTGATCCTAAGTCCGAGACGTTGAGACATCTGACCGCCTCCTTTAATCAAGTAGATATTCGACATAATATGTTCTATTCCTGCAAATTCTGGCAGAAAACGGTCCTTACGTCATCATTGTTATCCCACGTCCCACTTTTATTCCGCTCAGAAAAACCCCTGCATCATTACTATGCCCGGCGCCTGCAAGCTTCACTAATTTGTTGACAATCTCAGGCAAGATAACGGCGGGCCAGCTCCGTTAAAAATTTTGTTTTCAGGCGCAGGCTTTTCATATCAATCCGTTCATTCCGGCCATGCATGGTGGCCGCAAGATCAGGATCATAACCGGGATCCATATGGCCAATCCCATAAGCGGGAATTCCCAGATCGCGCAGGTACTTCGAATCAGTAGCGCCGGTGGAGATAACCGGCAGGCAGACTGCCTCCGCACCGGCCAGCTCTTCAGTAAGTTGCTTCACCAACGCGTACGGATCCAGCTGCGAAGATGTGAAAGTTGGCTCACGGTATTCGGTCAAAGCGATCTCCAGTCCCGGCTCGATCTGTTCAAATAATTCCTGCATCACATAATCTGCGCTTTGCCCGGGGAGAATGCGAACATCAACATCACATTCACAGCAATCAGGCACTATGTTTGTTTTGGCCCCACCCCGGATCATGTTCGGCGAGACGGTCATTCTGGTCATGGCCCGCAGCATCTCCGTAAAAACGGCGTCAACGCCGAGTTCCTCCAGCAGTTTATCAATATTTTGCGGTGTTGGAATCATATCCAGACCGCGAATCCGGGCCAGCTCTGTCAGCAATGCTGTAAGCTCGGGAACGAGGATTATCTCCGGTCTGTATTCGGCCAGCGCACTCACCGCCCGGGCCATCTTCACCACAGCGTTTTCTCCAAGGGTGGGGATTGAACCGTGGCAGGAGGTTCCCCGTGCCGCGATCCTGCTCCAGGCGGTTCCCTTTTCTCCCACCTGAATGAAATAGATCATCTTACTATTAACAGCAAGGGGAAAGGGAGCGCCCTCGTTAATTGCAAAATCTGCCCGGATCTTCTCGGGACAGTGTGCCGCAATGTAGCCGGCACCGTATCCGCCTCCCTGTTCCTCATCGGCAGTGGCAGCAACGATAAGCTCACCGTTCAATGCGGCCTTCTCTTTTGCCAGCTGCAGCAAGGCACAAATCCCGGCCGCCGTCAGATCCTTACAGTCGATAGCGCCGCGCCCCAGGACCATCCCCTCCCTGATCTCCCCGGAAAAAGGCTCAAAATCCCAGCCGTCGCCCGCAGGGACTACATCAAGGTGGGACATGTAAAGCAGTTTTTTCGAGCCCATCCCGAACCGGGCGATCAAACTGCCTCGCCCTTCAGCCGGTTCAACTATTTCGCAGGCAACCCCCGCCTCTTCCAGTAATCCAGCAAGGAAGTTTGCTGCCGCCGTTTCTCTACCCGGCGGATTAGTCGTGTCTATTCTGATCAATTCACTGAGCACATTTTCAGGGTTCAATGTTCACCTCTCCATTTCATTTAATCTTCCCCGGAACAATCATATAACAGGATGGACCCTTCCGAAAAGTATATTGTTAACAATTCGGGCAGCAATGTATTGTAATGTTGGATAATCGTTATCTATGGAAATCTAACAGAAAAAAGCTTTTAAAGCCTGGATTGTTTCGGGGTCAATATTTTCATGCAACAGTTCTATGAACTGGTTTGCTTTTGAAAAACAATTGCTGATGATCTGTTCCGTGTAAGACCAGGGGTTTACCCGGTAGACCTCTTGAAGCAGAATTTCGTGTTCACGATCAGTTATTGAACCATCCAATAACAGGGCTATTTTTTTACGCAGCGGACTTTCCCTAAGGATATAGATTAGCGGCAGTCCTGCTTTAAGCAAAGGCTTCTTTTCATGCAGGTTGACCTTAAAATTTTCCGCTTCCTCCTTAAGCTGCAGCCCCATTCCCAGGTAAAGACCATAAAAGGAGAAAGCTTCATTTTGCCAGGGTTCCAGACCGCCATGCGAAGCTCCCAGGGTGCAGGAAAGGGCATATATCGAGGCGCTCCCATCACAGATCCTCTGCAGATACTCATTTTGATCGGGTAAATCTGGCGGCTCACCGGCTATATTTATTGTGCTGTCAGCAAAGCGGGCGATCACTTCTGACATACCCTGGATAAGAAGCGGCAGATTTGCCGCCAGGCGTAGAGCTAAACCAAAAAAGAAATCTCCGCAGAGAATCGCTTTCTTTGGTGAAAGGCCGCCCGGGGCGCCGATGCCCCGGTGTGTCTCCAGGGCCAGAGATAGCGCTTCCAGAGAGGCAGCGAGGTGACATCTTTGACGAAACTCTCTTCCGCCTGTTGATACAACCAACAAAAAAAGAGCCGGACAGATCCGCTCTCCCCTTTTTGCAATGTCAATAAGGTGCTCACGCAACGCTGCCGGCGCCCGGGCGGAAGCCCGCCAGATAAGTCGCTCTACCTCTTGCATCAACTCACCGATCAGCGCTCCTTGTTCCGGCAATAACTTACTGCCGCCTTGCCCCTTGCCGGTATCTCCTCGAGGCTCTAACGTGATAACCTTCCCTTTCACTGCATAACCCCTTTA
>CAZQEV010000111.1:0-5425 GCA_964592135.1 uncultured Syntrophomonadaceae bacterium
TATTTCGGCATCCAGGGCTGGTTTGATCGCGATGTGAGCGAGCTCTCCGGGGGGCAGAAGCAGCTGCTGAATTTAGCCTCCATCATGGCCATGCAGCCCTCGGTGTTGATTCTGGACGAACCGACTTCTCAGCTCGATCCCATCGCGGCGGCCGATTTTCTGAGCACGGTGAAAAAGATCAACCGCGAGCTGGGGATCACCGTTTTGATCACCGAGCACCGCCTGGAAGAGGTCTTCCCCGCCGCGGACCGGGCCGTGGTCATGGATCAGGGCAGGATCATCGCCGACGGCCCCCCTCAACAGGTGGCCGAGACCCTGAAAGAGGGCGCTGACGATATGTTTGCCGCCATGCCCGCGCCGATGCAGCTCTACGCGGCGCTGGACAGTGATCTGCCCTGCCCGGTGACGGTGCGCGACGCCAGAAACTGGCTGAGCGCAATCATGGGGGACAGGCCGGTATTTGCCGATGCCGTGCCTGAACGCGGGGCGGAGGAAGAGGCCAAAGAGTATGCCCTGGAGTGCCGCGAGCTGTGGTTCAAATACGATCGCCATCTGCCTGATGTGATCACCGGTTTGAATCTCAAAGTGCCCCGGGGGCTGCTCTACTGCGTCGTCGGCGGCAACGCCACCGGCAAGAGCACCATGCTTACCTTGATCTGCGGCATCAACAAGCCTTACCGCGGCAAGGCGTTTATAAACGGCAAGGATGTTACCCGCTATACGCCTAAAGAGCTGTTCAGCGGTCTGCTGGCGGTATTGCCCCAGAGCCCCCAGGCTCTCTTCGTCAAGAAAACAGTCAGGCAGGATCTGTTGGAAATATTCCGGGGCTCCAGAATGTCCCGAGAAGAGCAGGAAGCAAAAGTAGGGGAGATGGCCGCGCTTACGGAGATCGAAGATCTTCTGGAGATGCACCCCTACGACTTAAGCGGCGGGGAGCAGCAAAAAGCGGCTCTGGCCAAGGTGCTGCTTTTAGAGCCGCAGATTCTCTTGCTGGACGAGCCGACCAAGGGCCTGGACAGCTATTTCAAAGCCAGGCTGGCCGGCATCTTTAAAAAACTTAACGAGCGCGGCGTTACTGTGCTGGTGGTTTCTCACGACATCGAATTCTGCGGTAAATACGCCGATATCTGCGCCCTCTTTTTCAACGGCCGCGTGGTCACCACAGGCGGGCCCAACCGCTTTTTCTCCGGCAACAGTTTCTATACCACCACCGCCAACCGCCTCTCCCGCCACCTCTTCGCCAATGCGGTGACCAACGAAGAGGTGATCAGTCTCTGCCGGCAAAACCTGCAGGGGCGGAGCGGGGGAGCCGCAGAGGCGGCGGAGAAAGCAGCGGCAAGGGAGGCAGCCCGGTGAGAGATACCTTTTCCACCTATCACCCCTTGATCACTTTCACCTATTATTTTGCCGTGATTCTCTTCTCCATGCTCTTCATGCACCCGGTTTTTTTGGCCCTCTCCTTTCTCTGCGGGCTGATTTACTCGGTGCGGCTGAAAGGGGTAAAAGCTTTGAAGGTGAATCTGGCCCTGCTGCTGGCTCTGATCATTTTTTCCGCTATATTTAATTCCATGTTCAGCCATTACGGCGTCACCCCGCTGTTCACCCTGCCCGGGGGCAACAAGTTCACCCTGGAATCTTTCATTTACGGCCTGGTTTCGGGAACGATGCTGGCCTCGGTGATCCAGTGGTTCTCCTGCTATCACCAGACCATGACCAGCGATAAGTTCATCTATCTCTTCGGCCGGGTCATCCCCGCCCTGTCGCTGATCTTCTCCATGGTCCTGCGTTTCGTGCCCCGCTACAAGGCCCAGATTAAGATAATCGCCGCCGGGCAGAGATGCCTCGGCCGCGACCTTAAGAGCGGCAACATCTTTCAGAAGGCAAGAAACGGCCTGAACATCCTCTCCATTCTGACTACATGGGCCCTGGAGAATGCTATTGAAACGGCTGATTCCATGCGCAGCCGCGGCTACGGGCTGCGGGGGCGCACCGCTTTTTCAATCTACCGCTTCGACAACAGGGACCGGCTTTTTGTGATCATCCTCGCCTTTTTGATCGCTGCGGTCCTGACCGGCGCCGCCCTGGGGCAGAACAATATTTTATACAATCCCGCAGTTGTCATGAACAAGATTACCCCCTTCAGCTACCTGGTTTATGCCCACTATGCTGTGTTGTGCCTCATGCCCCTTTTCATCGATCTGCTCATGAGTTTGAAATGGCGCGGACTGAAAAAAGTGGGCACGGGATACAGCCTTATCGATTACTTTAAGCGAGGTGAACTATGGGCGGCGAAAAGTTAGTTTTGAGCAAACGGACCAGGGCGGCGGCCCTGTTGATTCTGCTTTTTATCCCTCTGACCATAGCCCTGGGGGCCTATTACTACCGGGTCAGCTCCTACCAGCTTTCGGGACGCATTATTTATCTGATCAGCGCGGCGGTTATCGTTCAGTCCATGGTTCCCTTCCTGCTGATCTTTGAAAAACGCAAACCCCAGGCTCGCGAGCTGGTGGTTCTCTCGGTTTTAACGGCCCTGGCCGTGGCGGGGCGCATCGCTTTTTTCTGGCTGCCCCAGATCAAGCCTGTGGGCGCCATTGTGATCATCACGGGGGTTTGCTTCGGCGGGGAAGCGGGCTTTATCGTCGGCGTAATGACCGCCTTTGTTTCCAATTTCTATTTCGGCCAGGGCCTCTTCACCCCCTTTCAGATGTTCTCCTTCGGCATCCTGGGCTTCCTGGCAGGGGTGCTGTTCAAAAAGGGCAGGTTGGCCAAAAAAAAGCCGGCCCTCTGTATCTACGGCGCCCTCTCCACCATCTTCATCTACGGCGGCCTGGTGGATATCTCCACGGTGATGAGCACTCTGGGCGAGATCACCTGGCCGGGGATCCTGGCTATCTATATTGCGGGGATCAGCTATAACCTGCTCCACGCTGCGGGCACGGTCCTTTTTATTTATCTCCTCGCCGATCCGCTCATTGAAAAGCTGGACCGGATCAAGATCAAGTACGGACTGCTGGAGCCGTAAAAAATAGCCGGCTGGAAAAGGGGGGAAACAGTCATGGTAAAGATATGCCTGTGACAAAAAATCAAACCGAGGCAAAACGCATTCTGCGCAAACGTCAGTCACAGTCGAAGACAAAGATTATGTTGGATCTTCGAGCCGGACTTTGGAAAAATACTTGTTGTTCCGGTTGGATAGTATGGATTCTTTCAACACAGTAAGACCAAAAACCCTGAGCCGTTACGAAGAAATTGCAAAAAGCATTTAGTCCCCGCATTGGGATCGACCTCTTTAGCCGACCTACAGTCAATGCAAATAACCTGCTACTATAAAGAAGCCCTGAAGAACGGCAGGAGGCAAACTTATGAGATTAAATCTTAAACAGGCGAAAGAAAAGTATTTTATCATTTTAATCGCTTTTTGCCTGGGGATAGCCCTGATTATAGGGTTATTTAAGGTATCAGCTCTTTTGCCCGATCAAAACAGCCCAATCATATATGATACAGACCTTCTCTCCTTTCGTGAAGCATGGGCTGTGGATAAAAATAACGACCCCCAAAAAACGATTGACCTGCCGAATTATATACCTGCTCATAAAAATGATCTTGTATCAATTAAAAATAGCCTTCCGGCAGCACTAACAGATGGGACCTATCTTGCTTTTAAAAGCACGAACGCTTTTGTTCATGTTTATATTGAAGATGAGCTTATCTATGAAAATGAGAATTTGCTTGTCTCCAATGCCAAAATGCAGCCGCTTTCTTCATGGAATTTCGTCCCTTTATCTAAAGACCATGCGGGAAAACCAATTAGCGTTACCTTAAAAAGTCCTTATACTTATTATAGCGGCATCATCCCTGAGATTCTCATGGGCAGACATTCGGAAACCCTCCTTTACGCCACATCCGCGGCCTCTTTTGATCTTCAATTGGGATTCAGCATCGTCATTTTAGGGCTGCTCATGTTTTTATTTTCCATAGTTTCATTCACCGATGAAAGCGATACCCGCGGATTTATTTATCTAGGGGCAAATATCTCTTTGCTGGGCCTCATGATCATTTCAGGGATCTACGCGCCTTACACGGATTTGCGTTCATATCTTGCCAACGATTTGCTTATGAATTTTTGTTTGAGGATCATACCCCTGACTTATACCTTTTATCTGATTCTGCGCGGCGGTCCCGCTTTAAAAAAAATCTATTCGATCGCTTTTTTTACCGGATTTTTAAATTTCCTCTTCAGTGTTTTGCTGTATCTCTTCTCCCTAGCTGATTTTACCGCCACCGGGCCAATCTCCTATACGGTTATGCTGTCGGTTTTTGCCCTAGGTTTATATGGCGACTTAACAAACAGCAGTGCAAAGAGCTTACGCTATAAAATACTGGTGGCAATCGGGACAGGCGTTTTTATAATGCTTGCAGTTTTGGAGTTCTTTACCCATATCACCTATATGAGTAAGTTTCCCGTGAGCCCGGCAATTGCGGGCGCCTTGATATTTTCATTGCTGCAAATGACGGCAGTGCTTATTTCCGCCCATGACCGCACCAGAGAACAATTGAAGATACAAAAAGAATACAACGAAAGCAAGATCAAACTGATGATCAGCCAAATCCAGCCTCATTTTATTTATAATTCCCTGACAACAATTCGCATTATGACCAAACGAAATCCCGATAAAGCTTATAAAATGATCTATGATTTTGCAAATTATTTGTCTTACAATTTTAATTCTTTGGAGGATGTCCCCCTTGTTCCGTTTTCCGAGGAGCTCAAGCATATTAAAACTTATACGGCAATAGAATCGGAACGGTTTTTTGATCGGCTGAAAATAGTTTATGATATCCAGGCGGATAAATTTACCGTACCGCCTTTATCCGTGCAGCCTTATGTGGAAAACTCCATCAAGCATGGCGTATGCAAAAAACTCGCAGGGGGAACGGTCACCATTAAAAGTTTTGAGGCAGCGGACAATTGGGTGATAAATATTATTGATGACGGAGTAGGTTTTGACCCTCAGCGAATAGCCGAAAACAAAAGAGGCGTAGGGATCAAGAACACAGGCTACAGGCTCTCATCCCTCCTAGGCGCCGGCGTGGAACTAGACAGCGAAAAGGGTAAAGGGGCGAAGGTTGTGATTACAATCCCCAAAAAAAGGAGGAATGTAATTGAAGACAGTTTTGGTTGACGATGAATTTTGGATGATGGAGCAGTTTGAAGAAGAATGCGCGCTGATCAAGGAAATCGAAATTGTCGGCAAATTTTTTTCCGGCGTCGATGCCCTGGCCTATGCCCAAAACAATCCCGTGGAATTTGCTTTGCTTGACATTGAGCTTCCCGGGCTGGATGGTATTGAGCTGGCCAGGGAACTAAAAAAATTATATCCCCAGATCATTATCGTCTTCGTTACTGCCCATAAAAACTATCTAG
>CAZQEV010000112.1:0-5409 GCA_964592135.1 uncultured Syntrophomonadaceae bacterium
TCGGAGCTCTTCGATTATGAAAAGGATCTTGCTCCGGGTTATTACGGCATACCCGAACCGCAGGCCGAAGCGCTGCGTCCCGTTGATCCCAGTGAAATCGATCTGCTCATTGTTCCGGGTGTGGCTTTTGATCTGCAGGGCAACCGCCTGGGATACGGGGGCGGTTACTATGACCGGTTCTTTGAGAGGCTGCGTCCCGGGGTGCCCCTGGTGGCGCTGACTTTCGAGCTGCAGCTGGTGGAACAGGTTCCGGTGGAGGCCTGGGACAGGCGCATGGACTGGCTTGTAACGGAGAGGCGGGCAATTCACACGGCGGGCTGACCGGCATTGACCTGACCGGTTAAGCCCGCCAAATGAATATCGCTGTGGGTTATACCCGCTATCCTTCTGATTGATTAAAGAAACCCTGGAGAACCATACCGGTGAGGATTGTGCAGAGGCGCTCCACATCCGGCTCCCGCTCGTTGACCACTTCCCAGATAAAGCAGTCAACTAACAGAACATAGCCCTTTGCCCCGATCTGCGAATCGAAGTGTTTGGCGAAACCTTTTTCCTGGGAATAGACTATGGACTTCCGGGCCACCTTCTGGAAATGATCCCTAATGCTCTGCCAGTGAGCGGCTACGGTTTCAGAAAGACGAAGCGCCTGCTGGTAAACTATCATGATGGGGCGGTTCTGCTCGGCCAGGTTGAAAGCGGTCAGCATGAGGTTGTAGAAGATTTTTTCCGCTTCCTTGAGGGTAGCGGGAGCGAATTCGATATCCAGCAGGGTATAGAAATCGTCGAGGACATTATCGATCACCCGGCTGAGGATGTCATCCTTTCCCTTGAAGTGGCTGTACACTGTTCCGTAGCCGACATTGGCTGTTTCGCTGATTTTTGCTATGGTGGTCTTGGCATAACCTTCTTTGATGAATACTTTTTGGGCAGTATCTAAAATCAGGTTGCGTGTGATCCGGCTGCGCAGATAGCGGCGCGGCCGCCTGGCCGGTTTATCTTTCTTGGCTGTTTCGCTCATAATGAACCCTCCCGGTAAGTTTTAAAGTAACATCTTCTTATATATATGCTGGTATTGTATCATGTTATTTCAAAATTGCAAACTGATAACACTAATAAAACAGTCTTTTTTGTAACATGGGGAGAAAAGTAGTATGATAGAAACTGGAAACTATCGGGTGAGGTGAATTTATGGCCATCTGGGCTATTGCCGATCTGCATCTGTCCCATGATCGGTCGAAGCCGATGGATGTCTTCGGTCCCGAGTGGCGGAATCATGATGAAAAAATTGCCGGCAACTGGCGCCGCCTTGTCGGAGAAGAGGATCTGGTCATCGTGGCCGGAGATATCTCCTGGGCGATGCAGCTCGCTGACGCGGCGGCTGATCTGAACTGGATTGCCGCACTTCCCGGACGGAAACTCCTGCTGAGGGGCAATCACGACTACTGGTGGTCATCCATCAGCAAGGTGCGCCAGGCGCTGCCGCCGGGCATGGCCGCCTTGCAAAACGACTATTTTGTTTTTGGGGGCTGGGCTATCTGCGGCACCAGGGGTTGGATCTGCCCCGGTGAAGAAGGGTTCGACAGCGAGCATGACGAGAAGATCTACCGGCGCGAAGTAGGGCGGCTGCAGCTCTCCCTGGAGAGTGCGGCGAGGGAGGGGCAGAGGCGAATTATCGCCGCATTGCATTATCCGCCTTTCAACCGTCAAAGTGTCCCCAGCGGTTTTACCGAACTGCTGGAGCGTTTTGGGGCCGCCTGTTGTGTGTACGGCCATATCCACGACGAGGGGCGGGAGAAGCTTTTCCAGGGCGAACGCGGCGGTGTGACATACCGTTTTGTCGCCTCCGATGGTGTGGGCTTTTCCCCCGTGCCGGTGATTTCCTAATAGCGGTATTGGGGATCGGCCCTTCTTTTAGCCAGGATGCCCATGCTCAAGCCAACGATAAAACCGCCGATATGGGCCCACCAGGCAATAGCCTGCACACCGGTAAGTGCTCCCTGCAGCGAAGCGTTGAGCAGCTGCAGGATGAACCAGAACCCCAGAAAAACCACTGCAGGAAGGTGGACGAAGGTGATGAAAAAGACCAGCGGGAGCAGGGTGAGGATGCGGGATTGGGGGAAGAGAACAAAGTAGGCTCCCAGGATCCCGGCAATGGCGCCGCTGGCGCCCACGAGGGGGGTTGTGGAGAAAGGGCTGCTGAAAATATGGAAAAGCTGGCTCGCCGCGCCCATGAAGAGGTAGAGCAGCAGGTATTTCAGGTGGCCGAAGCGGCATTCGATATTATCCCCGAAGATCCAGAGATAGAGCATGTTGCCGATAAGGTGGAGCCATCCACCGTGCAGGAAGTTGGCGGTGACCAGCGGGATGGAGGCAGTGAGAATGGCGGGTGAGGAGGATCCGGGATCCAGGATGCCCATGATGCTGCCTGTCAGGTTTGCGGGTATGGTGCCGTATGTAGATATAAAAGCGTAGAGCTGCTCCGACGGCAGCAGCAGTTGATAGAGAAAGACGATGACATTCAATGCAATCAAAGAGATGTTGACCGCTGGAAAACAGTCGCGCGGCGCAGAGTCCCTGAGGGGAATCATCTAGAAAACTCCTTCTTTTTAGCTCTATTATATCCTTCCGGTGTTAAAGCGCCATCCCTGTTCCATTTGATGGTGCGGATCTGAAAAAGATTCAATTTTCTACCCACTCTTTGCTTTTTAAGCTGTAATTGTAGTTTTCGGCAGGATTCCTTCTGTTTAAAAGAGAATAACTGATTGTTGTAGATCATGCAAATAAAGTTAAGGAGGTTAGCCAGATTGAGCAGCGAGGGCGCGACCGCAGTTTCTCAGCCGGAGGTTGACCTGAGCGGGATCGATGATCTGCTGAAACCTTATTTGGGGAAACAGGGAACGGTTATTCCAGTCCTGCAAAGCCTGCAGGGGTATTTCGGTTATCTGCCCCGCCCCGCCCTGGAGTATACCGCGGCGCGGATCAAGGTTCCTCTGAGCAGGCTTTACGGTGTGGCCACATTTTATGCCCAGTTCAAAATGTCTCCCCGGGGCCGGAACATCATCAGGGTTTGCAAGGGGACGGCCTGTCATATTCAGGGCAGCCCCAAGGTGGCTGATCGCGTGGAGGAGATCCTGGGGATCAGGGGGGGCGAGACGACGCCCGATCTGAGGTTTACTCTCGAAGAGGTAGCCTGTATCGGAGCCTGTGCTTTGGCTCCGGTGATGACGATCAACGACGAGCCGCACGGCCGCCTGACCCCGGACCGGATCAAAGTAATACTCGACAGTTACGAATAGCCCAACTGGAGGTGCTGAGATGGAGAGATTTATTGATCCCTGTTGTGAAAAATGTACCCACACCAAGGAGACGCCGTGCAAGGATTTTATTGAATGCTGCATCAAAGGGCCGATCTGTCACGAAGCTGCTGCCTGTACAGCGAAGAGAAAGGTGATCATAGATAAGGTAGCTTTGAATGAACATTTTGTCATCATTTAAAGAGCGATCTTCTCTAAGAGGGAGTTGAGGGATTTTGTATGAAAAACACCTGATGATCTGCGGGGCTACCGGATGTCTCGCTTCGGGCTCGGCAGGGGTGCTGCAGGCTCTCCAGGATGAACTGTCAAGAAGCGGTCTGAAAGAGAAATGCCGTCTGGTCATGTCCGGCTGCCCGGGTTTCTGTGAAGTCGGCCCCATTCTTGTGGTCTATCCTGATGAAGTATTTTACTGCGGGCTGAAGCCCGAGGATATCCCCGAACTGGTGGAGAAGCACCTCGTCGGCGGCGAAATCGTCGAGCGCCTTCTCTATCAAGGGCCCGATATGGAGGCCCCGGCGCGATTTTACGAAACCATCCCCTTTTACCAGAAACAGATATTCAATGTTTTGCGCAACAGCGGTATTATTGACCCTGAGAATATTGATGAGTATATTATGCGGGGTGGTTACAGAGCTTTTACGCGTGCCCTGGAGATGGAGCCCATGGATATAATCAACGAGGTGAAGCGGTCAGGCCTGCGCGGCCGCGGCGGTGCCGGTTTTCCTACGGGGTTGAAATGGGAATTCACCTACCGGGCTGCGGGCAACAAAAAATACATTGTCTGCAACGCCGACGAGGGTGATCCGGGAGCCTTCATGGATCGCAGCATTCTCGAGGGCGACCCCCATGCCCTGCTTGAAGGGATGCTCATCGCTGCGTGCTCCATCGGCAGCGATGAAGGCTATATTTATTGCCGCGCCGAGTATCCTTTGGCTATCAAACGGCTCAAGTTGGCCATTGCCCAGGCCGAAGAATACGGGCTTGTGGGTAAAAACATCCTCGGCTACGGCTTTGATTTTCACTTCAATATAAAGGAGGGAGCGGGGGCTTTCGTCTGCGGCGAAGAGACGGCGCTTCTGGCTTCCATAGAGGGCAAGCGGGGCATGCCGAGACCGCGGCCGCCCTTCCCGGCAAACGAAGGGCTCTGGGGCAAACCCACATGTATCAATAATGTGGAGAGTTTTGCCAATATCCCCCTTATACTCCGTGAGGGCGGAGTGGATGAATATACTCAGATCGGCACCGAGAGCAGCAAGGGGACCAAGGTTTTCGCTTTGGCGGGCAAAATCCGCAACACCGGTCTCTGCGAGGTGCCCATGGGGATCACGCTGCGCGAGATCATCTTCGACATCGGCGGCGGGATCAAAGGCGGCAGGAAGTTCAAGGCGGTGCAGGCGGGCGGACCTTCCGGCGGCTGCATCCCTGAAGAGCAGCTCGGCCTGCCTGTGGACTACGATTCGCTGACCCAGGCCGGCGCGATCATGGGCTCGGGCGGGCTCGTGGTCATGGACGAGGGCACCTGCATGGTGGACCTGGCCCGCTATTTCCTGAGCTTCACCCAGAAGGAATCGTGCGGCAAGTGCATCCCCTGCCGCGAGGGAACAAAGCGGATGCTGGAGATCCTGGAGCGGATCACGAAGGGGAAAGGCGAGCCGGAAGATCTCGACCGGCTGCATGACCTGGCCTTTTCCATCAAGGACAGCGCTCTCTGCGGACTGGGCCAGACCTGCCCCAACCCAGTGTTGAGCACCATCCGCTACTTCCGCCATGAATATGAGGAGCACATCAATGAGAAGTTTTGCCGCGCCGGGGTCTGCAAGGAGCTCTTTGAATATACCATTGACCCCGATTTATGCGATGGTTGCCGCCGCTGCGTGCGGGTCTGCCCCGTTGACGCCATCAGCGGCGAGCGCAAGGAGCCTCATGTGATCGATGCGGCGATATGCACCCGCTGCGGCAGCTGCGTGGAGCGCTGCCGCCGGGAAGCAATAAAGGTAATTCCTGTAAGGAATGAAGCCGATGTCAGCCATTAAATTGGCCATAGACGGCCGGCGGTAGAAGTGGAGCCGGGGACGACGATTCTTGAAGCGGCCCG
>CAZQEV010000113.1:0-5387 GCA_964592135.1 uncultured Syntrophomonadaceae bacterium
GCTTTTACCGCCATGCGCGCCCGGGGCGCCCAGGTTACCGATATGGCTATCCTTGTCGTGGCTGCCGATGATGGGGTCAAGCCGCAGACAGTCGAAGCGATCAACCACGCGCGGGCGGCAGGAGTTCCCATCATTGTGGCAGTGAACAAGATCGACAAGGCGGGCGCCAATCCGGAAAGAGTCAGGCAGCAGCTTTCCGAACACGGTCTGGTCCCCGAAGAATGGGGCGGCGACACAATCTGTGTCAATGTCAGCGCGCTGCAGCATGAAGGCCTTGATGAACTGCTTGAGATGATCCTGCTGGTAGCCGAAGTTGGCGAACTGGAAGCAAATCCCGATCGGGGGGCCCGGGGTACGGTTATCGAGGCTCATCTTGACCGGGGACGGGGTCCGGTAGCCACTGTCCTGATTCAGGACGGAACCCTGCGTGTCGGCTCACCGGTGATCTGCGGCACCGCCACAGGCAAAGTCAGGGCCATGCTCAACCACAGGGGTGAAAGGGTGCACAAGGCCGGACCGGCCACACCCGTGGAGCTGCTCGGCCTCAATGACGTCCCGCTGGCCGGCGACAGGTTCCAGGCGGTAGCCGACGATCGCCTGGCCAGGCAGGTTGCCGAGAAACGTTCACAGAAGATGAAGGCCGCCGCTCAGCAAAGGCAGCGCATCACCCTGGATGATCTTTTCAAGCAGATCCAGGAGGGTGAGGTCAAAGACCTTAACCTGGTCATAAAGGGCGATGTCCAGGGTTCTGTGGAGGCGCTTCAGGAGGCCATTTTGAAACTGAGCCTGGAGGAAGTGCAGGTTCAGGTGATCCATGCGGGAGCCGGGGCGATCAATGAATCGGATGTGATGCTGGCTTCCGCTTCCAACGCTATCGTCATCGGATTCAATGTCCGGCCGGACAACAATGCCCGCCGCCTGGCGGAGCAGGATAAGGTTGATCTGCGGCTTTACCGCGTCATATACGAGGCCCTTGCCGATATTGAAGCGGCGGTTAACGGATTGCTCAAACCGGTTTACAGGGAGCAGATTCTGGGGCAGGCTGAAATCAGGCAGGTGTTCAAGGCTTCGCGGCTGGGCAGCATCGCCGGATGCCATGTTCTGGAGGGGAAGATTACGCGCAACTCCCTGGTCCGCCTCATCCGTGACGGCGTAGTCATTCATGAGGGAAAACTTGCTTCTTTGAAGCGCTTCAAAGACGATGTCCGCGAGGTCACCAGCGGTTTTGAATGCGGCATCCTGTTGGAAGGGTACAATGATATTGACGAAAAGGATCTCATCGAGGCCTATACGATGCAGCAGATCAACTGACCGGAGCAGGGGGGCATGGGAGGTTATACGCATGTCTTTAAACAGAGCCCGGCGAGTCGCCGGGGAGATGAAAAAAGAGATCAGCCGGATTATCGCCAGGGAGATCAAGGATCCCCGCATTGCTTCGTTGACCAGCGTCACCGCAGTGGAACTCTCCCGGGATTTGCGCCATGCCGTTGTCTACGTCAGCATCTACGGCAGTGCGGCGGAAAAGGAGAAAACCATGGAGACACTGCTGCGTGCCGCCGGCTTTATCCGCAGCGAGATCGGCAAGCGCATCCGTCTGCGCTACGCTCCTGAGATTCAATTTGCCGAAGATCGCTCTATGGAATACGGGGCGCATATAGACAGCGTCTTGAAATCGCTGCAGCAGGACAGCCGGGAGTCATGAAAAGCCGTCAAGAGGTGGTGGAGCTTTTTCGCCGGCTGGATTCATTCAACATTGTATCCCATATCCAGCCTGACGGTGACAGCATCGGCTCCCTGCTGGCCCTGGGCGAGGCCCTGGAGCATTGGGGAAAGAATGTGCGCCTTTTTACCTCTGCCGATGTTCCCCGGAAATATGCCTTTCTCAAAGGCAGCGAAAATATTTCTGCGGATACGAGCACATGGGATGAAGGGGCGGCGGCAGTAGTTCTCGATTGCAGCGATCTTGAGAGGGCGGGACTTTTTAAAGAAAAGATCAGCGGCTCTCCCGTGGTGATTAACATAGATCACCATGTTACAAACCGCTCCTTCGGCACTGTCAATGTGGTGAATCCGGCGGCTGCGGCGACCGGGGAGATCATTTTTCAGCTTTTTGGTGAGATGAAGCTGGAGCCGACCTTCTCCATGGCCCAGGCTCTCTATGTGGCTATCTCCACAGACACCGGCTCTTTCAAATTTGAGAATACCGCCGCTGCCACCCACCGCGCAGCCGCGGCGCTGCTGGAACACCATGATCTCAATCCCGGAGCGTTGTCGCAGCGTATTTTTGACGAACATCCCCTCGCCTACTACATGGTCTTAAAAAAGGTTTTGGGCACCCTTGAGCTTTATGGGGGCAACAGGATTGCCGTGATCACAGCCGGCAGGGAGATGCTGGATCAATGCGGAGCGCTGCTGGATGATCTCGATGGGATGATCAACTATACCCGCAATATTGAAGGCGTGGAGATAGGAATCATGTTTTTCATAGACCGCGATTCTCAAATCAAGGCAGGCTTCCGATCGAAAAATGTCGATGTCAGCATACTGGCCGAAAAATTTGACGGGGGGGGGCACCCCCGGGCCGCGGGCTGCCGTATGAAAGGGTTATATGGGCCCATCAAGGAGCGGGTAGTCAGGGAAGCTCTGCTCATGCTCGGATAATGCGGGGGATTGCGCCTGCGCCAGGGGCGGCACAACAGACAATGTGGATGAAGGTACGAAGATATAGATGGATGGAATAATCAATCTGGACAAACCTGCGGGAATTACTTCACATGATGCAGTAGCCATAGTGCGCCGCCTGGCGCCGGGAGTGAAGGTGGGCCATGCCGGAACACTCGATCCTGCCGCCACGGGAGTGCTGCCAATCTGCCTGGGGAGGGCCACGAGGGTGGCCGAATATATTATCAATCTGCCTAAAGGCTACCGTGCCGCCATCAGCCTGGGGATGACCACGACTACCGGTGACGCCGAAGGGGAGGTGCTCACCTCTGTTGAGCCGCCGCATTTTCAGCAAGCCGACGTAGAAAAGGTGATTGATTCCTTAAAACATTTGCAGCTACAGGTGATCCCGCCCTACGCCGCAGCCAAGCACCGCGGGCGGCCCTTCTATGAGTATGCCCGGCGCGGTAAGAAGGTCCCTGTAAGGATGCGATCCATTCGTATATACCGCAGTGAACTGCTCAAATTTACTCCTGAAAGCGCGCCGCAGATCACCTTTGAGGTGGAATGTTCCAAAGGAACCTATATCCGGTCGCTTGCTGAAGAGATCGGTTGCCGCCTGGGCTGCGGAGCGCATCTGCAGGCCTTGCGGAGGATTATGGTGGGGCCCTTCAAGATAGGCGCCGCCGTATCGCTGGATGACCTGGAAAAAGCAGCTGCCGGCGCCGGGTTTGGGGAGCTGCTCCTGCCCATGGATCAAGGCCTCATGCATTTTATCTCTCTCAAAGTTCCCGACAGTATCGTGAAGGCTCTCCGGGACGGGCGGGCTGTTCCCTGGAGAGTGCTGGAGGAGGCCGGATTGCCCGCTCCGCCCCGGTATCCCGATGAACATCTCGATCCGCGGCGCATATACGACTCCCAGGGCAATTTTTGTGCCCTGGCCAAGATAGATCAACGAAATAACGAGCACTTTCTGAAGACAGAAAAATTCCTGGCGCCATAAGGGGAACTGTGGATGAAGATAATTTACAATCTGAAAGGTTATTCCGGGAGAAAAGGACTTTATCTGGCTCTGGGCAATTTTGATGGGATCCACCGCGGCCACCAGGCTGTAATTCGCAGCGCTGTCTATCAGGCGCGCGCCTGCGGAGGTTCGGCCGGAGCTCTGCTCTTTGAGCCTCACCCTTCCGTGCTGCTTCATCCGCAGAAGCATTTCTGCCTTCTCACCGGAATAGAGGAGAGAGCATCACTGATGTCGGAACTGGGACTGGATTACCTCTTCGTGGAGCCTTTTACAGAACAAACAGCCTCCCTTAAGCCGGAGACATTTGTCCGCCGCATTCTTCTGGACAAATACAAGATCAGCGGGGTATCCATAGGCGATGACTACTCTTTCGGTGCGGGCGGTTCAGGGAAAGAAGAGCAGATGAGGGTATACGGAAAAAATTTGGACTTTGAAGTCAGGGTCTGTTCCATGGAGAAAGCTTCGGGCATGGTAATCAGCAGTTCGGCGATCAAGGGTCTTCTGAAGGAAGGAGCAGTGGAGCAGGCGGCACTTCTGCTGAATTATTATTTCCACAGGAGGGGTAAAATTGTACCGGGACAGGGCCGCGGTAAAAAACTGCTCTACCCTACCGCCAACCTCGATCCTGCACCGCACCTGCTCTGGCCGGGCGGCGGCGTCTACCTTACAGCCGTGGGCCTGGAAAAAGGGGTCTATTTCGGATTGACCAATGTGGGGGTAAAGCCGACATTTAACGAGAGCGCTCTATCCGTGGAGACCTATGTCCTCGATTTTGAAGGCAATCTCTACGGCAAAGAGATGGCCATTTACTTTCTCATGCGGCTGCGCGATACCAAAAAATATTCAACGGCGGCGCTGCTGCGGGAGCAGATCGGGGCTGACATCAGCCGCGGAAAAGAGTATGCCCGGGGGCGGTATTCAGATATCGCCGGTTTTGTGGAGCCGGCCCGCTTCATCCGGCCGCCCGGCGCTTGATTTTACTTTTACTTTTAACTGTGTTAGAATTTTTTTGATGTGAACCGCAGGCCAGGTTCAAGGTTCTCCCATCCTTTTACTTAGCCGGCGGCGATTAAACTACAGGGAGGTAAGGATGATGCTGGATCAGGATAAGAAGCAGGAGATTATCGGGCACTACCGTATTCACGAGACCGATACAGGTTCGCCGGAAGTGCAAATAGCCCTTCTTACCGAAAGGATCAACACGCTGACAGAACACCTGAAAGAGCACAAGAAGGATTTCAACTCGCAGCGTGGATTGCTGAAGATGGTGGGAAGGAGACGTGGTTTGCTCAATTACCTGCGCAAGAACTATCCGCAGCGCTACCAGGAAGTGGTCGGCCGTCTCGGCCTGCGGAAATAGAATCACCCGCATAATCACAGTAATGGAAGGAGGTAATATGCAGTTTGGAAACATTTTCGCTTGAATTGGAAGGAAGAACACTGAAGCTAGAAACAGGCCGCCTGGCCAAACAGGCCGGCGGGGCTGTTCTGATCAGTTATGGTGAAACGGTGCTTTTAGTAACTGCTACCATGTCCGACGAACCCCGTGAAGGGGTTGATTTTTTTCCTCTCACCGTCGACTACGAAGAGAGGCTTTATGCCGTGGGCCGCATTCCCGGCGGCTTCATCAAGCGCGAGGGCCGTCCTACGGAGAAAGCTATTCTCAGCGCCAGGTTGACCGACCGTCCCTTGAGGCCGCTCT
>CAZQEV010000114.1:0-5353 GCA_964592135.1 uncultured Syntrophomonadaceae bacterium
GGCCATCGGCGGTGACAGGAAGCGCTGCAATGAACTGGATGGGAAGAGATGGACACGCTACAGCATCAGCGTCTGGAGCGATCTGCGCAGATCTGTATTGGAGTCGAGGCTGGATCACCCGGCCCCCTTTCCCCTGCAGCTTGCCGGGCGCTGTATCGAGATCTTCACCGCCGCTCCCGGTGAAGTGGTACTCGATCCCTTTGCCGGTACGGGGACGACGCTGCTTGCCGCTTACAATCAGAGCCGCCGGGGAGTGGGCTTTGAAATCTACGATCGCTACCTGGCGCTTTTTGAAAAACGGCTTTGCTCTGAAGAGACTGCCCCGGCCGGAACCATGGGGATCCGCCCCCGCCTTTACCATGACAGCGCCCTCAACCTGCGGCGTTACCTGGAGCCCGATTCCGTTGATCTCATTCTCACCTCACCGCCCTACTGGGATATTCTCACGGCAAGACGCTCCGCCGACCGCCGCCGGCAGCGTGATTACGGGGAGCATGCCGCCGATCTGGGGCGCTCCGGTGATTACCACTCTTTCCTGAAGAATTTGACTGCCATCTTTCAAGAAGCACATACTGTTTTGAAACCGGGCCGGGTCTGCGCCGTGGTGGTCATGGATCTGCGTAAAAAGAATCGCTTTTATCCCCTGCACATGGATCTCTGTGCCGCCCTGCAGCCGGTAGGCTTTCAGCTGGAAGATATCATTATCTGGGACCGGCGCCATGAATACAACTCCCTGCGGCCGCTTGGCTACCCCTCAGTATTTCGCGTGAACAAGGTTCATGAATACCTGTTGATCTTTACAGGACGCAAAGATGGCAAGGGATAATGGTGGATATTGTTCTTTGATCAGATGGGCTTTGCCTCTCCAGCCGGCAGAGAGCCGGCGGCATATTACCGAAAGGAGGAGATCTCTTGGCTGAATATCCCAGCGGGACAATTCAAGAAAGGCGCTTTCCCGTTCCTGATTATACTCTGCTTGCGGAGAAACTCCGCGATATTGTCGGCAGTGAAGGTGTTTCGGCAGCGGGCGCCGACCGGCTGGCAACCTGCCGCGACTACTGGCCCATGGGGACGCTCTGGTTCCTTGAAGGGAAGAGCCCGGCGCTGCCGGACCTTGTGGTCTGGCCGCACAGCGTCTCCCAGGTAGCCGCAGTGCTCAGGCTGGCAGACGCCAATAATGTCCCGGTGACTCCCTATGGCGAAGGTTCGGGGGCGCTTGGCGGGGCGATCCCGCTGCAGGGCGGTATCGCGCTGGATTTGAAACGGATGAACCGGGTGTTGAAGCTGGACCGGGAAAACTCGATGGTTACCGTGGAGCCGGGGCTTAACGGATCGCGCTACGAGGAGTACCTTAACCGGCACGGATTTACCGGGGGCCATTTCCCCCAATCACTGCGCTGCTCCACCGTGGGAGGGTGGGCCGCCTGCCGGGCGGCGGGGACATTTTCCACTCGCTACGGTAAAATTGAAGATATGGTTGTCTCCCTGGAGGCGGTGCTGCCTGACGGAACTGTGCTGAGCGGCCGCAATCTGCCGCGCACCGCTACCGGTCCAAGGGTGGATCACCTTTTCCTCGGTTCCGAAGGTACTCTGGGGGTGATCACGGCTGTCACTCTGCGCATCTGGCCCTACCCGGAAAAACGGATCTACAGCTCCTATGCTTTCGAGAGTATCGAGCGGGCCCTGGAGGCAATTCGCCGGCTCATCCAGGCGGGCGCTCGCCCCGCGGTGGTGCGGCTCTATGATACAGCCGAGACATCGCATCATTTCCCGGATTGCGAAGCGGCGGCGGGGCGGGTCATCCTGATCCTGCTATTTGAAGGGAATGCCGGGATCATCGCCGCGGAAGAGAAGGTGGCCGCAGACCTGGCTCGCGAGGAAGGCGGCCTGGCCGCAGGCGGTGAACCTGTAGAGCGCTGGCTGGAGACCCGCTTTGATGTGGGGCTTGCTTCGAAGCTTTTCCGGCAGGGGGCCCTTGTTGATACCATCGAGGTTTCCACGACCTGGACGAATGCGGCGTCTCTTTATCATGCCATGCAGGAAGCGCTGCTGGCCGTGGAGGGGACGGCGCTTGCTTCAGGGCACTACTCCCATGTCTATCCTGAGGGAACTGCTCTCTACATCACCCTGGTCAGCTTTCCATCGGGCGATAGGGCGGAGTATTACAGGCGCCTCTGGAGCGCCGCCATGGAGAGCTGCCTGGCCCTGGGCGGCGCCATCAGCCATCATCACGGCATCGGTCTGCACCGGGGGCTCTGGATGGAGCAGGAGCACGGACCGGCGCTGCAGGCGCTGCGCAGGGTCAAGGATGCTCTCGATCCCCGGGGGATCATGAACCCGGGCAAGCTCGGCCTGGGGGAGGTGGGAAAATGGCGGAAATAAACCGCGAACTGTTGCTCGACTGTGCAATCTGCCCCAACATGTGCCGCTGCGAATGCCCCGTGGACCGGGTTTTCGGCCGCGAGGCGGTTTCCCCCTCGGGAAAAGCGCGCCTGGCTCACCTGCTGCTGGAGGGACATATTGATTGGGAGGGCGATCTGCTGGAAGCGCTCTCCGCCTGCCTCGGCTGCCGCGGCTGTGAACTGCTCTGTCCCTTTCCCGAACTCGATCTGGCTGAAGAGTTGCTTCTGACGCGAAGGGAAGCCCGCCCCGCGGGAGCGATCCGGCCTGCCGCAGTTCCCTATCTGAATAACCTAAAAAAATACGGCAGCCCCTACGGCGCCCGCCCTACTGCTCTGGGCCCTTCCGGGGGTAGCGGAAACCCCGAGGTGCTCTATTTTATCAACTGCACCGCGCAGGCCAATCATCCCCAATCGCAGCAGCTCACCCTGGAGCTGCTTGAAGCCGCCGGGGTTTCTTACCGGGTGCTGGACCAGTACTGCTGCGGTTACCCGGCGCAGATCTGGGGCGATCTGGAGCTGGCCCGACAGCTGGCTGCTGAAAATGCGGCACGCATGGCGGAAAGCGGCGCCGCCATCCTGCTGACCGACTGTCCGGAATGCTGGCATACCTTTACCGCCCGTTACCAAGATTGGGGCAGCGAACCGGGCCTGGCAGTGGTCGATGCGGCATCATTTTTTCTGGAGCTGGTGCGGCGGGGACGACTCCGGCCGGAGCGGATCGAAGGGATCGACAGGATTGCCTACCATGATCCCTGTATCTGGGCGCGGGTGGCGAAAAAATGTGCTGAACCCCGCGAACTTCTGCGGAGCATCCCCGGGCTGGAGCTTGATGAAGTTTTGCCCGGGGGGCGGGAGACGCGCTGCTGCGGCGGCGGGGCCATGTTTCAACTGACTTTTCCGGATCAATCCGCTGAGATAGCGAGGCAGCGACTGGAAGAGCTGCCGTCATCGGGAGCGCTGGTCACATCCTGCCCCTTCTGCTATGAAAACCTGCAGGCAGGAGGCGGGCGGGTGCTGGACCTGGCTGAACTGCTGGCTCTGGCCATTCCGGGGCTGAAGGGCTAACAAGCTTTCTTCTAAGCAATTAAACTGGGGGTGTTGAATTGAAAACATTGAAGACCGCCGTAGTGGTAAACCCGGTTTCAGCTAACGGGGCTACCGCCAGGCGCTGGCCGGAGATCGCCGTCTTGATGGAGCAGGAGGGTCTAACCTTTGAAACTTTCATGACGGAAGCTCCGCTGCATGCCACGGAATTGACGAGGGAGGCGCTTCGGAAAGGCAGTGACCTGGTCATCTCGGTAGGGGGCGATGGGACACACAATGAAGTGGTGAACGGCTTTTTCTCGCCCGAAGGGAAGCTGCGCCAGGAGGCGCAGATCGGCTTCATCTCCATGGGCACCGGGAGCGATCTTATCAGAACGCTGCAGATCCCCAAAGATCCCGCTCAGGCGGTCAAGCACCTCGCCGGAAGCCTGCCGCGGGAAGTCGATGTAGGCAGGCTCAGCTTTATCAGTCACGCAGGAGATCAAGAGACCCGCTATTATATTAACATTGCCGGGCTGGGTCTGGACGGCGATACCGTGGACCGGGTCAACAGGACCAGCAAAGCTCTGGGCGGTTTTATCTCTTTTCTCTGGGGCACCCTGGTCAGCCTCACGCTCTACCGGAACCAGGATATGGCTGTGTCCGTAGACGGTGAGGCCATATTTGACGGGCAGGTGACAATAGCGGCTGTGGCCAACGGCCGCTATTTTGGCGGCGGGATGTGCATTGCGCCCCATGCAGTGATGGATGACGGACTTTTTGACATAGTGATCATGCACAGCCTCAGCAAGCCCAACCTCCTCGTTAACCTGCCCAAGGTCTACCGGGGGACTCATCTGAGCCATCCCAACTGTATCAGCCTGCGCGGTCGGAAAGTGGTCATCGAGGCCGAGCAGGCGCTTCTGAATCTGGACGGTGAGCAGCCCGGCCATGGGCCGGTGGAAATGGAACTGCTGCCGCTGGCATTGCAGGTGAAGGGCTAAAGCGAATACATAAATGGACGGCAGGTAGTAGATGACGGGTACTCCTCATATAATAAAGCAGGAAGGAGGAGGCCCGGTGAAAAATATTTCGATCATGGTCAGGCGCTCTTCGCACCGCCTACGACAGAGGCTGGAGCAGAGGGGCGCTTTTCTGGATAAACTGCTCTTTCACTGTTCCCGGATCGACTGCGGGAGCGCCGGTGAAATGCTGGTTTTCATCCCGGAAGAATCTGCCGGGAGTGCCTCCCGGGAAGCGCTCGGAGAGGAACTCGCTCCACTGGTGGCGCAGTTCATCATCGAGGATCTGAAGGCTTATCAGCTCCAGGATCTGCTCCGTTATCATTACTTCTATTTTAACAGGGAGGAGCGTGAAGAGATCCTCGCCACTGCCTGCCGCAATCTCGAAAGCGCGCAATTTGCCCGGCGCCGGGAGTTCCACCGGTGGATGATCGGGAAAAAGATCTGTGCTTACCTGGAAGGATCTCCCGATCACCTGAATATCGAGGGATATTGCAATTTTCGGCTGCAGGAATGGCGGTGCGAACTGCGCAGGGTGGTTGACGAGGCTGTGGAGAGCTACCTTGCCGAGAAAGAACACAGGGAGTTTATCCGGCTGCTGAAATATTTTCTAAACATGCAGCAGCCGAGAATAGATCTGGTCCACCTCTTCGTGGATCAAAAAGGGCAGATCCGGATTACCGATCACCGCCTCAGGAAAGTTGATCCCTGCGAATGGGAAGAGTTGGATCTGACGGATTTTGATGAAGAGAGCGATTACGAAGACATCCTGGTGAGCATGCTTGTTTCAGTGGCGCCGCGCCGGATCATGCTGCACCGGAGTGTCACCCAGCGCTATCCCCGGGCGGCGGAAAACCTGCGCTGCATCTTTGAAAAAAGACTCATCTACTGCGAAAATTAAAGCGA
>CAZQEV010000115.1:0-5340 GCA_964592135.1 uncultured Syntrophomonadaceae bacterium
ATTGCGATGAAGTCTCCATTTTAGTCCCCGGCTACAATGGTATCCGCAATTTCGGTGATGTCACCATCAGCGGCTGCGGCCAGGTTTCCATAGCCGGCTACTATAACGGGATCCGCTCAGAGGGCGATGTCGTCATCGCTGATTGCCCTGATATCGAGATCAAGTCCGTGTATGAACAATACGACTCATACGAACTAAACGAATTAGACGAAAATGGTGTGATGGAGATGCCGTACCTTAACGGTATCTACACAACCGGCGGCAGTGTGACCATCGCCCGCAGCGCTTTGACCGTATACGGCGCCGCTTTCGGCATCGCTACGGGACCGACCTGTGCTTGGGGTGTTACCGGCGGCGATATCGTCATCGACCAGAGCACCGTCCATGCTTCCTGCAGCGCCGGGGGCTATGC
Organism: uncultured Syntrophomonadaceae bacterium; assembly: GCA_964592135.1. Taxonomy (GTDB): domain Bacteria; phylum Bacillota; class Dethiobacteria; order DTU022; family DTU022; genus JAAZIN01. Next base: position 413 of record CAZQEV010000115.1, read on the forward strand.
CGCCATCTTTGCCGGAGATGATGTTTACAACAGCGGCGAAGGCGAGCATGCCAGGATCGTGCTCAACGGCTGTGAGATCACTGTCCCCACCGCAGGCAGGATTGTCGATGTATCAATTGATTTCGATGATGATTGGGGTATGACCTGCCAGTCCGTTACCGCTCTGCCGGGGATTGAGGAGATCACAGACTGCTCCCAGGCGGCCAAAAATGTGGTCATCGAACCTCCCGTTGTTGTCAAGGTTCTCACTGTGCACTTCGACTCCCAGGGAGGCAGTGCCGTGGGCTCCATCACCATTTCGGCCAGCGGTGCCATCACTCCGCCCGAGCCTCCCCAACGCGATGGTTATACCTTTGGAGGATGGTACAAGGAAGCGGCATGTATAAATGCCTGGGATTTTGAAAACGATGAAATCACGGAAGATATGACTCTTTATGCCAGGTGGGTTCCTGCGGTTACCCCCGCACCTGAGGACAAACCGGGAGATCTGCCTGCAACTTACGGGCATGATCGCATACCGGAGTTATTGGTTTCCACCCTCTTGCTCCTGGGCGTGATGATCCTGTCAGCCTGCTGCAGGCGACGTAAAATATACACCTAGGCCGCTACCCAGGTCTGAATGACGGGGCGGTAGGGATTCCCTGCCGCCTGCTTTATCTTTTTCCTCTCCTTCCTCCTGCTTTTTGCCTCCCTGTCCTCTTGGACAACTCTTATATACACTCTTGAGTACAAGTTGCCGTCCCCTGGTTACAAGTGCGTATTCCAATATATGCTTCGGAGATCCCTTTTCCTGCTAGCACTGCTGGCTTGCTGGCGGGCTCTTCCGCTTTCTTGCCTCTTATTTCTGTTTTCTTGCCTCTTGTATGCTATAATTTGCTAAGGATTATCCTTGAAAGAGAGGTTTGCCCATGGCTGACTTAAATCCCCAGCTTCGTGATCTGCCAGCCGTAGACCGTCTGCTCAGGGAGCCGGTTATTGTCGAACTTTTAGAGCGGCTGCCGCGCCGCCTGGTTCTGGCGGCGATCCAGGAAATTTTGCAAGGCTACCGGCAAAAAATATGCGCGGCGGGAGCGGGAGAGGATAAGCATTTCAAGACCGGCCTCGATCTTTCGCCGGAGAGGCTGGCGCAGGAGGCGGCTTCACTGGCAGAGAAGAGGGCTGGACCGGGCATGCGCCCGGTGATCAATGCCACCGGGATCGTTCTTCATACCAATTTGGGAAGGGCCCCCCTGGCGCCGGCAGCTGCAAAAGCTGTGGCGGATATATTGGAATGCTATTGCAATCTGGAGATTGATCTGATGGAAGGGGTCCGCGGTTCACGCCAGGCCCACCTGGAGAGGCTTATCTGCGATCTCACCGGGGCTGAGGCGGCGGTGGTGGTGAACAACAATGCCGCTGCTGTGTTTCTTGTTCTCAACAGCTGCGCCGCGGGCAAGGAGGTAATAGTTTCGCGGGGTCAGCTGGTAGAGATCGGGGGCTCTTTCCGCCTGCCCGAGGTTATGGCTGCCGGCGGGGCCCGCCTCATAGAGGTGGGCACCACGAATAAGACCTACCGGCGCGATTATGAGGCGGCGATTACTGAAAATACTGCCGCCCTGCTCAAGGTCCACACCAGCAATTACCACCTCATCGGTTTTACCGCCTCTGTTGGTATCGCAGAGATCGTCGACCTGGCGCATGCTCACAATCTGCTGGCCCTTGAAGACCTGGGCAGCGGTGTGCTTCTCGATATAACCGGCTACGGCCTTCCCCCGGAACCCCGGGTGCAGGATAGTGTCGCCGCGGGGATGGATCTTGTTACATTTAGTGGGGATAAATTGCTCGGGGGCCCGCAGGCAGGAATTATTGTGGGGCGGCGCGAGCTTGTTGAGAGGATCCGCAGCAACCAGCTGGCCCGGGTGCTGCGAGTGGATAAGCTTACGGTGGCAGCACTTGAAGCCACCCTGCGGCTTTATCTTGATGAGGAGAAAGCCGTGCGGGAAATCCCTGCCTGGCGGGCGCTGGCCGCGCCTCTTTCCTCGCTGCAGGCCCGGGCTGAGAAACTGGCTCTCCGGCTAAAAACCTCTTTCAATGATATAGATGTTGAGCTGCTGAAAGGGAGTTCTCGCGTCGGCGGCGGTGCTCTTCCCACGGCGGAACTGCCCACCGTCCTTCTATCTTTGCAGACTCCGCATATGGATCCCTCCAGGCTTGCCGGGCGGCTGCGCTGCGGCACCCCTCCGGTAATCGTGCGGCTGCAGCAGGAGAGGGTGCTGCTCGATCTGCGTACTGTTAACCCTGAGCAGGAAGAACCCCTTTGGGAAACCCTGGCTGCGGCGTTGGAAGGGGAGTAACTGCCCTCTACCCGGATCTATTTAGCGAAGCGAAACATGTTCGCTCGACCCACGAGTCATCAGGTGCGAACTTTTCCCCTCCGCTGTGTGGAGCTAAAAAAAGCAATCAACGCTAACCTGAAAGGCTGATTTATTTGGAATATCTCATTATTGGTACCGCCGGTCATGTTGACCACGGTAAGACAGTTTTGATCAGAGCCCTTACCGGGGTTGATACCGATCGCCTGCGCGAAGAGAAAAAGAGAGGCATCTCTATAGATCTCGGCTTCGCCCCCCTGGAGATTCCCGGCGGACGTCTTGCAGGTGTTGTCGATGTTCCCGGCCACGAGCGCTTTATCCACAACATGCTTGCCGGCGCCGCCGGTATGGATCTGGTCCTGCTGGTAGTTGATGCCGCCGAGGGGATCATGCCGCAGACAAGGGAGCATCTGCAGATACTGCAGCTTCTGGGTATAGGGCAGGGGATAGTTGTGATCACAAAGATAGATCTCGTTGATCAAGAATGGCGGGAACTGGTTATGGAAGAGGTTGCCGAAGAGCTTAAAGGAACATTTTTGGAAGGAGCGCCCCTGCATGCCGTTTCCGCTTTTACCGGCGAGGGGATTGACAGGCTGAAAGAGCTCATTGCGTCGGCGACGGGCGGTCTCCCTTCCCGGGATTCATCAGGGCCGCTGCGGCTGCCTGTGGACCGCTCTTTCAGCATCGCCGGTTTCGGCACCGTAATTACAGGGACGCTGTTTCGAGGTAGTGTGCAGGTTGGCGATAGAATCGAAATAATTCCTCCGGGCCTGGAAGCTCGCGTGCGCAACATCCAGGTTCACGACCATGATACAGCTGGAGCCCTGGCCGGGCAGCGTGTTGCTTTGAATCTGGCCGGCATCGAGAAAGCGGAGGTCCGGCGCGGCAGTGTTATCGCTTCGCCGGGTTATTACCGGCCAACGCAGCTCCTGGATGCCTCACTTACGCTTTTGCCGGGCGCCCCCCGGCCGCTGAAAAACCTTGATCCCGTCCATTTTTTTCTGGGGACAGCCCGTGTTGTGGCGCGGCTGCTGCTGCTCGACTGTGATGAGCTCCTTCCGGGGAAAAACTCCATGGTCCAGTGCCGCTTGCAACATCCCCTGGTGGCTGATCGCGGGGATCGCTTTATCATCCGTTCCTATTCGCCCATGACAACAATCGGGGGCGGCCGGGTGCTTGATCCTGATCCTTCGCGGCACCGCCGTTTTCGCCGCACTTCCTTTGCCCATCTGGCGGAACTGGAGCGAGAGCCGTCGGCCGGCGGCGACGATGTTTTCGTTATCCGGAAGTTGAAAGAACTGCTTATCGCCGATCCGGCCCGCCTGGCCAGAGAAAGCCGCCTGGATGAGAAGCTGATCCTGGATATCCTGCAGAGGCTGACACTGGGGGGAGCTGTGGAGAAGCTTGGCGGGAGCTATCTATTGCGGGAGGTTTTGAGCGAATGGGAGCGCCTGCTCCTGGCCAGAGTGGATGAGCACCACCGCCGTCGCCCTCTGCTGCCCGGGATCTCCAGGGCAGAGTTAAAAGCAGTCCTGCCCGCGGCCCTGAACCTGCGGGAATATGATTTGCTATTGGCGAGACTGCGGGAGCGGGGGCAAATTCACATCAGGGGAGATCTTGTCAGCCTGGAAAATTATGAACCCCGGCCTTCAAAGGAGGAGCAGACCCGGCTCGATCATTTAAGCGGGCTTTACGCCGAGAACCCTTTTCAGCCTCCGGCGGTCAGAGAAGCGCTGGCCCGGGCGGGGATCGAAAGCCGTCATCAGGATGATTACTACAGCTATCTGGTAAACTGCGGCCGCCTCGTTAAAATAAGCGATGATCTTTATTTTCACCGGGAAGCCTATGAAGGTGCGGTTGAGATACTTCGCCGCCATTTTGCCGCCGCCGATACATTGACCCTGGCCCAGTTCAGGGATCTCACCGGCAGTTCGCGGAAAATCGTGCAGCCCTTACTGGAGCATTTTGACCGTCTCAAATTGACCCGCCGCGTCGGCGATCACCGCGTCCCCCTGAAGCTGCCGGAACAAAATTAGTGAACGGTGCCAGGCATCATTTACAGCTTTGAACCTGATCTGTTTCCCGCTGAACGGCAACCGCCGCAAATATGGAGGAGATTCTCCGCGGTGGATTCTAGAAAATCAGGGAGGCGGGAGCAGTCCTCATCGGGGTTACAGCCCCGGGGAGGCCGAACCGAAATATGGGCTCCCTGTGACGGGACTGGTGGATCCGGGGCGGGTGATCGCCAATGGCGGCGCCCGGCCCGGAGTTCTGCTCTTTATGACAAAATCGCTGGGCAGCGGCATTATCACTACCGCACTGAAGGGAGAGCAGCTCAGCCTATCGGGTGGGGTGCGTCAGAGACCCTGCGGGGGATGGCTGCCTCGAACGAAGCCGGAGTGCTGCAGTACTCCAGGAAATCCTTGGGAAGAGGGGGGCTGTGGGGATTTCATATCGGCGAGATTGCGAGATTAACGAAGATAGATCGGGCAGAAAGACCATACCCCAAATTATTACAACTTCGCCATGTTGTTTTTCATCACTCGCAGGATCAGCAGGTCAAGCTCGGCGCTCAGT
>CAZQEV010000116.1:0-5312 GCA_964592135.1 uncultured Syntrophomonadaceae bacterium
AAATTGCTTGCGGGCTTCAACAGGACCGAAGCCGCCACCGGCGAATCGGGCGTTATCGAAGGACTGACCAAGATCAGCCACGGTCTGGCCAACCCCACATTCAGCCCCAATCCCGGCGGTGATCCCGGTATCAGCGACGGCCTGGGACTCGTTGTCTCCGGTATTCGCACCGATGTGCTCGGCGGTATCGAGGAGCTCAAGGGCGGCATTATCGAAAAGATTATGCCAGGACTGGAGCAGATGAACAGTGGGATCAGCGGTGAGCTGCAGCCCGGATTCACCAAGGTGAGCATGCTGCTGCTCATAATCTGGCTTGTCTCCCTGGTCATCTTCCTTGTTGTGGGTCTCCTCATCGGCCGCGCCGGAAAGGCGAAAGCCTCCGCCGGACGCAGCGCCTCCGCATAAACACCCCGCATTTTTACTGCTGTAAATAGAGGGGCGGCTATGAGCCGCCCCTTCACCATGAAAAACTAGACCAAGACCGGTCCGTTGCTACTTCGACGTATGCTGTTCGCAAGCGGGTGCATGATAAATGCATTTGCCAGAAGTATAGGCCGCCGGGGCGGGGTCAATGCTAGGACAGTAAATAACTGTAAACAGGGATCGGTTATTCAAATGTCGAAATACATGAACGCAGAAACAATCGAAGGAAAGAAGGCGGAGTCAGATGGCGGGGCGGAAGCGTAAACTGAAGAGGATTCATAAAATAGCACGGGGAGCGGCATTTTTGCTCTGTGCAGTTCTGGTGATACTAGTGTCCATCTATTTTTACAAGCCTGATCTTCTCTTTGCAAAGGCGGACCCGGAGCCGGAGGAACTGGAAAAACAGGAGCCGCCGGCGGAGGAGCCTGACTTTGACGAGCATCCGCAGCTCGACGCACCCGAGCCCGATGAAGCTCCGGAACTTGACGCGCCGGAGCCCGAACCTGCGCCGCCTCCCTCCCAAAGCGACTCCTTAGAACTTGTGGACGGAAACAATCTTTTTGCCCTTGTCACGAAGCAGACCACGCTGGGGCGCTATGCGCCCGGGGATCTTGAACTGATCCCGGCAGAGATCGTTCATCCCGACCGGCGGGAGGGGCAGTATTACCTGCGCCGCGAGCCTTTGGAGCATTTGAGGCAGATGTGGGCCGCCGCTGCTGAAGATGGTGTAAGCCTCACCGTGACCTCCGCTTACCGCAGCTACGATACGCAGGTGGCCACCTTCAACTACTGGGCTGCAAGAGACGGCGAAGCAAAGGCCAACACCTACAGCGCCCGGGCGGGGCAATCGGAGCACCAGCTGGGCACGACTATGGATTTCAACATCGATACAACCGCCGGCGCGGAACAGCATGCCTGGCTGGCGGAGAAGGCGCACAACTACGGCTTTGCCATGAGCTACCCCAGTGGAGCCCAGGAGATTACAGGCTACAAGTACGAGCCCTGGCATTACCGCTATATCGGGACGGCGGCGGCTGTGGAATGGAAAGCTTCAGGCCTGCCGCTCTGCAAATTCCTGGAGCAGAAGCAGTGATCACGTGGGGTGACTGCTAGCCTCTTTCTCCGGAGCCCCGGCATCGGGCTTCCGGTACACATATTCCACCACACCCATAAAAATTCCCCGGGCAATTTTCTTGCGGAAGGATTTGTTCTTGAGCAGCTCGCGATCGTCGGAGCTGGTCATGAAGGCGATCTCGAGTAAAACCGAGGGCATGTTGCTTTCATTGAGGATATAGTAGGCGTTGCTCTCCTGGGGATTATTGTGCATTAGCTGGCCCGGTTTGGCCTCAGCGCTGAAGAGGGGATTTATATTTTCCTGGATGGTTTCAGCGAGGCGCTTGTTTTCGGGATCCCCCCCGGCGTAGAAGGCGATGGGCCCCCTGACGCTGCTGTCGTAGATGGAGTTTACATGCAGGCTCACGGCAAGATCTGCGGCAGAGGTGTTGATCAGTTCAGTCCGGCCCCGCAAATCGCGGCGATGCATGGCCATGGTCTCATCGGGATAGTAGCGGCTCAGATCTTCATCTTTCTCCCGGGTGATCATCACCCGGGCCCCGGCCTGCTCCAGCAGGCGGCGCAGCTCCAGTCCGACCTCCAGAACGATCTCCTTCTCCAGCACCACCGCTTCAAAATGGGTGCCGGAGTCTATTCCGCCGTGGCCTGGATCTATGGCTACGGTAACCCCTTTCAGAGGGCTGCCGTAGTAAAGCGACACCAGGCGGGCGGGAGGGGAGCAGGCGAGCAGCACCGCGGCAAATGCGGCCAGCGCCAGAAAGGCCGGAAGCGGCCAGGCGGGGGAAGGAAAGACGATCAGCCTGATTTTACGGGGGAAAGTCATCTTTCAACCGACCTCTTTTTCAAAGACAGAAGGCACATAATTATTGATCCGGCACCAGTTATTTATATGCTTTGCCCGGGCTTGATATTTAACGGGCGGCAGGATAAAATTAATTCCCATGATGCGAGAAAGGTATTATAAATTACAAGCAGAATATCATCTGGGATAGTATTTGCAAAAGAAAGGAGTTGGGCCATGCTGACGGTTACAGAAAAGGCAGCGGCGCAGTTAAAGGTAATTATGGAGCGCGAGAAGACAGAGGCAGCAGCGATCCGCCTTTATCTCAGCGGTGTGGGGTGAGGAGGTCCCCGATTCGGGCTGACTCTGGAAGAGTCAATCGATGAAAGTAAAGATCATGTTGAAGAGGTGGCCGGGCTGAAATTTACCTACGAAAAAGCCATCGGCACTTACGTGAATGGCAAAGTGATCGATTACCATACCGGCCTCCGCAAGGGATTTTCCGTAGCCCCCGCTGTTCCCGGGACAGAGTGCTGCGGCGATTGCAGCTGCTGAGTCAGGGGGACGGAGGATTTGACTCACCAGCCGGGAATTGAAGCGGGATCAGGGGATTATTCGTTTCGCCCGGCATGACGGGATGCAATTTCCAATTACCATTGCGCAGAGGAATATATAAAGGGTTTAATTACCGTATAAAGAAATAGAAGAAAGAGGGTTAAGGTTTTTTACCGGTGAAAGCGCCGGTGCTCCTGTAACCCCGTTGCAGCAGATCACTGCAAAAGGGGGTTGTGACAATCTCCGATCAATGGAACTGGTATATCGAGTATGTCGATTCTCATTGCGGCTGCTTTTTTGCCGTCAAGCGTTATATCTACAGCGGTAAGACTTCCTATCAGCGCGTTGAAATAGCGGACACGGAGACATACGGCCGGGTGCTCATACTTGACGGGAAGGTTCAGTCGACGGCTTTTGATGAGCATATCTACCATGAAGCCCTGGTTCATCCGGCGCTGGTGCTTCACCCGGCGCCGCGGCGGATCCTGGTTATCGGCGGCGGCGAAGGAGCTGTCCTCCGCGAGATCCTGCGCTATCCCCAGGTGGAGCGGGTTGTGATGGTGGACCTGGACCGGCAGGTGGTCGAACTGTGCCGCGAGCACCTGGAGCAGTGGCACCGGGGCTCCTTTGAAGATGCCCGGGTGGAACTGCATTTCGCCGATGCGCGGCGCTATCTCGCGGAAACTGAAGAGCACTTTGATATCATCATCAGCGATCTGACCGAACCCTCCACAGAGGGCCCTTCCTTCATGCTTTTCACGCGGCAATTTTACGAAATTGTGAAGAAAAAACTTCTGCCGGGCGGTATTTTTGCCCTTCAGGCGGGGGGATTAAGCATTGATTACATGAGCGTCCATGCAGCAGTGCGTAACACGCTGCGCCTCTGTTTCTCCAGATCACGATCCTATCATACCTACATCCCCTCCTTTGACAGCTCCTGGGGTTTCATCATCGCTTCCGATGCCCATGATCCCCTGGCGCTGAAGCGGGAAGAGGTGGACCGGCGCCTGGCTGCGGTGGCGCCGCAGCTTGAATTCTACAACGGGGAGACACACGAAGGACTTTTCTGCCTGCCGAAGAACATCCGGCGGGCCTTCTCGGAAGACCAGACTATTATTGAAGACGATCATCCGCTGTCAGCTTATTAGGAACCGCTGCCGGCACGCTCGTTGTTGTTCTTTTCCAGTTCAAAGGCGTCATGCAGCACCCGTACAGCCAGCTCTCCATACTTGGCCTCAATGACACAGGAGATGCGGATATCCGATGTGCTGATCATCTGGATGTTGATCCCCTCTCCGGCCAGCGCCTTGAACATATGCGCCGCCACGCCGGGGCGGTTCTTGATACCCAGGCCCACTGCCGATACCTTGACGATACCCCTGTCGGTGCAGAGATCGCGGGCGCCGATCTCCGGCATAACCTGCTTCACCAGCTCCTGCGTCTTTTCAAGACAGGATTCAGGCACGGTAAAGGTGAAGTCGGTATAACCGTCAATGCCGGCGTTCTGGATGATCATATCCACATTGATGGATGCCTTTGCCAGCGGGTCCAGTATTTTGTAGGCCACGCCGGGGCGGTCGGGGACCCGGATCACCGACAGCTTGGCTTCGGTGAGGCTTAAAATAATCCCGCTGATGACAGCGCTTTCCATGTTTATCTCCTCCTCGACGATCCAGGTGCATTTGTCACTGCCAAAAGAAGACTTGATTAGCAAGGGAACATTGAACTTCCGGGCCAGCTCCACGGAGCGGATCTGCAGAATCTTTGCGCCCATGTCGGCCATCTCCAGCATCTCGCCATAGGTGATCCGGCGCAGATGGCGGGCCCGGGGGCAGATGGCCGGGTCGGCGGTGTAGACCCCGTCGACATCGCTGTGAATCTCGCAGGTGTCGGCTTTCAGCACTGCGGCCAGAGCTACGGCAGTGGTGTCGGAGCCGCCCCGGCCCAGGGTGGTGATATCGCCGTTGGCGTTGACCCCCTGGAAGCCGGCCACAACGGGGACAGCACCCCTGTCCAGGGTTTTTTTCAACAGATCTGTAGAGAGGCGCAGGATGTGCGCCCTGGTGTGATTTTCATCGGTGAGCAGCGGCAGCTGCAATCCCAGGTAAGACCGGGCGGGGACGTTCATGTTTTCCAGAGCCATCGCCAGCAGGGCTGCGCTGACCTGCTCGCCCGTGGAGACGAGGGCATCGAGCTCACGTTCGGGTTCTGCCGGTGATATTTCGCGGGCCAGATTCAGCAGGCGATCAGTCTCGCCGCTCATGGCCGAGACCACAACCACGACCTCGTTTCCATTATTTTTGGTTTCAGCGATGATCCCGGCAACGCGCTGAATATGTTCCGGTGTTGCCAGGGAACTTCCTCCGAATTTTTGGACGATTAGCGCCATATGTAATCACACCTTTGTCTGAGAGCTGCTGCTGTTTTTGGCTTAACGGTTCTATTCTCTCATAACTGCTCTTTTGTGACAAGGCCCCCG
>CAZQEV010000117.1:0-5288 GCA_964592135.1 uncultured Syntrophomonadaceae bacterium
TCCGCCGCGGTAATCTTTTTCCTCCTTGAAACTGCTGCAAAGCGCCTGAAGTCGGTCTCCAGTCGCCCCCTCTCCAAACCTGCCACCCGCTCGCCCAGCGCTGCGATCTCGCCCGGCCCGGGATCGTAGCTCAGGCGGTATTTGCGGACAAGGCGTCTCTTCAGCCCGGCGTGGAGATAGGTGAAAGCCGCCCGCCTGGCGCCGGCCCGCCGGTAGATCGACGCCGCAGCAACTATAGTCTGAGAGAGGGCGCGCGGCGAAGGCCCGGGAAGCGGGCGCGGCGCCGCAAAACGTGTGCCCAGCGTAAAAAGAAGCATAAGGGTGAAAAGCACAAGCTGCCCGGCGGGCCAGGAAAGATAAGTGATCACAGCGCGACCCGCAGATGGATCGCTGATGGGACGTTCCGGGCCAAAACCGTGGTGGTATTCATCGATAAGGACAGCGGGGGGCTCATGAAAAGCACCGGCAGCGTTAAGCAGAAAGATAAGGTTGTCGGCCCTGCCCAGGGCTTCATTGGTGATGAAGCCGGGATCGGTGATGGAGATGATCTCCCCCGCTCCTGCCCTTTTCCAGAGAATACAGCTGTTTTCTCCCTCCCCGGCCAGGACGGTGCCGCCGCTTTCCACAGTGAAGGAGCCGCCCCTGTGAAATTCCAGGCGGCGCACCCCCTCAAGGAGAGGATGGACCGATTCAGGTTCGATGAGCAGAGCCTTTGCAAAATAGTGAGTTGCCGACAGCTCCAGATCAAAAGCTTCAAAAAGTGCTTGCTGCCCCTGTCCCAGCAGGATAAGACGATTGCCCTCTTCGACCCATTCCCGGGCAGCCTCCGCCTCCAGAGGAGGCAGCGGGCGCCGGGCAGGCTCCGCGATAATGAGAACACCTTTCTCCCCGCGAGTCTTCAGCATGGTCAGCGGGTAGTTCCAGCGCTGCACAGGGTGGCCGCTCTCTTCCAGAAGGAGAAAGAAGGCTTTGCTCCCCCGGGGCACTGTGCTGTGGCTGGAGTAGGGCCGGCTCCGCCCGCCGCTTTCCCAAAATAGAAAAGCGGCGATGACGCCCCCGGCAGCCAGCAGGACGAGGGCGGCAATAACAAGCAGAACATTCTTCACCTTATCCATCACGGTCCTGCCTCCCGGAGCATACTATAAAGTTTCAGACCGCGATCATAATCTTCCCGGCGGCAGCAGGCCCGGCCGTACCAGATTTTTTCGTAAAGGAAAAACAGCTCTGAAGCGGAAGAGAATAAAGGGTAACCCCGCTCCCGCAGCTGCTGCAGATACTCACCGTTGGTCCGCGAATAGTGATAGTCCAGAGAACCTTCCTCATCCAGCTGCAGCAGCAGGGCCAGCAAGAGCAGGCGCAGCGCCTCCTTGTAGTTTCCCTTTTCCGCCGCCTCCCGGGAGCCCGCCAGAGCCCTGCGCGGCGAACTCTGCCCGGCGCCTGCCGCAGCCGCGCCTCCTGCTCCCTCCAGGGAAAGGCGGAAGCGGCGCATAATCCAGATGAGCAGTCCGGCGAAAACGATAACGGCAACAAAGCTGAGCAGAATAACAGCAATAGAACCGGGCCCAAAAATAAACTCCGGCAGAAAAGCCTTGATCGCGGCGGCCAGGCGGTAGAGCAATCCCTCCTCTGCACCGGCAAATTCAGCCCGGCTCAATATATCGGCCAGCAGTTCCCTGGCCCTATCCTGAGGAGACATGCAATGTTCAGTCCTTCCATTATCAAGAAGCAAGAGACAAGACCATAGAGACAGGAGAAAAGAGAACAACAACAAGGCGCTGTTTTAAAGCAGGGCGCCGATCCTTCCCTCCAGATCGATCCCCTCGCGGCGGGCCCGCAGATCGTGGTAGAGAAGGGTCAAGGCGATGATGGGAACAGGCGCAACGAGGAGCCCCAGGATGCTTGAAAGCAGCGACAGCGCCATGAACCAGATCGGGCTCTCCACCTCGAAAGCGATAAGCAGCCCCGTCCCCAGGGTTACGGGTGTCGTCACAACGCCCGCCACGAAATATGTGAGCAGGCCCATCACCAGGAACACGAGAACCACCCGCCCCAGATCCTTCAACACCATGGACCAGCTCCGTGAAAGCGCCCGCCAAACACTGCCGCCCTCCACCATCAGCACCTGCGTGACCAGGGAGAAGGTCACGCTGAAAAAGAGAGCGGGCAGGAGCAGGGCCAGGGCCCCCATGAAAAGGGTCACCGCAATAACGACGCCCAGTGCTAAAAGCTTAAGCCAGTTCCAGTCCCCAAAGATTGCACGAAATATATCCCCAGGCGAGGTCTCTTCTCCCCGCAGCGTAGCTGTGACGACTTTGACCACCCCGGCAGAGGTCAGCGGTCTTAAGGCCTGCTGGACAAGGGTGTAGATGCCCAGGAGAACATAGGTCTGCAGCAGCATGTCAAACCCGAAACCCGATCCCGTCTGACCCAGGGTGCCCGCGAAGGACCAGCCCAGGGTTCTATTGTAATAATAGCTGTACAGCAGCGCTACGGGCAGGTAGAGCCAACCCATGGCCATATAGAGATGCAAAAACTTGCGCCTGAGAATACGGAAAGTATAATTGAAGATATCGCCGAACTCCAGCGGTTTAAGATTGTTCAAGCGGTTTCATCCTCTCAGGATTTTTCAGGCGCCACCTTGATCAGAAAAATATGCCCCTCTTTCATCCCCGTCAAGATCAAAGCGCCTCCCGGAGCCTGCTTGACCGCATCGCCCCGGTAGTCGAGTTCAACAGAGCCGTTCTCTTCAAGGCCCATTGTTTTCTTCCAGATGAGATCGCCCGCAGGGCCGGTTCTGAGCAGGTGTATATTGGAAGCGGGAACGGGAAAAATGTCAAATACTGAGCTGAGAATGATCCAGCCGCCGCCGTCCAGAGGCGCAATGGTTGAAATATTTCCGGAACGGCGGTGCTCCTGTTCCCACTCTACATTCCCCCGGGCGTTGATTTTGAACAGGCGCACCGAAGGTCTCAAAAAGAGGGTGAGCGGATTAAAAGATGCATTTGCCGCCACCACAAGGCCGCCCTCGGGGCAGGGAACAGCACAGAGATCCGGAAGGTTTCCCTCCAGTTCGATATCGTTCTCCCGGAGAATATTTCCCGCTTCATCCAGTTCAAACATCGATAAGCCAACTCTGTCATCTACCATGCGCCGGGCGGTGCAGATGTAACCGTCCTCTTCAGAGGGCGCCACGAAATAGCCCGGTCCTTCCATAATCCTGACAGAGCCATCCGCAGTCTCCGGTGCGGGAACAAATTGCCTCTCCCACTCCACTTCTCCTGCAGCATCAACCCTGACCAGGTAAAGAGATTCATCTTTCCCTTCCCGGATCAGGCCGAAAATAATATAGCCGCCGTCCTCCGTTTCCCGGCCCGCTTCAGCCCGGCAGGGCCTGCCGCCGCCCAGCGTTATTTCCCACTCGGGATTTCCCCCGGCGTCAGTTTTGAGCAGAAAGATCGAATTTACCTTCTCCTCCTCCGCCGGTTCAGGCCCGGGATCACCCAGGGTAATTTCGAAAAAAACAGATCCCCCATCCTCGTTATTCCCCAATACATAGAAACCCCCGCCGGAGGCTTCCTCCACGGACAGGGGGTAAGAGCGCCCGCTACCTTTAAAGGTCCTCTCCCAGGAGAGCCCGCCGTCCCGGTCTGTTTTCAGCAGGTGGATCTCCTGGATCCTCTGCTCCTCACTTCTGTCATTTTCTCCTTCCCAGACCGCCGCGGCAATGATAAATCCACCATCGGCTGTCACATCCACCCCGGTGCCCCGGCTCGCGGCGCCACGCCGGAAGTTCCTCTCCCACTCCAGGAGGGGGGCCTCCTCCACCGATTCTGAAGCGGCAAAACTGCTTTTTAAAAAACGGTACAGCAAAAAACTCCCCGTTAAAACAGCGATCCCCAAAAAAAATACCGCCGCCAGCGCACCGATGAGCCACCTGTCACTTTTTCTTAATGCCATAAGTTGAAATTCTTGACCGCCCTGTAATTTTCCTTTTATCCGATCATTTTTTCCCTTCGCCATTCCTCCTCTTGCATCACCGCCGCCAATACACTTATAATGACAGTAATGCGGAACAATCATCTTAGTGCCACAATCTTCAATATTCAGCCTATGTCCACGGAGGACGGACCGGGCATCCGCAGCACAGTTTTCATGAAAGGCTGCCCGCTCAAATGCCTCTGGTGCCAGAACCCGGAGGGGCTTTCCAGGCAGCCGGTGCTGATCCACGAACCGCTCCGCTGCATCGGCTGCAACAGCTGCCTGGAAAACTGTCCGCAGGGAGCGCTGCGCAAAGGTGAGCGGGGGCTTATCTTCGGCAGTTCCTGCCTGCGCTGCCTGCGCTGCGCCGATAACTGCCCCGCCCGGGCGATCCGGGTCTTCGGTGAACAGATAGAGCTTGACGATCTTCTGAAGAGGTTGATCCGGGATAAACCCTTTTACAAACATTCCGGCGGCGGGGTCACCTTTTCAGGCGGGGAATGCCTGCTGCAGCACCGCTTCCTGCTGGCGGCAATACCGCTGCTCAAGTCCCAGGGCATCCATGTCTGCATCGATACCGCCGGGTGCGTCAGCCCGGAGATATTCCAGGCCGTAGCCCGGGAGGCGGACCTGGTGCTCTACGATCTGAAAATTATCGACGATGAGAAGCACAGGCAATTCACCGGTCTTTCCAATGTGCAGATCCTGGAGAATGCCGTCTGGCTGGGCGGATCCGGAGTCCCTTTTTGGATCCGCGTGCCGGTAGTGCCCGGATACACTGACAGCGTAGAAGATATCACTGTCATGGCAAATTTTATCAGGGAGCACCTGGGGTCTGTGGAGCGTATTGACCTGCTGGGTTACAACGATCTCTGCACAACAGATTATGAACGAATAGGCCTGCCCTACAAACTGAAAGGCCTGCCCCGGGTCGAAAAGAGCGCCATGCTGCGCCTGCGTGAGATCATGCTCACCAGCGGCGCCCGCCATGTAACTATCTCCAATTACGCCTGAGCTGCCGGCAGCCTTATTTCACTAATGGGACACCGTGGACGTACCTTCTTGTCCCACCTTCTTTCACCCGTACTGAGTCGGAGGGACGGAGGAATTGACTCACTGCTGCAGGGCTATTATTACAGAAAAAGTCCGGCAGCAGATGCGCCGGCCGCCTATTCCGCCGCGAGCACTGCTGTGAGCCTGCTGTAAAATAGGGACAGGCCCAGTGTGTTAAAGACGGCGGCGGCATAGAAAAAGTTGTCCAGCCAGTTCCATTTTTGAAATAAAACCATCCCGTTTCTCTCCAACAGGAA
>CAZQEV010000118.1:0-5264 GCA_964592135.1 uncultured Syntrophomonadaceae bacterium
GAAAGGGCTGGTTTTATTTGACTGAACAGACAAAGGGTGGCCTATGAAAGCGCTGCGCTCTATCGCATTGGCTTTTTCCATGTTTTCGCGCCTGCCGGCGCCCAGGGTGGATTGGGACGCAGAGAACATGCGCTGCATGATCTGCGCTCTTCCGCTGGTGGGAGTCCCCATCGGACTCTCTTTATGGCTCTGGACATGGCTGATGGGGGCGCTAGACTGCGGCCCCTTTTTGCCGGCTGCAGGGCTGACCCTGCTTCCGGTGCTCATCACCGGCGGGATCCATCTTGACGGTTTCGGCGATACGCTCGACGCCCTGGCCAGCCGTGCTGAACAGGAGCGCAAGCGGGAGATATTAAAAGATCCCCGCGCCGGCACCTTTGCCGTAATCGGCCTGGCGGCCTACCTGCTGCTCTACTTTGCGCTCTGCGCCGAGCTGCCGCCCGGCAGCAGCAGCCTTCCGCTCCTGGGGCTCATCCATATTCTAAGCCGGATCTGGTGCGCCCTTGCCGTGGTCTGTTTTCCGGCAAGCAGCGCTGAAGGGCTGCTCAGCACATTGAAAGCCCCACTGGGAAAAAAAGGGGCCGCCCTGTTCCTTTTCGGCCTGCTTGCGCTCTGCACCGCAGCGAACCTGCTTGTTGACTGGAGAGCCGCTGCGGCGATGCTTGCGGCGGCCCTTGGCTGTGCTCTCTATGTGCTGGTAATGTCGCAGCGGCAATTCGGCGGCATGAGCGGCGACCTGGCGGGTTTCCTGCTGCAGCTCTGCGAGCTGACCATGCTGGCGGCGCTGGTCCTTGTTGGGAAAGTGATCTGAAAAGGTTGTGGCGGCGATAGAGGTACTCCTGCAGGTGATCATGACATGGAAGTGATTCTGCTGCGGCACGGGGAGACAGCGGGCAACCGCGCCGGCCGCTATATCGGCAGCACCGATGAACCGCTCGATGCAGAGTCCGGGCGCCGTCTGCGCGAAGCCGGTGCCATTCGCGGAGTTGACGCTGTCTGGGTCAGCCCGATGCGGCGGGCACTGGAGACGGCCCGTCTTCTATTTCCGGCAATAACGCTGACAGTGTGCCGGGATTTGCAAGAGATCGATTTCGGCGCTTTCGAGGGCCTGACGGCGGAAGAGCTGGCCGGCGACCCCGCCTACCGCGATTGGGTCGACGGCGGCTGCAGCGGGCCGTGCCCCCGCGGCGAGAGCCGGGAAACCTTCGTCAAGCGCACCTGCGCCGCCTTTGATCTGGCAATGCGCACATGCATCACGCAGAAAAAGGAGCGGCCCGCCGTGGTCGCCCATGGCGGGAGCATCATGGCAATTATGAGCCGCTACGCCAGGCCGCCGCGCCCCTTTTTTGAATGGCATACCCGGCACTGCTGCGGTTACCGCGCCGAACTGGACCCCGCCGGATGGTTCGCCGCCCCCTCGTTATTCAATTACAGCAGATGGGAGCTGTTCCGCCGGTGATCTCGCTGTGGGCCCTGCCGCTCGGCTTTCTCCTCGACCTTCTGCTCGGCGACCCGCCGCGCCTGCCGCACATTGTCGCCGCAATGGGAAAGGTGATCCTGTGGATGGAGGGCGGACTGCGCAGGATCTTTCCTCAAACCGCTGCCGGGGAGCTCTGCGGCGGTACTTTCACGGCCCTGCTGCCGCCCCTGTTCTGGGCCGCCCTGGCCTGGAGCCTGTTGCGCTGCTGCGAGCTGATCCATCCGCTGGCCCGCCTGGCGGTAGAAGGCCTGCTCTGCTGGCAATGCCTGGCCCTGCGCTCCATGATCGAAAGCTCCAGGCAGGTCTTCACCGCTCTCACAAAAGGCGATCTGCCGGCGGCGCGCCTCTCCGTGAGCCGTATAGTGGGGCGGGATACAGCCGCATTGGATGCGGCGGGGGTAACCCGCGCCGCGGTGGAGAGCGTGGCTGAAAATACAACCGACGGCGTTATCGCGCCGCTGCTCTTCCTTCTCGCCGGCGGAGCGCCGCTGGGCCTCTTTTACAAGGCCATCAACACCGCCGACAGCATGATCGGGTACAAAAGCGAGCCCTATCTCTACTTCGGCCGGGCCGCCGCGGTGCTCGACGACATTGCAAACTATATCCCGGCGCGGATCGCGGCGCTGCTGATGGTGCCGGCCGCCTGCATTTTAGGGCTGGATGGGCGGAGCGCCTGGCGTATTTTCCGCCGCGATCGTTACAATCATGACAGCCCCAATTCTGCGCAGACCGAGGCCGCCTGTGCAGGGGCGCTCCATCTGCAGCTCGGCGGCAGCGCCGATTATTTTGGAGAAACTCATTTCAGGCCCACGCTGGGCGATGACATACACCCGCCCGGGCCGGACCATATCATCCAGGCCAACAGACTGCTCTTCGGCTCATCTTTGATCTGCCTGCTGTTGGGACTGGCTCTTAAAGGGTTGATTCTATGGAGTTAATTCATGGCGGCGATATTGAATCGTACCGGTTAGCCTACGGCCGGGTTCCCCTCGACTTCTCGGCCAACTGCAACCCCCTGGGGGTGCCGCCGGGCGTGGTGCGGGCGATCCGCGATGCAGCCCCGCAGGCCGATCGTTATCCCGATCCGCTCTGCAGGGAACTGGGCGCAGCTATCGCCGGAAGCGTGGGGGTACAGCCGCAGCAGGTGCTGTGCGGCAACGGAGCCGCCGATCTGATCCACCGGCTGGCCCTGGCCGGACAGCCGCGGCAGGCCCTGGTTCCGGCGCCGTCATTTGCCGAGTATGAGCTGGCCCTGGGTGCAATCGGCTGCAAAGTGATCCGGCATCTGCTGAAGCCCGAGCACGGTTTTGCCCTCACAGAGAGCATCCTCCCCGCCCTCAAACCGGGGATCGAGATGATTTTTTTGTGCAATCCCCACAATCCGACGGGGCTGACCGCAGACCCGGCCCTGCTGCTGCGCATCCTGGAAGCCTGCGAAAGCAAAGGGATCCTGCTGGTTATGGACGAGTGTTTCAACGGGTTTCTCGACGAACCGGCAAAACACACCCTGAGGCGCCTCCTTTCCGGCTACAGGCATCTTTTGATCATCGATGCCTTCACCAAGCTTTGCGGGATGGCCGGAGTGCGGCTGGGCTACGGCCTCTCCGGCGATGAGGCGCTGCTCAGGAGAATGCGCCGCGCCGGGCAGCCCTGGGCGGTCTCCTCGCCGGCGCAGGCGGCCGGGATTGCCGCCCTGCGGGAGCATGCATATATCCGGCGGACGCGGGCGCTCATGCGAAAAGAGAGACCCTATCTGATCGATGCGCTGAGGGCACTGGGGATGAAGGTGATCGGAGGCGAGGCCAACTATATTTTTTTCTACTCAGAGAACCCGCACCTGGCCGGGAAAATGCGGGACGCCGGGATCCTGATCCGTGATTGCCGCAATTACACCGGCCTCTCCCAGGGCTATTACCGCATTGCCGTGCGCACACACGAGGAAAACCTCAGGCTCATCGAGGCACTTAAGACAGTGGGTGGGTACGATGGCTGAAAAGGGAGCTATTCTATGTCTCATCGACGGCCTGAGCGACGAGAACTTTGACCTGGAACGGTACCCTCACCTGGCGGCGATGCGGGATGGGGGCGCCTGGGGTGAGTTTCAAACCGTGCCGGAGGGCTTTCCCGCGGAAAGCTACCCCTGCATCGCCACATTGCTGGGCATACCTGCGCCGCAGCTCCCCCGCAATGCCCGCGGATACCTTGAGGCCCTGGGCGCAGGGATCGCCGTCGCCCCGGATGACCTGGTCCTGCGGGCGAGCTGGGTGCGCCTGGACAGCGAAGGGCGCATCGCGGGTGTGGCTCCGCCGCCTGCGGCGGCGCCGCGGTTCAAGGATGCCGCCTATTACCACCTGGGCGGTTACAAGGCTCTGCTGATCCTGCGCGGCGCTGCCGGGGCCCTGGGGCACATCGTCACCTATCCCCCCCATGCCCACGCCGGAAGTTACCTGGCCGATCTGTGGCCCCGGGGCGATGAACGGTTGGCCGGGCTGGTCCGGCAAAGTTGTGCCGGGGATCGCGCCCTGATCCCCTGGGGCGAATCCGCCCCGTGCCGGCTGCCTCCCTTCCGGCCCCGCGCCGCCGCTGTCGGGGCGGCACTGATCGTGCAGGGGCTCTGCCGGGCCATGGGTCTGGAGCTGCATGCCGGGAGCCGCTTCACCGGAGATACAAACACCGATCTTTTAGCCAAGAGGGAACTGGCGCTGGCCCTGGCCGACAGATACCCCTTCGTGTTTTTACATATCAACGGGGCGGATGAAGCGGCCCACCGGCTCGATCCCCGTGAGAAGAGCGATTTTCTGCAGCGAGTCGATCGCGAGGTGATCGCAGCGCTGAGGAAGGCCGCCGGCCCGGTAATGGTCTGCTCCGATCACGGCGCCAGTCCCGCCAGCGGCAAACACCTGGGGGGGCCGCAGCCCTTTCTGCTCTGCAATCATCAAGCCAAAGGCGCCCTGGGGTTAATAGCCGGCATTGAGGCAAAAAAACTTTTACTGGAGGGGGTTGCATGGCCAAAGCGATCATGATCCAGGGGACTGCTTCCAGCGTGGGGAAAAGCCTGATCTGCGCCGGGCTCTGCCGGATATTCAGGCAGGACGGCTACCGGGTGGCCCCCTTTAAAAGCCAGAATATGGCGCCGGACAGCTTTGTCACCGCTGAGGGTTTGGAGATGGCCCGCTCCCAGGCGATGCAGGCCGGAGCGGCCGGGCTGGAGCCCTCGGTACTGATGAACCCCATTCTGCTTCAGCCCACCGGCGAAGCCTCCAGCAGGGTGATCGTGCAGGGCAGATCGCTGGAGATCATGAGCGCCGCAGATTACTTCGCCTGCAAGCGACGTTTTCGCTCCGTGGTCCGGGAATCATACCTGAGGCTGGCGGGGCAGCATGAGATTATCGTCATCGAGGGAGCCGGCAGCCCCGCCGAGATCAATCTCAAGGCCGACGATATCGTCAACATGGGCATGGCTGAGATGGCCTCTGCGCCGGTGCTGCTGGTGGGCGATATCGACCGTGGCGGCGTCTTTGCATCCATATTCGGCACGGTCTCCCTGCTCGAAGAGAGCGAGCGCAGAAGGATCAAGGGGGTCATCATCAACAAATTCCGCGGTGACCCCGGGCTCCTGCAGCCGGGCCTGGCCGCACTTGAAGAGATGATCGCCATTCCGGTGCTCGGGGTGCTCCCCTATCTGCCTCTGGAGCAGGGGCCATACGGAGATCAGCAGTACAATGCCCTTGCTTCCGCATTGAGAGAAAATATCGATCTGGAACAGATCTACGGGATCCTGGGG
>CAZQEV010000119.1:0-5263 GCA_964592135.1 uncultured Syntrophomonadaceae bacterium
ATACTTACAAATGTAATATCAAGGGGATGGTTTAATGGAAAAGAAAGACCTGATTGATTATTGGGTTAAAACGTCAGACAATGACTATAATACAATGCTAAATTTGTTGAAAAGTAAAGATTATCAATGGAGTTTATTTATTGGTCATCTTGTCATAGAAAAACTATTAAAAGCTATATATGTTAAACAAGTTGACAGTAACCCACCGAGGATACATGATCTATTAAGATTGACAGAACGGGCAGGGCTCGATACAACTGAAGAACAAAAAGATCTATTAGACCTGATTACAACCTTTAATATAAATGCTAGATATCCAGACTACAAACAAATTTTCTACAATAAATGTGATTATGATTTTACTATAAAAAATCTTGAAAAGATAAAGGAGTTGAGAACATGGCTTCTTTTAATACTAGAGAAGAAATAGAAGAAATAGCAAAAGATTTTGCCAGACTAGTGCAAAAAGAGGTAGATGTAAAAAGGATATATCTATTTGGATCTTATGCAAGAGGCAATTTCTCAGAGGATAGTGATATAGATATAGCAGTAATTGGAGATGATTTTACTGGCGATCCAATAGAGGATACAATGATATTAATGAGAATAAGAAGAAAAGTTGACACTAGGATTGAACCTAGAGCATTTATGACATCAGATTTCAATAAATATAACCCAATTTCAAAAGAAATAATGGAGACTGGGGTAATAATAATGTAAATCTCTTTTGTTGGATTAACAAGGGATTAAGAAAGTAATACCCAAAAAGTGTTCCATAAATATGAAAAAACAACGATTGGCTTATTATGGACTGTACCCCTGTGATGGACAGTTGAAACACATGATACTGGACATGAGAAAGGGAAAGGAAATGGCAGAGCAGTATCGTGCGGAATTTAAGATGGAGTCTGTACCGAGGATCGAGAGGACAGTTGAGGCGGTCTTTGATCAACCTTTGTTTGGGAACGTTGAGAGCATGATCAGATGCACGGGAGGGGCGAATGCCGGGCATCTACGACGGGATTACCGCCTTCAGTAAAAGTCTAAAATAGCAGGGGCTTGAAAAGCCGCACACTTTGACAGGTTAAGGGGCGGCTGTGTTCGCCAACCGCCCCAACATATCCCGCCGGCAATAGGACAGGTACCCCGTCCCCCTGGCTAGCTAAAGGGCCAGATGCGCTGCCACAGTCCGGCAATGAGGTCGCCGGTTTGCCGCAGCAGGTTGGGTATAAAGCCCAGACGTTTCAAGTCTTCCCGGGCTGTTAACTCCACTTTAGCGATAAGCTCACCTCCGGGGCTTATCAGGCGCAGGGAGCCGATAATATCACCTTTCTTAACCGGCGCCGCGACCTTGTCGGGAAGATCCAGCTCTTCCTTGATCGTGTAGCTGCTGTCACCGCGGGGAACCACAGCCTGCACCGGGCCACCGGCAACAAGGGGCAGGTCCCTTTTTTGGCCCCGTTTTACCGGAAAGCTGGCAACAACATCCTCCTTCTCATAAAGCACTTTTAGCTCAAAATTGAGGAAGCCATAATTCAGGAGTGTTTCACTGTCTTCCTGCCGCTGCGTTTCACTGTCTGAATGGAGCACAACACTGATCAGGCGCATCCCTTGCTGTTTGCTGGTCGCAGCGAGGCAGTAACCGGCTTCGGGGGTGCTGCCGGTTTTGATGCCGTCAGCACCAGGATAGCTTCCAAGAAGGGGATTGCGGTTGAACTGGCGAATCTCGTTAAAGGTAAATTCTTTTTCAGATTGAAAGGCGGCCGCCTCCGGTTGTGTGCGGATAAAATAGGCTGCCAGATGGGCCACATCAAGGGCGCTCATATAGTGATCGGGATCGTGCAGACCGTGAGGGTTGACAAAGTGGCTGTTCTCCAGGCCAAGTTCAGCAGCCCGCAGGTTCATCCGCTGGACAAAGGCCTCTACGGAACCGCTGAGATGTTCGGCCACAGCGATACAGGCGTCGTTGGCAGAAATAATGGCCATCCCTTTTAGCAGATCCTCGAAGGAGACCTGCTGGCCAATGTTCAAAAACATCTGTGAACCGCCTGTCTTCCAGGCTCTTTCGCTGACTGTGACGGTGGTGTTCCAGTCGACCAGGCCCGACTTCAGGTCCTCCATGGCCAGCAGCAGGGTCATCAGCTTGGTCAGGCTGGCCGGGGGCTGCGGCACAGAAGCATATTTTTCATAGAGCAGCGTTCCATTCTCCGCATCAATAAGGACGGCGCTGCTCGCATTCAGTTCAAGCTCAACCGCCGGCGTTGCGTAAGCCGGCAGGGCAAATAAGTGAAGCAGCAAGAACAGGATCAGGAAACAGATGGCTGTCCTTTTCGGCATATACATATTGTTACTACCTCCTAAATATAATCTGTTTCAACACATTTGAGAAAGGGTGGTTCAGTTGTTGCGTATTATCGGATTAAACGGCAGCCCCAGAAAAGACGGCAGCACAGCTTATTTGCTTGAGCTTGCATTAAGCGAAGCCCGCCGGGGCGGCGCTGAAACAGAGTTGATCCATGTTGAACCGCTGCTGCGGTCGCAAAAGTATCCCTATTGCCGAGCCTGTTCATCCCCCTGTTCCGGAGTCTGCTACCGTGGAAGCGATCTTGAGCATGCTTTCCAGGTGCTGGCGCAAGCAGATGCCATCATCATCGGCAGCCCCGTTTATTTCGGCACCGTTTCGGCCCAGCTAAAGGGGTTCTGGGATAAAAGCCGCAAATTACGCTCCGCGCAGGCCCTGCTCAACACCGTAGGGGGCGCTGTAACTGCCGGCGGCGCTCCTTTTGGCGGCCAGGAGACCACTTTGAAAGCGCTCCATGACATGATGCTCGTCCAGGGGATGATCCTGGTCGGTGACGGCCATGCCACCGCCGATGCCGGGCACCACGGCTGCTGTGCCCACTCTCCCGCCTCCGAAGATGAAAACGCCCTTCGCCGCATCGAAATTTTATCCCGGCGGGTGCTCGAGGTGGCCAGGTGCACCGCGGCTCTGCGCTAGAACAGCTCTTTTTCCCATATCCCGGCGGAGAGGGCCGGGGCGAAATGGTGCTGATGTTGATCTGATTATCATTACAACGATTTTCATTTCGCTGATCAATGGTGAAATCCTTTAAGAAAAATCTGCCTGAGATAATTAAAGTAATAGAATTTAATAAGAAAGGGAGAGGAATAAAGGGTTAAACCGCGAAATATTATAGATGTAAACTTTTTTTTAACAAGGAGTGATCATTCTTGACCCAGCATCATCCCCAGGCCTTAACGGAAAACGTAGTTCCACCCTGTCAAGCAGCTTGCCCTTTGCACCAGGATGTGCGTGAATATTTATTGGCCATCGCCACGGGTGATTTTGACCGGGCGCTGGCGATCATCAAAGAGACCAACCCACTTCCCTCGATTTGCGGTACGATCTGTGCTCATCATTGTGAGGATGAATGCCGCCGACATGACGTTGATCAGCCGCCGTCGATCCGCGGACTGAAGCGCTTTGCTGTGGAAAATAGCAAAGCAAAGGCGCCGCCTCCATCGGAGATCGCCGCCGGCTCAAAGGGGAAAGTAGCCGTAATCGGTGGTGGCCCCGCCGGTTTGACTGCGGCGTATGATCTGGCCCGGCAGGGTTGCGCGGTGACCATTTACGACCGCGAGCCTTTCATGGGAGGGGCGGTTCGCCATTACATCCCCTTATATCGTCTCCCTGACGGAGCGATCGATCTGGATATTGAAGAAATAGCCGAACAGGGGGTAGAGTTTAAAACAGGATTTGAGTTGGGCCGCAACCTGTCGGTAGAGCAACTTGAGAAAGAAGGATATCAGGCAGTGCTCATCGCGCTGGGGTTGCCGGTGAGCCGCGGCCTGGACATCCCCGGTGTTGAAGGCGACGGTATTTACTATGCCCTGAACTTCCTTAAAGAAGTAAAACGGGACAACTTCTGTTTTGAGGGCAATCCCACTGTAATCGTCATCGGCGGCGGCAATGTGGCTATGGATGTGGCCCGCTCCGCCGTTCGCTGCGGCGCAGCCGGGGTCAAGGTGGTCTGCCTGGAATCGGCGGAAGAGATGCCTGCCTTTCCCTGGGAGATCGAGGAGGCCAAGGAGGAAGGCGTGGAGTTCACCAACTCTTGCGGTCCCCAGGCCATCATCCGGGACAAGGGCAAAATCAGCGGCCTGGAGATGATCGAGTGCTGCTCTGTTTTTGATGGAGCAGGCAGGTTTTGCCCGACCTACAATCAAGATAACAAAACCTTTGTCAGCGGCGACGTGATCATTTTCGCCATCGGTCAGGGCGGCGATCCGGAACCGCTGAAAGGACAGGTTGACCTTGACGAGCGCGGACGCATTGTTTTTGATCATAAAACAATGTCTACGAGCCGCCCCGGGGTTTTTGCCTGCGGCGAGATGATTACCGGTCCTGGAACAGCGGTGCAGTCGATGAAAAACGGCAGGGTGGCGGCCCTGGCTATCCTGGCCCACCTTGCAGGTGAGACTTTTAACAGCGAAGCGCTGGAGGAGCCTGTTGCGCTGGAGAAACTCGATCCTGCTGTGGCTGAAAAAGTGACCCGGGTGGAGCGTCATGACATTCCCATGATCGACCCCGCAGAGAGGGTTAAACATTTTGATCAGGCTGAACTGGGTTATGGCGCACTTGACGCTGTCAATGAGGCGCGCCGCTGTTTGACCTGCCTTGCCGGAGCGGAGCGGATCGAGGAACTATGTGCGAACTGCCTTACCTGCGTGCGCGTCTGCCCCTACGATGTTCCGGTGGTCAACGAGGATGGGAGCGTCAGCATACGCAGTGAGCAGTGCCAGGCCTGCGGACTCTGTCTCTCCATCTGTCCGGCTTATGCCATTAAATTTCTCACTCCCATGGTCGAGGAGGCTGCCGCATCCATCGAGCCTGCCGTCAAGGCCATGCTGGAGCGGGCCAACGGTGCACCGGCAGTTCTGGGCATAACCTGCGGTTACGGCCCCTTTGCGCTGCCCGAGGTTACCGGATTCAAGGCCGACAATCTGACGCTGGTGCGCTATCCCTGTGTCGCGAAGATAGATACTCTACACATGCTCAAAGCTGTAGAGATGGGTGTGGACGGCATCATCGTTGTGGGCTGTAAAGAAGATGACCAGGCTTCCTGTCCGCATCAGGATGCCGCCGGCTGGATTCAGAAGAGGATCGACCATGTTAATGCACTTTTAGAAGAGATGGGCCTCGGTGCCGGCCGGATTGCTTATATTGAACTCTCTTTTTCCGAAACCGGTGAATTTGGACGGC
>CAZQEV010000120.1:0-5208 GCA_964592135.1 uncultured Syntrophomonadaceae bacterium
GCCAGCCCTTTTGTGGGTATTTCCAGTTTCATTCTTGCTGCCGCTTTTAGCATGAGCGCTGTGAAATCTGTGCAGACCTGATGGCCGAAACCGCGGCTGCCCGTATGGATCATCACCGTCAACTGCCCCTCCGACAGCCCCAGTATCTTCGCTGCTGCTTTGTCAAAAATCCGGTCCACCCTGCCCAGTTCGATGAAGTGGTTTCCTCCGCCGATGGTCGACAGCTGCGCCCCGCGCGCCATCGCTTCTGAACTGACTGCCGCCGGATCGGCCCCCTCCATGGCTCCTCTTTCCTCAATGCACTCCAGATCCCCCGGCCGGCCCAAACAGCGCTCGATGAGGTAAGGCACACCATCAACAAGGTATCTCAATAAATTTTTCCGGACCAGGTCAGACTGACGGCTTTTTCCCCCCACCCCGGTGGGAACCCGTTTTACAATGGCATTGATCAGACTGCGCAGCACAGGTTTGTCCAGAGATGAGGCTTCCAGGTTGGTGCGCAAAAGCCGCACACCGCAATTGATATCCATGCCCACGGCCCCTGCGGAAACGACACCGTCAGCTGCATCCATCGCCATAACTCCCCCGATGGGCAGCCCGAAA
The DNA here is from genome assembly GCA_964592135.1 of uncultured Syntrophomonadaceae bacterium. GTDB lineage: Bacteria > Bacillota > Dethiobacteria > DTU022 > DTU022 > JAAZIN01. Next base: position 604 of record CAZQEV010000120.1, read on the forward strand.
CCGGTATGGATGTCGGGCATGCCCACAACTGGATTCACCACGCCGGGCAGTGCTGCGGCATCAGTGAGCTGTTGCAACGCTTCAACGTCGTCAAAAGAGCGCTTCAGCGCCTTGTTCAGGTAGACTACCACATCCACGCGCATCCTGTCGCGGCGGTGGATCCGGTAGCAATTGGCGCTTTCCCGCTCCAATAAAGACATAGAATCACTCCTGTACTATATTCTGACGATAATACCATGGAATTTAACCTTGAAAATGCGGTATTCTAGAGAAGGCTGTGCTCCACGCAGGCCACCATCCTGGTTAGCTCCGGTATGATAGCGTCGTTTGTAAGGTTGAAATGCACGGGCGTAATTGAGATATAACCGTCTCGGACAGCCAGCACATCGCTGTTTTCCTCTTCGTCACCCTCAACGAGCTCGCCGGCAAGCCAGTAGTAGATCATGCCCCGCGGATCGGTTCGCCGGTCAAAACTGTTGCGGTAACGCCTGGTCCCCAGCCGGGTAACTTTGACCCCCCGGATCTTTCCGCCGCAGGGCGGAACATTTATATTCAGCAGGGTCCCGGCAGGAAGCCCTTCAACCAGAAGATGGGGTATGAGATCGCGGATAAAAGCGGCGGCAAAGATAAAATCATCGCTTTTGCCGCTCCCGGTAAGGGATACCGCCACCGAGGGAATGCCTAGAATGATCCCCTCTACTGCAGCGGAGACGGTGCCTGAATAGAGCACATCGGTACCTAAATTACTGCCGCGGTTGACGCCCGAGATGATCAAGGCGGGCTTCTCTTCGAGCAGCGCCTCCACGGCAAGCTTGACACAGTCTGATGGGGTGCCGTTTACCGCCCAGCCGGTCAGTGCAGGGTTGTGCAGAAAATGCGCCTGCTCCACCCGCAGCGGCCTGTGCATGGTAATGGCATGGCCCACAGCGCTGCGCTCATGGTCGGGAGCCACGATAGTCAGGCTGTAGCGGCCGCTTTCAAAGAGGACCTTGCTCAAGAGCTGGATCCCTTCGGCATAGATGCCGTCGTCATTGGTGATCAAAAGATTTACCGTCATTCCTATGCCCTGTGAATACTCCTTCCTGTTAGTCTCTCCGCCCGGCCGGCGCATTCTGCCATGATTCTCTCTTCATCAAGGCCGGTGAGGCGGCCTTCATCGACGAGGATTTCGCCGTCCACAATCACGAAACGGGTATCAGCCGCCGCTGCCGCATAGACCGCATGGGAATGCGGATCATAGAGCGGCACCGCCTGCGGCGCTCTTAAATTCAAGGCGGCGAGATCGGCCTTGAAGCCCTCTTTCAGGATTCCTACATCGGTCAGTCCGAGCAGTTCCGCCCCGTTCACTGTAGCCATCTGCAGCGCTTTCCTCGCCGGAATTAATGTGGGCGACAGGTTGCTGCCCTTGGCCAGCAGCGTTGCCAGTCGCATCTCCTCCAGCAGGTCGAGGTTGTTGTTGCTCGATGCACCGTCAGTCCCCAGCCCCACCGGAACTCCGGCGTCGAGAAGCTGCGCCACAGGGGCGATCCCGCTGCCTAGCTTCAGATTGCTGCCGGGATTATGAGCCACCCCCACCTTTTTTTCAGCCAGGATTCTCATATCCTCTTCAGTGAGGTGGACGCAATGAGCGGCAATGACGCGGCGTTCAAAGAGTCCCAGACGATGAAGGTGCTCCACAGGGCTACAGCCGTAATCGCGCCGGCAATCCGCCACTTCGCCCGCCGTCTCGGCAATATGAATCTGCAAAGCACTTTCCGTCTTGTCAGCTTCATCCATCACCTTGCGCAGGAAATCGGGCGGACAGGTATAAGGCGCATGGGGCCCGTAGTTGACGCTGATGCGGCCTGATGCGGCCCCGTGCCAGTTTCGCTGAAAAGCGGCCGCCTCCTGCAGCGCCTGCTTCCCTCCGCCGCCCAAGCCGATGAGACCGCGTGAAAGGACTGCGCGGATTTTGCTCTCCGCCGTCGCCTCGGCGGCCCGCTCCATCAAGAAATACATATCGGTAAAAGTAGTGGTGCCGCCTTTGAGCATTTCAGCGATAGCCAGAAGCGTTCCCCAGTAAATATCGTCTCCATCGAGATTCTCCTCGACGGGCCAGATCTTCTTCTCCAGCCACTCCTGCAACGGCAGATCATCGGCATAACCCCGCAGCAGGGACATCGCCGCATGTCCGTGCGTATTGACAAGTCCGGGCATGAGCAGCAGATCGCAGCCGTCGATTACACGCTCCGCTCTGCTTTTCTCAATGACGCCTTTTTTCTCGCTGATAGCGGCGATGTGGTCTCCTTCGATAAGCAGATCCCCGGTAAAACCGGCAGGTTTCTCCTCATCCATGGTCATGATGCAGGCACCGGTAAAAAGGATCCTGCCCATATCGAATTCTCCCTTCATCAATATTATCCGGTAAAAAGGCCGCTGCCGCCATTTTGAAATCTGGGCTCACCCCAGCAGTCGAGGCGAGGCGCCGCCGGCTTTTGTTCATTTTTACAAAATGTCAGGATCCGCTGCGCTCCGCCTCCCGCTCCGGCGGCCAGGGCCCGGCGCTCAAAGAGCAGCTGCAAGACCTGGAGACCTCAATTTCCGCAGCAGCCTCCATAAGCAGGCGATCAAGCGGCTCCTTACCTCTTGCCATCTCTTCAAGGACCTCCTGGTGACTCAGCAGTTCGGCAGAGATGCCGGCTGCAAAGTTGGAGACAAGCGCGATGGTAGCATAGCAGAGTCCCGCCTCCCGCGCCAGAACCACTTCGGGTACGTTTGTCATTCCAACGAGATCACAACCCCAATGAGCAAACATCTTTATTTCCGCCGGAGTCTCAAAGCGAGGCCCTTCCGTACATACATAGCATCCCCCGTCAATGGGCTGATCTTCAAGCCGTTCACCGGCCCGCAAAATAGCCCGGCGGATCTCGGGGCAATAGGGCACTGTCATATCTACATGGACCACTCCGCCACCGCCCTTGCCGTAGAAAGTCGAAGGGCGGCTCTTTGTAAAATCGATAAACTGGTCGATGATCACCCGGCTGCCCGGCGGCATCTCCCGTCGCAGGGAACCCACCGCTGCGGTGGCGATCACCGCAGCGATAGACAGCTCTTTCAGCGCGGCGATGTTGGCCCTGTAATTGATCAGGTGCGACGGCACCCCGTGACGGGGACCGTGTCTGGCTAAAAAATAGATCTCTCTTCCCTTATAGCGTCCGTGGTAGAGCAGCGCCTCACCGTATTCTGTTTCCACAATTACTTCTCTTGCTTCTTCAAGGTAGGCGTTTTCGTAGACGCCGGACCCTCCGATAATAGCTATCTTCATTTGTTTCACAGTCCGCGGCATCCTCCCGGCACTGGGGCTATCCCCAGGAAATTCATCTGTCAGTTATAAGCTTCGTGAAAAAGAGGTTTGAATCCTGCACATTCTCTATGCGGGAAGCGGCACTATTTTTTCTGCTCCATCAATTTGCGTGTGGTATGAAAATAACACTGAGCGCGGCTGTCCTGTCCCAGCAAGCGGTAGAGAACACCCAGTTCAAAGGCTACGAGGGGTTCCCCGGGGTTGCAGCGGAAAGAACGCTGCAGCGCTCTGACCGCCTCTTTGTGCCGCCCCAGGTAACCGTATGCGCGGCCCAGGTAAAGCGCTATTTCCCAATCCTCTCCCGCCAGTTCAGAAGCTTTCTCAAATGCAGACACTGCTTCCAGATAGCGCTGCTGGTTGTATTGTGTTGCCCCCAGGTTGAACCATCCTTCTTTCAGATCGGGGTCTTCGACCACTGCCTGCTTGAAGTAATGTTCTGCCTGGGAGTAGTCTTCTTTCTGAGTCAGAATTATACCCAGGGTATTTAGGGCAAGAGCGCGGATAAGCTTGTTCTGGTCAAGCGCCAGAACAAGCTTGAGTTCTCGAAAGGCTTCCTCGACTTTGCCTAGCTGTGCGCTGGAGAGACCGAGGCAGATATGCCCCACCACGAGGTCGGGATCGTCTTCCACCACCTTTTTAAATTCATCCACCGCCTCCCTGAGCATGGCCAACTCCCAGAATCCGAGACCGCGGCGAAAAGCACTCACCGCAATTTCACTGATGGGACTTTCATGTTGTACTTTCTCCGCCGTTTCGGGCAAAGAACCTTCTTTACCGGAAAGAAGCGCCGGCACCGCACTTTCCACGTCAGAGCCACTGCCGATACTGTCAAGATCTTCAAGAAACCCCGGGGGAAGTGTATCGGGAAGCGCAAGTTCAAATCGCTCCTCAATTTCTGTGACCCGTTCCTCGAATTTCAGCCAATATTGAACACACTGGTCCATTGTCTTGCGTAAAGAAAGAAGCGTCTCGATCAGCTTTTCGCGCTTCGCCATGCTAATCGGTTCGCCGAGTTCTTTTTCAATGGCATCGAGCGCTTCAAATATGGCCGTAAACGTGGAAAACATATTCAACCCCCTGACTGAATAATCCCCCGGCTGTCCCGGCCGGGTTATTCCCGGTTAAACGGAGCCCGGTTATGTGCTTTATTGATGGGTTGACGAGGATTTTAAATTAGTTTATACTATTAATTGCCCTGAGGGGCAGAGGTTATTCGGCCGACGTAGCTCAACGGCAGAGCAGCTGATTTGTAATCAGCAGGT
>CAZQEV010000121.1:0-5129 GCA_964592135.1 uncultured Syntrophomonadaceae bacterium
GTATTCGCGATTGAATTCAACACCCGTGGAGAGCGAGTTCTCATTCCTGGCCCAGGCGCGGCGGGCCACGCCGCAGGTAACATCCCAGAGCAGGGCGGATTTGATAATATCATCGACCTTTTTGCTGCCGTCGAGAACCAGGCCAAACCCGCCGTTGACGGCCTTGCCGATCCCGACACCGCCGCCGTTGTGCAGGGCCACCAGGCTCATCCCGCGGGCGGCGTTTCCGGCAAAACAGTGCACCGCCATATCGGCTGTGACATTGCTGCCGTCCTTGATATTGGCCGTCTCCCGGAAGGGCGAATCGGTGCCGCTGACATCGTGGTGATCGCGGCCGAGCATCACCGGGCCGATCTCTCCTTTTCGCACCATCTCGTTGAATTTCAAGGCGATGCGCACCCGGCCGGCGGCATCCTGGTAGAGGATGCGGGCCTGAGAGCCGACGACAAGGTTATGCTTCTGCGCATCGCGGACCCAGATATAGTTGTCGCGGTCCTGGCCCCTGCGATCAGGGTCTATAGAAGACATGGCCGCCCTGTCGGTTCTGGCCAGATCTTCAGGCTTTCCGCTGAGGCAGACCCAGCGAAAAGGACCGTAACCGTAATCAAAGAGCTCGGGGCCCATGATCTCCTCAACATAGGAAGGCCAGATAAAGCCCTCCTTTTCATCATGACCGTTCCTGGAGATCTCTTTCACCCCGGCATCGAAGACCGCCTTCATGAAAGAGTTGCCGTAATCAAAAAAGTAGCTGCCCCGGCCGACCAGGATCCTGATGAGCTCAAAATGACGGCGCAGGCTGCGGTCAACAAGCTCCATAAATCTGTTGCGGTCTTCACTCAACATGCTGGTCCGATCTGCGAAAGAGAGCCCCTGGGGGCAGTAACCGCCATCGTAAGGAGCATGGCAGGAGGTCTGGTCCGAAAGCAGGTCTACCCTGATGTCATGGGAAACAGCGTGCTCGAGCAGGTCGACAACGTTGCCGTGATAGGCGATGGAGAGCGGTTGCTTCCGCTGCAGGGCTTTACCGGCCAGGGAGAACACCTCACCAAGGTCGGCCGTAGCGCGGTTGACCCAGCCCTGATCCAGCCTGGTCTGAATGCGAGAACCGTCCACCTCTGCGATCACCCCAACGCCGCCGGCGATCTCCACCGCCTTTGGCTGGGCGCCGCTCATCCCGCCGAGACCTGAGGAGAGAAAAAGGCGCCCCCCAAGGTCGCCGTCAGCGGGAAGTTGCAGCTTTAGACGGCCGGCATTGAGCAGTGTGTTGAATGTGCCGTGCACAATTCCCTGCGGCCCGATATACATCCACCCCCCCGCAGTCATCTGGCCGTAGCTGGACACCCCCATCTGGACGGCAATCTCCCAATCCTCCTGGTTGTCATAAAGCCCCACCATGAGCCCATTGGTTATAATCACACGGGGCGCTTCAGGCGGCGATGGGAAAAGACCCAGCGGGTGCCCTGACATGACCACAAGAGTCTGCTCTTCAGTCAGCGCCTCCAGATATTGTTTGAGCAGGCGGTACTGCAGCCAGTTCTGGCAAACGCTGCCCGTTTCGCCGTAAGTGATCAGTTCATAGGGGTAAAGCGCCACCTCAAAATCCAGATTGTTGTCGATCATTACCTGGAAGGCCTTCCCGGCAAGACAGTTCCCTTTGTACTGCTCGATGGGTCGGGCATAAATCCGGCCAGGCGGGCGGTAGCGATAGGCATAGATCCTTCCCCTGGTTGTCAGCTCTTCCAAAAATTCCGGAGCCAAACTCTCATGGTGCTCTTCGGGCACATAGCGCAGAGCGTTCTGCAAAGCTGTTTTCACCTGTGCCCCTGTCAGTCGGAAACCGCGGTCCGGCGCCCGGCGGATACCGGGCTCAAAATCGGGCATTTCGGGCAATGATGGATCCACTCTTATGGTCATCGCGCCGGCAATATCCATATTGTTCACCATCGGTCAAACCTCCCTCGTTTTGTTTCACACCGCAATTTTTAATGATCCAGGAACTGACAGACAATGTCCTCATTATTGAATTCCCAGCCCCCTGAATGAGGATCCATTAGCCGGAATGTCCCTTATCCAGGGAGGGTTTGTGATGATATCAGCCATCCCGGGATTTCCCGGAAAGATGATTCCCGGATCAAGAGTGACGCTCCCGGAGCAGCTTGCTGATCTCCTCCTGCAGCAGCTTCGCTGCATTGCGGATCTCCCCGGCCTGTTCCTTAGCCTTTTCTGCAAAAGTATCATCTTTGATCCCTTCAAGATTGATGGCCACATTGGCAAGAGCCCCCTCAATTCCGCCCTGCGCCATCAGCGCAGCCACCGCGGCGTCGCTCCAGGTGTTGGGGTTGCCTTGAGCAAGCGCCCAGGGACACAATTGCAGCACCTCAAGTGATTTTTGGGCTACCTGAAGGGGGAACCTTGTTGCCTCCTGCAGTGCTTCCTGAATTGACCGCGTGCGCGCCGCTTTCTCTTCTTCACTTTTTTTAGGCATCCGGTATGCCGCAGTTACTCCATTGTAAGCAGCAGTATCTCCATCGATGTCTTCCCGCAAGTGTTGCTGCAGTCTTTTTGCTTCTTGCAGATGCTGTTGAATCAACCGTTCCTCTTCTTCCGAAGCACCCCGGCCGGCGGTAAAAAGCGCCACCATGGCTACGAGAGAGGCGCCCAGGCTGCCGGCCAGGGCCGAAACACTGCCGCCTCCCGGCGCAGGCGATGCCGAGGCCAGTTCATTCAGAAAATTTACCACCGTCATTTCAGTGTACATAACCGGATCTCCTTTCATCGACAGGGCAATTTATGGCCCGGATAATCGCTTCTCCAACACCTGCCCTGGATGAAAATCCCGCAGGCGCAGATAAAAAGAGGCTGCATCGAGCAGCGCCTCCATGGGGATCAGACCGACAATCTCGCTGCTCTTGATGCCCACACCATAACGCGCAGCTTCACTTTTTACCGTCTCAAAAACACGCGCCAGGGAAACAAGGTGGTAATCGCAGACATTAATCGTCACCTGGGCGGTGTTGCTCTCCTCAATGAAGACCCCCAAAGCCTTGACGCTGGGATAACCGCCGCCGCTGCCCCGGATCGTCCGGGCGATCCTGCGGGCGATCTTCACATCGCTGCAGTCAAGATTTATATTGTAGGCAATGAGCGGGGGGCGCGCCCCCACGGCAATGGCACCGGCGGTGGGGTGCAGACGCGGCGGTCCAAAATCAGGCCGGCGACCGGGCTCGCCAATGACCTCTTTAAGCCCTTCGTACTCGCCGCGGCGCACTGCCGCCAGGTTTTTCCTCTCTGCTGTCAGTGCCGCCTCTTCATAGAGATATACCGGTATGCCTAAGTTTTCTCCAATCTCGCGACCCAGTTCGCGTGCCAGGGAGATACATTCATCCATGGTCACGCCGCTGACAGGTATTAATGGAACTACATCGGCAGCGCCGATGCGGGGATGCTCGCCACGGTGGCTCTCCATATCGATGAGCTCCGCAGCCCTTCCTACCGCACTATATGCAGCTCTCTTAACCGCTTCCGGCTCCCCAACAAAGGTAACAACGCTGCGGTTATGACTGGCATCGGATGATTGATCGAGAATTTTTACGCCGGGGACGCAGGCGATAGATTGCATGATCTCCTCCAAAATTTCCGGGCGCCGCCCTTCGCTGAAATTGGGCACACACTGGATTAGCTTCGTCATTTTGTTCCTCCCACCACAAGACGTCCCGATTTGATCACTTGATCCACAAGGTTAGTCCCAAAACGATAGGCAATGCTGCGGTAATCGGCGGCATCAAAAATCACCAGGTCGGCTTTTTTACCCACCTCGATGCTGCCCACTTCTGCAGCCCGGCCAATAGCATGAGCCGCGTTGATGGTCACCGCCGAGACTGCCTCAGCCGGCGTCATTTTAAGCCGGCGGCAGGCCACCCCCATTACCACCGGAAGCGAATTGACGGGTGAACTGCCGGGATTGAAATCACCAGCCAGGGCCACTGCCACTCCCGCTGCGATCATCTCCCGCGCTGGAGCATATTTTGTTCCCATGAGGCAAAATGTGGTGGCCGGTAAAAGCACCGCCACCGTTTTCGATGCGGCCAGCTTTTCAATGCCCTGCCGGGAAATGGCTACGAGATGATCTGCAGAGAGAGCTCCAAGTTCCGCCGCAAGTTCCGCTCCGCCCAGGGGGACGATCTCGTCGGCATGCAGCTTCAGTTTGAACCCCAGTGTCTGTGCCGCTTGCAAAATACGGCGGCTTTGATCAATGCTGAAAACGCCCTCTTCGCAGAAAACATCACAGCATTCGGCAAGGCCGGCGCCGGCCACTGCAGGAAGCATTTCCTCTATGACTATTTCGACAAAGCCCTCGTGATTTCCCCTGTATTCTTCCGGAATTGCGTGGGCGCCCAGGAATGTAGGCACCAGATCCGCCGGCTGAGTATCCTGCAAGGTGCGGATGGCCCGCAGCTGTTTCAGTTCATCGGCAAGGGTAAGCCCATAACCGCTCTTGACCTCGGCTGTAGTGGTCCCCTGGGCAAGCATCTCGATCAGATATTTTCTCCCTATCCCGACAAGCTCCTCTTCGGTAGCAGCCCTGGTAGCCCGCACCGAACTGAGAATACCTCCCCCGCCGGCCAGTATGTCGAGGTATGCTGCTCCCTTAATTTTCATCTCAAATTCATCTTCGCGGGAACCTGCAAAAACCAGGTGAGTGTGCGGGTCCACCAGGCCGGGCAGCACCACCCTGCCGCCGGCATCTATGATCAGGGCACCTTCTGTCAATTTTACCTCTTCCATCACAGTCTCAGTAATGCCTGTGGCGACAATGAAGCCGTCTTTCGCCGCCACCGCACCTCCGGTAATGATCCCCGGCTCTGCGAGTTCTGTGCCGCGCTTCGGATTTTCGCTGTGCCCGGCAACGGTAACGAGCTGCCCGGCGTTTATTACCAGCAAATCGGCTTTCATATTTTTCATTACCCCTGTCCTTGTCAAAAATTCAGCGCCGGCTAGAGTACTAACAATTTCCCCGTTACCTGCTCGACTTCTCCAACTATCCGGCCGCTATGCAAAAGTTCATAGACAGACCTGAGGTCCTTGTAGAGGATCCGGTCACCGGCGTCTTGCGGCAATATCTCGCTAAG
>CAZQEV010000122.1:0-5123 GCA_964592135.1 uncultured Syntrophomonadaceae bacterium
GGGTGATCAACTATCTGCTGCTGTCAGCTGCGCTCTTGTTTTTAATCGCGGCCCTCTCTCTCTACCGGGTGGTTTATTCCGGGCCGCAGCAGGCGGTGGTATTCAACTGCGGAAGTGGTGCGGAAAAGGTGGTTGCTCTTACCTTTGACGACGGCCCCGATCCCCGCTACACTGCCGGGATTCTTGATATTCTGGAAGAGAAGAATGTCCCGGCCACCTTTTTCGTAGTTGGCACACAGGCAGAGCGCTATCCGGAAATTTTACGCCGCTGTCTCGAAGAAGGACATGAGATCGGCAACCATACCTACACCCATGCCAACCTTTACCGGAGGAACAGCCGGAAAATCGAGAAAGAGATCTCCTGGAACAGCGCTGTTATAGAAAAAATTACCGGGCAGGCGCCGCAGTATTTCCGGCCGCCGCGCGGCCTTTACGATGAGCAGATCCTGGCGGTCTGCAGCCGGTTGGATCAGCGCCTTATTCTCTGGTCGGTTTCGGGAGAGGATTGGATGGAGCCTTCGGCAAAGCATATTGTGAAGAGAATTTCACAGAAAATTCACCCCGGGGCGATTATTCTGCTTCACGATGGCGGCGGTTTTCTGCACAATTATGGCGGAGATCGTTCCAGCACCGTAAACGCACTGGCACAGGTTATCGATATGCTTCAACAGCGGGGCTTCCGCTTTGTGACGATTAGCGAGCTTCTTGAGTTGGAGAAAGGACTATTCCAGGATAAAAATTGATCTTACCTTTATCAACAGCGGCAGCCCGGGATTAACTGCGGCCGCTTATGTTGGAATATTGTTGACATATTTAATATTTTGTAATATAAACTATCCAGGAGGTGGTTGGCTAATGTTAGAAAAATCTCTTCTGGAAAGAGTCAGAAAGGTCAACCAGATTATTTTATATTCAACGGACCAGGATCCGAATATCAATTTCACTACAGCTGCCCTCGCCGGTATAATTGGCGCCAATGTATTTCTCGTTGATAGTGGTGGTAAGTTGTTAAATGATATTTCGAACCAGCAGCCCGGATGTGAAAGGCTGCGGGATTACCTGTTGGCAGAAGCAGCTCTACCCGATTATTATAAAATAAAATTGCTGTTACAAAACGGCGAACCGCAGATAAACGAGACCTACCGGCTTTCAGCGTGTCCGCTGAGCGATCAGGAGAAAAGTGCCTGTACCCACGGTGATATTTATCTAATTTCAGTCCCTATTATCAGCGGGACAGAACAGCTGGGCACAGTCCTGGCGCATCGTCATCGAAAACCCTTTGAACATGATGATCTGATCCTGACGGAAATAGGGGCGGCGATCACCGGGATGATCCTGATGCGGCTGAGGGCGGTTCAGCTTGAGGAAGAAGAATGGTACAGAAACATGGCTGGGGTGGCATTTGAAAGCCTTTCTTATTCCGAAGTGGAGGCAATTGAGGAGATCTTTAAGAAGCTTACCGATAACGAAAATATCATTGTCGCCAGTAGAATTGCCGACAGCCTCGGTATCACCCGTTCCGTCATTGTAAACGCGTTGAGAAAATTCGAAAGTGCCGGGATCATTGAATCCAGATCGCTGGGAATGAAGGGGACCTATATCAGGCTGAAGAACCCCCTGGCAATGGAAGAGATCACCGGACGCTCAGCCAGGCTTAAAGCGGCTTTTGAGGAAACAGAATAAACCTTGGAGTAAACCGCACTCTGCTGTATTTGTCTTGGGAAACGGTAGTGTCCGATAATTTCCCACCGCAGCAGGCAATCCTCTTCACGGGCGACGGAGCTGTTGTGGATGACCAGGGGGACACCGCGCCCGTTGACCCGGTCCGAGATCACTCCTGTATGCTGCTGTCCGTTGGGAAAACGCCAATACACAAAATCACCATGTGCCCATTCGCGTAGCTCGTCCTCCGTAACCCCCACGGTCAACTTTTTTCCGAAGCGTTCAAAAAAGCAGATCTGGTTTTGGGTTCGCCGGTGATCAATATTTGGGTCAGGGCTGTTCAGACCCCAGATCTGCGGGTAAATATCAAAATGATCGCACATGTCTTCGTGGATCAGCACCTGCAGATCAAATCCCGCAGCGCGCAGCGCTCTGATAATCACATCGGTACATGCACCTTCGGCAGGATCGATGTCGCCCCCGGGATAGCTGATTTCACGGTAAGCGGCATCGTAACGGGTTTTCCTTTTCGCCTCCTCCCTTGCCCCCAGAAGGATCTGATCGGATATGGTAAGCTCTGCATGAGGGATATTTTCTACCGGGGAGTTCTCTCCGAAGTATTGACCCCGGTTCCGGCAAAACATATTTTTTACCGCGGGCGCCGCGAATAAGAGGATCAGTGCAGCTGTAATGAAAATTAGACAGTAAGCTTGCCCGGTCATTTTCTTTTTCATAACCATTAAATTCGCGGCATACGATGATAAACCTCTTACCTTTATGCATCGCTACGGCTTTCCGGCAGGACTTTGAGGTTGACATCCCCGGCGGGCAATTGTTAAAATTACTTCGGCCCAGCTAAGCTACAGGAGGTCTGAAATGCATTTACCACTTTACATAAGTTGTTTACTTATTTTTTTCTGCCGGGTAGTCGATGTCAGCCTGGGAACTGTGCGCATCATCTATCTTACCCGGGGCCAGAGCACCCTGGCGGCGGTCATTGGATTTTTTGAAATGATTATCTACATAGTAGCGCTGGGGGCAGTTATAGGAAACCTGGATCATATTCTGAACATCGTGATCTATGCACTGGGTTTTTCTGCAGGCAGTTTTGTGGGCAGCAAGATCGAGGAGAAAATCGCGGTAGGTTTTGTCAATGTTCAGATCATCACTATGCAGATCTGCAACGGCATTGAAGAGGCTTTGCGGCAGATGGGCTTTGGGGTCACCTCGGTGGAGGGGTCGGGCAGGGAGGGGCCGCACCTGATCCTGTACGTAATGATGAAAAGGCGTGATCTGCCGTGCTTCCTGAAGAGTGTCAAGGAGCTGGATCAAAACGCTTTCATCTCCATTATGGATACCCGCAAAATACTGGGCGGTTATTTCAGCCAGGCCAAAGCAAAGTAATCAGTCTGGAGTGTTGGAAATGCCGGATTTCCCTTACGGGGCCATTGGGATTCTAGATTCAGGTGTGGGCGGAATGACCGTATTCCAGGAGATATCCCGCCGGCTGCCGCATGAGAAAATCATCTATTTTGGTGACACAGCCCGGATGCCCTATGGACCGCGTGCCGACGCAGAAGTGCGCCATTTTGCACTTCAGATCATTGATTTTCTGCAAAACCAGGCAATAAAGATGGTTGTTGTAGCTTGTAATACGGCTACGGCGGCAGGGCTTCCTTTTTACCGGGAACGGTGCGACATCCCGGTCATGGGGGTGATCGAACCGGGAGTGCGCGCTGCCCTGGCCTATACCGCAAGCGGTAAGATTGGGGTAATCGGTACTGCAGGGACGATCCGCAGTGCTGCCTATGAAAAAGCTCTGCTGAAGGAGCGTCCCGGCCTGAGCGTTATTGCCAGGGCCTGTCCTCTTTTCGTTTTGCTTGTGGAAAATGGCCTTGTCGATACGCCTGAAGCCGAAAAAGTAGCCCTGGAATACCTGGCTCCCTTCAGGGAAACGGCGATCGATACCCTGATCCTTGGATGTACGCATTATCCGCTGATGGCGGATCTGATCCAGAAAACGGTGGGGCCGGGAGTTAAACTGGTTAATTCTGCCGAGGAGATCGCTTGCGATGTTGAAGCTGTCCTGACGGGACAGCAGCTGCATAACCCGCTCCAATGCACCAATCCCGGCTACCGTTTTTTTGTCAGCGGTAACCCGGGCTCTTTCGAAGAGGTTGCTTCCAAAATGCTCCGCCGCCGGATCAAAGCCTACCAGGTCATCCTCTAACGTCATTCTCTATGCTGCCGGGTTTTGTCTACATTGATGACATATTTATGGTTCCCGCCTGATATATATAATTGACATGGTACAACCCCGAATAAAAAAGGGAGAAAGATGATGGGCTATTCAAGGCGGTCCCTGATACTGCTGCTCTTTTTATTGGCGGTCTTTCTAATGACCCCCTTAACCGGCTGTCTGCTGGAACAAAAATCTGTGGAAAACTTCAAACTGCCCCAGGCTGTGACTCCCCAGCCGGAGCCGGGTGATATTCGTACCGGTTTGCTCTATTATCCCGATGAGCAGTGGCGGTTCCTTGTGCCTTTGCAGAAAGAAATTCCCGAAGCTGAAACAATTATTCGCAATACCCTGGAGCAGCTCATCGACACGCCGCAACTCCGGGATGATCTCAGCCCCCTGGGCCTTGTTCCCCTTCTTCCCGGCAAAACGGCCATTCTCGGAATTCACATTGATGAAGAGGGGCAGACCCGGGTTGATTTCAGTGGATCCTTTATGGACTACGATCCCTCCGCTGAGCGATTGGTTCTGGGTGGGCTCTTATCCACCCTGCGCCAGTTTCCGGAAATAGCCGGGCTGGAAATAATGATTGATGGAGTGAGCCCGGTGAAATTTCCCGGCGGGACCCCGGGTATTGTCCCGCTGAGCCCGGAATGCCCCATCAACCTTGAGGTCGACGATGCGCTGGAGGATTATCGTAATTTTACCGCCATAACAGCCTATTTCTGTTTTCTTACTTCGCAAGGCCGGATTCTTTATGTACCGGTAACACGGGTTATTTTACCGGCAGCGGATGTCGCTGCCGCCGCTGTAGATGAATTGCTGTCCGGTCCGCGCCGCGGCAGCGGCCTGTTCAGCGATATACCGCCGGGGACGGCCTTGCGCAGCCTGCGCCTGGAAGAAGGGATCATGATCATAGATCTGAGCAAAGAGCTGCTGGATTATGAGGGAGGGTGCACCGGCGCCGAAAATCTGGTCAACCAGATCTTGTTGACTTTAGCCCGGCTGGAGGGGGGCGGTGAGGTCCAGATCCTGGTGGAAGGCGAAAAAGTAAGGCTGCCTGACGGCCTTGACCTGACTGCACCCCTTAAAACTCCCCGCATATTTAATTACTTCTAGCTCTTTTCCCCCATTTAAAACATACCGCCGGTAAATGCTCCGCCCAGCTTGATCAGCCCCAGGTTGATGAGGATAACAACAGCCTGGTAGCCTGCAGCGCAGG
>CAZQEV010000123.1:0-5089 GCA_964592135.1 uncultured Syntrophomonadaceae bacterium
GGCTGGCTGCCCCAATACCGTGATGGAATCATGAAAGAGCATTTTATGATCGACAAGGAGGGCTATGTCGCCCTGCCCGACAAACCGGGCCTCGGCTTTGAGATCGATGAGCAGGCTCTGCGCCGTTACGGTCGTAAATTTTTTGAAATGACCCCCGGCAGCCTGGCCGTTAAAACGATCCGGCAAAGAGGGCTCTTCAGCGCCCTCAAGCTGGCCAAGAAAAAGAAGCAGGGTTAAGACCTGGCCCTATTTTATTTGCGCTGGCGGAGGACCTCGTAAAGGAGCACGGCTGCGGCAACGGCGGCGTTGAGGGAGTCCAGGGGTGAATGCTGGGGAATTGACAGGGTCAGATCCGCCGCGGCTAAGAGTTGGGGTGAAAGACCGCGGCTTTCACTGCCGATAAGGAGGGCTGTCTTTCCCCGGAAGTCGATCTCCCAATAGATCCGCCCCTCCCGCGGCTGTGCGGCAACAACATTCATACCGCTGCACCGCAGTTTCTCAATGAGCGTCAACGGTTCTGCTGCGGCAACGGGCGGCAGGTGAAAGAGAGCACCGGCAGTGGAGCGCAGCGCTTTGGGGCTGTAGGGATCCACAGTTCCCGGGCCGTAAAATATGGCGTCAACACCGGCGGCGGAAGCAGTCCGCACAATTGTGCCCATGTTGCCGGGATCCTGAAGGCGGTCCAGGATCAGGACCAGTGATAGCGGACGTTCCAGTATGGCGCTGAGTTCCGGAAATATAAAGGGGATGATTGCAGCTACTTCCTGGGGGCTCTCTGTATCTGACAGACCGGCAAAAAGCGAAGGCGGTAAAAGGTACTGCCTGGTGCTGCCGGGCAAAGCGAAAAGTATGTCTTTAGCGCCGCTGCTGTCAAAGAAGCTGCGCGTAAAAAAAACAACTTCGGGAAACATCTCCGCCGCCAGCGCCTCACCGAGCAGGTGCGGCCCTTCAACTGCCAGCTTGCCGGCGCCGCGGCGGTACTTGCGGCTGCCGGCCAGGCGGCGGTATTCTTTTAGATAGCGATTGCTGCTGCTTCTGATGGCCTTGACCGGCAAATTAGATCCAGCCCATCTTCTTTAAAGCTTTAATATCTCCAACGGCAACGATGAGATCGTGCTCGTTGATCTTATCCTCAGCTCCCGGCGAAATATTGGTCTTGCCTTCCTTGTTCCGCAAGGCAATGACATTGATTCCAAAGCGCGCTCTTAAATTCAGCTCCTGCAAGGACCGGCCGATCATCTCCGCAGGCGCTGGAATCTCGACAACGCTGCTGTTTGTGGAAAGCTCAATGAGATCGACAATGTTAAAAGAGCTGAGACTGTGTGCCAGCTTCTGCCCCATATCTCTCTCCGGGAAAACCACCCGGTTGACTCCGATTTTGGAGAGCACTCTTCCGTGCAGTTCCGTCTGCGCTTTGGCCACCAGGTAGCGAGCGCCCATCTCTATGAGCAGGATACAGATCATGATCGATGATTGAATCTCCTGGCCTATGGCCACAACGATGACATCGAAGTCCTTGATTCCAAGCGAACTCAAGGCTGCCTCGCTCGTGGCATCAGCCTGAACCGCGCGGGTCACTGATTCACCCATGTTCTGCACCATCGCCGCATCGATATCCACTATCGTCACATCATGTCCAAGATCGCTGAGTGTAGCGGCAACGCTGGAGCCAAAATGACCGGCCCCGACTACCAGGTATTGTTTGGACACAAGGGAACACCCCCAAGAATTTTAGATAGCCTCTCCCCCGGAAAAGGGGGCCGGGGGAATTTTTAAACGGTATATACCGGCGCTAGCTGTGTTTCTTGGCCACCTGAACAAGCCTGTCAAAACCGGCCTGGTCATGAACAGCCATATCGGCCAGCATCTTCCGATTAATCTCAACATCGGCTTTTTTAAGGCCGCTAATAAAACGGCTGTAAGAGAGTCCGTTTGAGCGGGCGGCGGCATTGATCCTGGTTATCCAGAGCTTGCGAAAATCTCTTTTCCGCTGCCGGCGATCGCGGTAAGCGTAAAAGAGAGATTTCATAACCTGCTGATTTGCCGTCCGGTATAGCCTGCTCTTACCCCCGTAGTATCCCTTTGCCAGTTTCATTATTTTCTTGCGTCTCCGGCGGGCAACCGGTCCTCGTTTAACGCGGGGCATGATGGGGTCCTCCTTTCTAAATTAAGGCAACAGCTTCTCTACCCTCTTGTAATCGGAAGCACCAACCAGCGTTGATTTACGCAGCTTTCGCTTGCGGCCGGCGCTTTTTTTCGTTAACAGATGGCTTTTGAAAGCGCGGAATCGCTTGATCTTGCCGCTTCCGGTTTTTTTGAAACGCTTTGCTGCCCCCCGGTGGGTCTTCATCTTAGGCATCTTTTCCGTCTCCTCCAAACTATGATTTAGGGGACAATATCATGGTCATGTTGCGCCCTTCGAGTTTGGCATTGCGCTCGACAACGGCGCAGTCATCCAGTTCCTGGGCCAGCTGCCGGCAAAGACGTTGCGCAATATCCGGGTGAGCCAGTTCCCGGCCTCGAAACATCACAGTCACCTTAACCTTGTCCCCGCTCTCCAGGAAGCGTCGGCTGTTCCTAACTTTCACCGCAAAATCGTGCTGCTCGATTTTCGGGCGCAGTTTGACCTCTTTTAGTGTGATCAACTTCTGCTTTTTGCGGGCATCGCGTTCTTTTTTGCTCTGTTCATACTTGTATTTGCCAAAATCCATCAAGCGACACACCGGTGGGCGCGCATTGGGCGCCACATTCACCAGATCCAGCCTTTTCTGCCGGGCGGCTTCAAGCGCATCTTGAAGCGCCATTACACCGAGCTGGTTGCCGTCGGCATCGATCACAAGCACTTCCCGGGCTCTAATTTGCTCATTGACGAACAAATTTTTGGTAATCTTTTTCACCTCCCGCCATAGCATTCCCCCATTAAAATAGCAAAAAATAAGAGCAGGCTTTACCACCTGCTCACCAATCCCATTCTAATCTGGATAACCCGGGCGGCAACCCCTGTTCCGGCGCCCCAGGGTGAGAAGCAGTGGCTTCTACTTGGACCAACTATAGTTTTCCTGTCCGAAGCATATCAAAATTCACCTGCAAGGTCAAATTATTTTTTTTCCTCAATATCCCTGCTCAGGCGGGCTATGAATTTGTCCAGGGGCCGGGGGCCCAGATCACCCTCCTCGCGGTGACGCACCGCCACCTGCCCGCCGGCCGCCTCGCGCTCACCCACGATGAGCATATAGGGGATCTTTTTCAGCTGGGCCTCCCTGATCTTGTAACCCACCTTTTCGTTGCGGTCATCCGCGTAGACCCTGAAAGATGCTTTGCGCAGCGCGGAACAGACCTCGGCTGCATAGTCATGCTGCCTCTCAGTGATTGGTATGACCACGGCCTGCTGCGGCGCCAGCCAGGCGGGAAAAGCGCCGGCATACTGCTCGATGAGCAGCGCCAGGAAACGCTCGAGAGCGCCATAGATGACGCGGTGGATCACCACCGGGCGGTGTTTCTGACCGTCGGCGCCGATATAGTTGAGATCAAATTTTTCGGGCATCTGGAAGTCGAGCTGGACGGTGCCGCACTGCCAGCTGCGGTCCAGGCAATCCTCGAGGTGAAAATCGATCTTGGGCCCGTAAAAAGCGCCGTCGCCCTCGTTGATCCGGTAGATAATTTTTTTCTCCTGCAGGACCCGCTCAAGGATGCTTTCCGCCCTGTCCCACATCTCTATGCTCCCCATGGCTTTGGCCGGCCTTGTGCTCAGTTCAACACGGTAGTTGAATCCAAAAACACGGTAAAAATGATCGACCATCTCGATAACGCCGGCTACTTCCTCTTCAATATCATCGGGGGTCATAAAGAGGTGAGCGTCATCCTGGGTGAAGCTGCGCACCCGCAGCAGTCCGTTGAGTGTACCCGAAAGTTCATGGCGGTGGACCAGGCCCAGTTCGGCAATGCGCCGCGGCAGATCGCGGTAGCTGTGCATGCGCGAGCGGTAGACAAGCATCGCCCCGGGGCAGTTCATCGGTTTTACCGCGTAGTCCTGGTCGTCGATGGTGGTAAAATACATATTCTCGCGAAAATGATCCCAGTGGCCGGAATGCTCCCATAGTTCCCTGTTCAAGATTATGGGCGTGCGGATCTCTTCGTAACCGGCCCGGCGGTGCTCCCGGCGCCAGAAGGAGAGCAGCTCTTCGATGATGATCATCCCGTTGTGGTGAAAGAAGGGGAAACCGGGTCCCTCTTCATGAAGGCTGAAAAGGTCAAGTTCACGGCCCAGCTTGCGGTGATCCCTTTTCGCCGCTTCAGCCAGAAGCTCCAGATGCTGTTTCAGCTGTTCCGGGGTGGGAAAGCTGGTACCGTAAATACGCTGCAGCATGGGATTGCGCTCGTCGCCCCGCCAGTAAGCGCCGGCCAGGCTCGTCAGCTTAAAGGCCCCGATCTTACCCGTATCGAAAAGGTGAGGTCCGGCGCAAAGATCGGCGAATTCGCCCTGTTCGTAAATTGAGATGGGCTCCTCTTCCGGCAGCCCCGCAATGAGCTCGCACTTGTAGGGTTCGTCCCTTTGGCTGAAGAAGGCCAGTGCCTCTTCGCGGCTCATTTCACGGCGTTTAAAGGGCAGTTTCTCGGCGATGACGCGATTCATCTCCGCCTCGATCTTGTCCAGATCCTCTGCCGAAAGAGGCTCGGCAAACTCGAAATCATAGTAAAACCCTTTATCAATCGCCGGGCCGATTCCCAGCCTGGTCCCGGGGTAAAGCCTTTTCACAGCCTGGGCCAGAACATGGCTGGTGCTGTGGCGGTAGATCCTCGCACCCTGCTCCGCAGAGAAATCCAAAAAATCGATCTCGCTGTCGCTCTCAAGAGAGCTGCCGAGATCGCACTCCTTTCCATTGACCTCTGCCGCAACGATGGCGCTGTCGCAACGGGCTTCCTGTTCGCGGCAGATTTCGAGCAAGCTGACTCCTGCAGGATAGGAGATCGCTTTCCCCTGCTTTAATTTGACTTTTATCTGCGGCAATTACTGCGCCTCCTTCCCTGCAATTAGATAGCTTTATGATATGACTTGTCCCTACCCCTGTCAAGATAAGGCCAAGGAACG
>CAZQEV010000124.1:0-5039 GCA_964592135.1 uncultured Syntrophomonadaceae bacterium
ACTGTTCTAAATGTGCCGCCGCCGACAAAGTCAATGCCTTTTAAGAACCGCTCTTTTTCCATGCATAGCGTGCGCAGAATGATCCCATCAAGGGCAGTCTGCTCATAACCGTAGATATTTCCCCGCAGGGAGTTGGTGTAGCGCGCATAGGTGGCCGGCGTAGAGATAGAGATCTCCTCGATATGCTCCCGGATGGATGTGCCGGTAGCCCGCTCAAACCTGTCGATGAGATAATCTGCCAGCTCCTCGTTTCTTTCCAGGTATTTATACTTGTCCATAGCCTCCAAAAATGCGTCGGGATGGTAGGTTTCGGCAAAGTCAAGCTGGCAGCGCCCTTCTCCCGAACACCCGGGTATGGCCACATCGGAGCAGGTTACCACCAGTTTAGGATGGTTAACCCAATGTTTGATGATCTCAGCAATCTTTTCGGTATGCAGGTGATCGCCGATAAAATATTCATAGCTGTCAATGCCCAGTTCCTTGGATGTGGCGTTAAGCCCCAGGTACATGGTATAGGGTGACAGGGCAAGCTTGCGCACGTTATAAAGCTTTTTCATGCGCTCCGGGATAAACGATGGGGGGAGCATCCGGGTAATGGCAATAGTAGGCAGTGCGTTGCAAAGCACATGCTTTGCCCCGATCCTGGTTCCGTCAGAAAGTTCCACACCCGTTACGCGGTCACCTTTAGTCAGGAAACGCTCCACCCTGGTACAGCACTCCACCTGTGCTCCCAACTCGCGCAAACGCAGCTCCACTTTATTGGCCATCTCATGGGATGTCTTTCTGGGTATGTGGACCCCTTCTGTAAAGTAGCGGTAAAGCATTACAGCCCATACAGGGAAGTTGATGATACTGAGGGAGTGACCGAGGTAGCCTACCATACAGTTCAAAGCCTGTATGGTCCGCTCGCTGAAATCAAACTGTTTATTGACCTCCGCAACGGAATATCCCGCCAGGCGCACAAAAGAAGCGTGTTTCTTCAGAATCTCCATAACTTTGATTTTGTCCGAGCTCTCGATGTCCTCCAGCGCCTCCGCTATTTCAGCGCAGAGATCCAAATAGCGGGCCATCTTCTCGCCATCACCGGGAGAGAGTTTCTCAATAGCTTCCACAATTTTTTTTTGTCCAAAGGGCATGCTCATATCAATGCCGTAATCTGAAAGAATGCAGCGGTAAACCTCGGGGGTCTGCACCAGCTCCAGGTCCACCCCACATTCCTCGATGAGCAGACGGCGCGCCCTTCCATGTAGAGTTTCAATTCCCTTCTCCTTAGCTTCGACCTGTCCGGTGCCAAATTCACAGAGTGCGTGTAATGTGGCCTCGAACTCAAAACGGCCGCGCACAAAACTAGTAGCATAGCCACCGGTCATGTTGTGCTGTTCCAGCAGCAGCACATCAACGCCCTTCAGGGCCAGCCGCAGCGCCGCAGTCATCCCGCCAAATCCTCCGCCCACCACAATGACTTCGTAGCTGTCCTTGAAACGTTTCAGACCTTTCATTCCGCCATTCACTTCCTCTCCCTGTCCTGTTTATTTTGTAGAGTACAACTGACCTTGCAGCGATCAAAACGTTTCCTTTCCCGGCGGGATGATGACGCTCACCTCTGTGAGCGGATAGGTTGAACAGGGGTGGATATATCCAAGCTCCCTGTCTGCAGCCCGCCTGCCGTCATGGTCAGGCAGGATGAACACCTTCCCGGAGACAAGTTTGCTTCGGCAAATGCCGCACTCCCCCGACCGGCAGCGTGAGTCTAGAGTCAAGCCGCTCCGCTCAATGGCAACAAGTAAACTTTCAGTCGTCTTAGCGGGGATTTCAAAGACGCTTTTCCCGATGTGAACGGTGATCTTGACGTTCTTACGGGCCGCTTCTGCGGGGAAGCCCTTGACCCGCATAACATCCTCGGGCTGGCCGTCGAGTTCGAAACGCATCTGCTTGCGCTCCAGGCCTCCCAGTTTTTCCAGTTCCTTCTCAATATGTTCGTACATAACCGCAGGGCCGCAGATTAAAAAGGTCTTCTCAGAACTCAGGGGCACATTTTCTTTGATGAATTGCGCATCGATGTAACCCCGCCGCAGCGCGCTGTCGCCCGGATCTTCATAAGTATTGATGCGGTTGAACCTGTGGGGAAATCGGCGGCACAGTTCATCGAACTCTTCTGCAAAGAGCAGGTCGCCCTCATCCTTGCATCCATATAGGAGAATCATCTTTATATCGTTTTCTTCCCGGGCAAACTGCTTCATCATCGAGCGAAAGGGCGTGATGCCCGCACCACCCGCGAGGGCGACGATCTCCTTTGAATCGCGTAGCGGTAAATAGTAAAAATCTCCATGTGGGCCCGTCGCCGTAACCGCTGTGCCCGGTTTCCACAGGTCCCATATCATCCCGCTCACAAATCCTCCGGGTTTCTTGCGCACACTGATCTCGTAAAAACCTGCCGCGCTCTCCGCTTCGAATGGCGCGGAGGAGATGGTATAAGCGCGCGAAGTGACACCGCCTTCCGCGGCCATCTTTACACTGAGGTACTGACCCGCCTGGAATAGCGGCAGTCTCCGTGAGTTTTCGGAAGGCTGCAGGCGGTATGTCTTCATGCTTTCGTTCTCATCTGTAACCGACGTTACGGTGAGCTTGAGCACCCCCGGATGCATCGCCTCCGCCAGGGTGGAGATCGGGTCAGGCGCAATTTCCCTGGAGGCGTCTCTGATGCGGACCTGCCGTTCATTTTTCATGCGCAGAAAGGCAAACAGCCCTGGAATGAATTTGACTCGAGCCATATCCAACCTCCTCAACTGTGAGATGCAATCTGTTCGATTGTAGCCAGCCTTCCCGATAGAATGGAACTCGGGAAACCGGATATCAGCAGCCCCGCATTTCCCACAAAGGCAAGCCCTTTTATGGGGAGTTCCTTCTCATGCTGTAGTGCTTTGATTACCACCGAATCAAATACCCTATGATCATATGCATAAACGTTTCCCATGAAGGAGCCCAGATAGCGGGAGAATGTATGGGGTGTACATATCTCTATCTCCTCGATATGCCTGCGGATGGGGACACCCAATATGTCCGAGGCCTGATCGATAAGCGCACCTGCCAGTTCATACTTTGTTTTGTCGTAATCAGCCTGCGTGACACTCTCCCAGGCTTCAGATCTGGTGAGGTTCTCCAAATGAAATATGCATGTTCCATCGGGTGAAGCATGGGGAATCAGAACATTGGGGCAGGCACCGGCAAAACATTTGCTTGGTGCAAGTTCAGCGAATCCGGCATATGCACTGTTGATATCTCCGTCAGGCGCAAAGTAATACATGTAGTGATTCAGGCCCAGCTCTTCCGCGCTTCTGTTGAGGCCCATGTATATGCTAAAGAAACTGGTTCCTCTCATACGCATATTAAGCGCCTTCAAGGCTTTTCCCGGTATTTCCTCTGCGGGATAGATCATGTTTCCGAATACATTATGGGGCAGGGCGTTCGAATAGACATAACCTGTTTTAATGAACTCCCCGCGGTGGGTCCGAACCCCTTTCACACGGCCATTTTCAACAATAATCTTATCGACACGCGTATTGTACTCAATCTGCCCGCCCAGTTCTGTGATTTTATCTGCCATCTTTGTCGATACTTCAAAGGTAGTCCGGTGCGGCGCATGCACGGGCATTGAAGACATGCATGAAAGCACAGTGCCGTATATGGGAAAAGACATGACCTCCATGGGCAGCCCGGTAAAGGTCCAGTAAACGCTGAGCAGATCCATCGCTTTCGGGGGTATCCTGAATTTATCGGCCACCTCTTTTACCGTCAACCCCGCCGCGGCGATGAAGCCCTTATGTTTCATCATCAGATCCAGGGGTTTTATATTGCCGTCATTGTCATTTATGTAGTTGATCGCAAGGAGCATTTCATCGCAAAAATCGAGGAAAGCCCGAACCGATTCCCTGCTGCCCGGCGCCCTGGTCTCGATAAACTCTACAAGCTGCGCCTTTTTAAGCGGAAGAACACCCTTTATGTTTTCCTTTGTCATCGCGAAAAAGCGCCCTTCCGTCATCTGTGGAAAATCCAAATCCAGATTCAGGTCATCTTTTAGAAATTTGTAGAGCGGTCCCTTGTTTTCAGATGAGCCGTACTCAGTGATGCATTGTACCGATAGCTCAAATTCGAACCGTCCGCGCACAAAACTGGTCGTCACACCGCCCGGCAGGTTATGCTGTTCCAGAACGAGTACATCAACGTTATTTCTGGCCAGGTTGCAACCTGCCGAGAGACCTCCCATACCGCTGCCGATCACAACAGCATCGTAGAAATCCTTAAATATCTTCCCCAAATTGCTCCTCCTCTCCCGACCGTATTTTCAATCCAACCGCCCGCCTCTTACTAGTTTAGGCCGCTTTGGTCATGGAACCCAGAGGCAAATTTATACCACTAAATAGGCCTGACCCCCCTTAACCTCAACTGTTCTCACTTTTATCGTTTTCGAACACATGGGTCACTATTTCAATACTTTCCCTCATAAATGTGCGCATCTCTTCCTCTGCCCGGCCGGCGTCGCGCGTCCTGATTGCATCCAAAAGTCTCCTGTGCCGTTTAACGGAGTAGGCCCGTCGCTCTTCGTCGTCAAAAGCTCTTTCCAGGTAATGGCGCAGCGACTGCTCGAAGGATTTGAAAATCATGGCGTAAACTATATTACCCGATGCGATGCAAACCTCGTAATGGAAACGAAAGTTGGCTTCAACAAACCCGCTTCTACCCTCATAAGTAAAGGTCTTCATGTCGGCAAAAGCTTTCTCAAGCGCACTCATATTCTCATCCGAAGCATTGTCCGCCGCAAGCCGGGCGCACTCGGTTTCCAGCAGCAGCCGCATCTCAGAGACGTTTAAAAAGATAGCCCGGCTGTGAATTTCCGGCCCGTGATGGATTAAAGATAACAGCATTTGCGGTGTGCTCTCTCTTTGATAATCCCTGACAAATGTCCCCTTTCTCGGGACAATGCGCAGAAAACCTTTTGCTTCGAGATCAAGTATGGCCAAATCTAAAATGCTGCGGCTTAC
>CAZQEV010000125.1:0-5015 GCA_964592135.1 uncultured Syntrophomonadaceae bacterium
ATGGGGATAGATGCATGATGTCCTGTAAATTATCCCGTTGTTCAGTCCTAGTGCCAGGCACCGAGCGCTACTTACAGGCCTCTTTTTCTTTGGTGCCCTGCACCGTTTGGGGTATTTGCCCGGCAATCTACTATAATAATTATGTAAAGCCCCTCGCGTAACGGCCGGAGCCTGGTTAAAGAAAAGATCAGAAGGCATCCTCTTGTATACTTACCAGTATTCTTTAGCACGGGAAAATCAAACGGGAAGTGATTTCAGAACTGTGGCGGCAGTGGTACTGCGACCAGCTGCAGCGAAATCCAAGTAGTCCCCGTTACAGGTTCCGGGTGCTGTGGGGCGGTCGCCCTGTTTCAGCGGATTTGAACTACGAGGCGGTAAAGGACATTATCAAAAAGGAGGTGATGACCGGGATCCAGGGACAGCAACCTGGCGGCTCTCCCCAAATGCCTTTGCCCGGGGGAATCTTCCCCGGTCAGGATACCAGGCAAATACTTGATGCATGTTACCAGGTCATCGACAGTTGAAAGCTGAAATCAATAAGGGACTCAGGACCTTACAGGAAATAGATCCCTACAGGGAGCAGGAGCCCAGGAGCACAACCGGTCTGCTAAAGAAAATAATCAACAAAGGGCATCGGAGAGGTTTTCTGGGTGGTTTGGTAGCGGCAGTAATATGCCATGTACTCAAGCCGTACTATCAAGGCGTCAAGCATTCCATATCGCTGCATTCGATGGAGAAGGTAATAACCATGGCGGAATCAGGCCATCTCCTTTGTCGGCGGGAACAGCAGACAGCAACAGCAGGGCCAGCCGGAAGGGGCGTCCAACGGGGATCAAGGATCCCCCGCCGGGGAGAAGAAGCCTCCCGGGGAAGAAACATAGAATCCGGAGTTACATCCTTTTGGTGCCAGGCACCGGACAACTTAGTCCCCACTGGTGCCAGGCACCAGTCGCTACTATTATTCTTCATTTTTGCGTAGCACAGCTAAGTTTGGCACCGCATCGACAGTTTTACACCAAAGTATTGAGCGATCCTGCTGGCATCATCATAGACACGTGATGAATAGCCGCAAGAAAGAAACGTCACCCTGGTCTGGTGGCACCTGCCAAAGTCCCTGTCCCTGAGGCCGGTTAGAGGATTTTTTTGCTCACATAGGGAGAGGTGAAAGCCCGCAGCAGGGCGCTGTAGTTGAGTTTGAACTCAAGGATATCGCCCGGGCTTACAGGGGCGGCCGCCTCTTCAACATCGCAGATGAGGTGATCCGAGGAGGCGCCCAGGATCTCGATCCCCTGTTCCAAGGGGATCAATCCCCCGGGGTCGACATCCTGCCGGCCCACAGCCAGGAGAGCGCGCTTCCTGATGCCCCGGTCTTCGAAATGAGGCACATTGCCAAAGGCATCCTGGCCGATCTCACCGCAGGGTTTAGTTGGCTTGCGCTGCACCTCGATCACCTCCGCTTTGAGCAGGAAGGCATCGCCGCAGCAGCCGGGGACAGGCTCCCTGCAGACGGCCTCTTTACCGAGAAGAATACCTTCACCTATCCTCAGTTCCGTTATGCCCGGCGGCATTTGCCGCTCCCAGACCATCTTCAGATTGGCCGATGTTCCACCCGAGACGCGCTCCAGTTTCCGGCCTATCTTTTTTTCTACCTGCGTCTTTACTTCAAGAAGCAGCTCCATCGTCTGCACCGTGGGGATGACGCCGCCGTAGCAGGCCAGGTTGACGCCTATGCCGGCCAGGCGGATCCCCGCTGTTTTTTCCATCTCCCGGGCCGCCTCAGGAGCCTGTGCCGCAGTCACCCCCTCGCGCAGGTCGCCCAGGTCGACCATGAGGATGACATTGTGCCTCCTCCCCGTCTTCAGGGCCGCCTTGCCAAGGCGGCGCACAGTGCCGATCTCCGAATTCAGGCTGGTACCGGCATGGATCACAGCGTCGGCGCACTGCGAAGGGCCGGGGGCGCGCAGCAAAACGGTCTCGCCCTTGAAGCCCCATTCCCTGATCCGGGCCAGGTTGGCGATGCGGGAATCGCCCATGGCTGCGGCGCCCCCTTTGATCATCGCCCCGACCACATCGGGGTGCGCCGCCGTGCCCTTGGCCACACTCACGAGGCGCATCCCCTGTTCTTGCAGCAGAGCGGCCACCAGGCCGGTATTATGCTTTATTTTCTGCCGGTCAATAGTCAAAATCGGATAGGTCACGGTTTCAACTCCAGACTGTCCAGTAGTAGTATGCGGGCCTCTTCGGGATAGCGTTTTGCCAGCACCCCGCATGTAGCCATGATATAGCGGCGATCAAGGGCGATCTGCGCCGCTTTGGGGTAGAGCTCACGGCCGTAGCCCTGCCCCGCCAGTCCGGCCAGGGTTTCTTTCCCGCCGGGCAGCCGGGTCAGCGGCCCCCCGGTGCCGATAATTGTCCTCGCACCCGTGAGATCCTTGCCCGAAGCAAGAGTAATTCTACCGCCCGGTCCGTAAAGAAACTTGATCCTGCCTGCATGCCGCTGGAAAGCAATATCACAGGCCGCATCGCGCAGATATTTCACCAGCGCAATCTCCTGCTCGTTTTCAGGAATCACCTGTAAATTATCCAGATAAGGCGCCGGATCAAAACCCAGCCCAAGCTCCAGACTGTCGCCCACCTGCCCGGCAATGTTCCTGGCGTTTACGTGTATGCCCAGGTCCCCTTCTACTGTTCTTTTGGCCAACGGTTCGGGGCTTTCGAGAATGGCCTGGATCTCGGGACTGCCCTGAGCCACGGAATGCACATCGGTAGTGGCACCGCCCACATCGACGGCGCAAAGATCGCCCAGCAGGGGATGCAGCTGCTTGCATGCTTCCATGACCGCTCCGGGCGTGGGCAGGATAGGGCCGCCCACCATGCTCCTGATGCGGTTCATCCCCGGAGCGGTGACAATATGTTCTTCAAAAACCTCCTGGATCACCCTGCGAGCCGGTTCAACAACAAGCTCATCCACCCGGGGGTAGACATTGTCCACAAAATAGGCCTTCACCCCCGCCCCCCGGAAAATTGCCGCAAGTTCATCCCGGGCGGCGACATTACCGGCATAGACCACTGGAGATGTTGGCTTTAAACCGGCGATGAGCGCCCCGTTATGAAGAGCGGTTTCTTTTTCGCCATAGTCCACCCCTCCCGCCAGCAGAATCATCTTCGGGCTGGTCCGGGCCAGCCGCTCCAGATCTGCCGCGGTCATCTTTCCCGCGGTGATCATCCTGACCACGGCCCCCGCGCCCAGCGCCGCCTCCCGGGCCGCTTTCA
This sequence comes from uncultured Syntrophomonadaceae bacterium, assembly GCA_964592135.1. Taxonomy (GTDB): domain Bacteria; phylum Bacillota; class Dethiobacteria; order DTU022; family DTU022; genus JAAZIN01. The sequence goes on from CAZQEV010000125.1 coordinate 3,274, forward strand.
CCGTCATCTCGTAGACCAGCCCGTGCACCGTCATGGAGAGCCCGCCGGCGGCGCTGGAGGCAGCCATGAACTCACCCCAGTCCAGATCGCCCCCCCCCAGCCTCTCCGTGAGGTTATCCACGGCCCGCTCCAGGGCGGCGGTGACATCGCCGCCCTCCTGCCGGGTGGCCGCAAACCCCTGCCCCAGCAGCCGCGGCAGCTCCAGGCCGACAGCACTGACCAGGGTGGTGGTGCTCCCTATTTCCGCTACAAGCAGATCTACTTTCATGGCCGCCATCCTTTTAGTCCTCTTTGGTGCCAGGCACCGGGGGCTACCGGGGGCTACTACTATGGCGCTGTTTCGCGGCGTTTTTTGATCAGGAAGGAGGCCACTTCGATCCCCTTTGTGCCCCTGCCGAAGCCGGCATCCATGCCTGCTTCGAGCGCCAGATCGTTGTTTACCTGGGTGCCTCCGCCCACAAGGATGAACTTGTCGCGGACGCCCTTCTCCAGAGCGAGCTGCACCAGCCGCTCCATGTTCTTTCTGTGGATATCAGCATGGCTGATGATGGTCGAGATGAGGATGGCGTCGGCGTCCTCTTCAATAGCCGCATCGAGCACCTTCTCCACCGCCACCGAGGTGCCCAGATAGACGGCCTTGATTCCGAATCCCTCGATGCCGCCGTGCTTGATATCGATGATCTCGCGCATACCCACGGAGTGCTCGTCTTCGCCCACAGTCCCACAGACTACTTTCAGGGGGCGCTTCGCCATCTCTGCCCTGACCTCATCCTCCGAGAGGATCTTCGGTTTTTCAGGGATCTGGAGTGTGCTTCTGGCAATAGAGAAGGGGACGATCCCTTTGAGCTCCACCAGGGTCCCCTCCGAGGGGTGGATCCCTCTTTTGTGGATCACCTCGGCCTCCCGCAGACCCATCTTTGCAGCAATTTCCAGGGCGGCATACTCGGCCACATCCTCCTTTTCGGGTATAAAAAGCGTGCAGGTGATATAGCCGTCCCCGGCCCACTCCACCTCGGGCCTGATGGCATCGGCGCTATAGCGTTCCGCCGACTCCGCCAGCCTGCGGTTCACATTGTCTGCGGGGTCCAGCTCATCGATGTAGACTATTTTTTCAGGGCGGCAAAGGGTGCAGCCGCCGATGAGATCGCAGGGCCGCGTTAGATTTCCGGGCAGGATGTTCAACCCGTAATGGTGGCACACGGGAGCGTAGTAATCGGGCTCCCGCCTGACAATACTGCCCGCAGCGACGCCCCCATTGGGATCGCGGGCAATGCCGTCGCCGTGGATCTCAGGATACTCGCCGGAATCAACAAAAAGACCTTCGGCCACGGCGTTAAAATATCCCTTCTCCCTGATCTCTTCCAGGAAAAGCACCGCTCTCTCGGCAAGCTCCCGCACCTTCGCCGGCAGCGGACCATCCTTTCTGATCTCCACCATCTCCATCAAGCCGTCCAGACCCAGGAGAGTCTGCTTGGCCGTTTCCACGGCGGCGATGTTGTTGTAGTGCCAGGGCACGTTGCGCCCTTCGTCGGGGGTGATGGTGCTCTGCACATCAGCCGAGGTGAGCCGCGATAGGAGCAGATTCAACACATGCGTCACTGTGGCTTCGCGGGTATCGGATTCGATGTAGCGCGTATTCTGCTGAGCCCGGATCTTGTAATCCGAGAAAAGCCAGCGCAGGCAGACGGCATAGGGGAGATCATAAGCCAGCGCCGGCGCCGGCGGCGCCGTGGGCGGCACTG
>CAZQEV010000126.1:0-4960 GCA_964592135.1 uncultured Syntrophomonadaceae bacterium
GATCTGGACAGAAGTTAAGGCAAGATAATTTGTATGTGGGGGCATCAGGGGGGAGCATAGCTTCCCCCGTGCCCTGTTTTATTTCTAGAAATCATTTCTCTCTTTTTACTTAGCTCCAGGGGGAGATCGCTTTGAAGGACAGGAGAAAATGGCTCGCTGCTCCGGGGACACTTCTACTTTTAATTTTTGCCATAGCGCCGCTCTTCACCATGCTGTACTACAGTTTTCAGAGTGATTCCGGTGCTGCCGGATTCACTCTGGATAACTACATCCACTTCTTCGAAAAGGGTTTTTATTTAAAGCTGACGGGGAAAACCATCGTGAACAGCCTTATGGTTACCCTGATCAGCCTTGTTATTGCCTATCCCCTGGCCTATGTCATGGCTAAAAAGCTAAAGGGGATGCGAAACATCATTCTGCTGCTCATCATCATTCCCTTCTTTACCAATCAGCTTGTACGGATCTACTCCTGGATTGTCTTCTTGCAGGATGGGGGTATCTTTGACGATCTTCTGATCAGGCTTGGAGTTGTGCAGGGGGGGCTGGGTCTTCTCTACACGAGGGCGGCAGCAATTATCGGACTGGTCCATGCTTATTTTCCATACATGGTAGTCACCATCTACATGGCCATGGAGCGCATAGACAACACGCTGCTGGAAGCGAGCCGCAGCCTGGGGGCCGGCCCTGCAGCCACATTCCGCAAGGTCACATTACCGCTTTCCTGGCCCGGCGTGGTATCAGGTATTATACTCGTATTCGTGCCCTGCCTGGGGAGTTTTGTAGAACCGCGAATTCTGGGAGGAACCGGCGGTAGTGTTATCGGCACTGTCATTGAGGCTCAATTTTTCCAGGTTTACGGATGGAATTTCGGTGCTTCCATTGCCTTCCTGCTTCTGGCCCTTGTTCTGGCCACCATGGGTTTGTTCAGCAAAATGGGGAAGGTGGAGGCGATATGAAGGAGAGAAAAACTTTATCCTTTTCCTTGATCGTGGCGGTGATGCTCTTTTTGTACACGCCCATAGCGGTGGTCATCATAATGGGCTTTAACCGTTCCCGCTACAATTCGCTTCCCTTTGAATTCACCACCAAATGGTACAAAGCTTTATTCCAGAATGAAAACCTTTTAAAGGCTACCTGGAATTCTATATGGATTGCGGCGGTAACGGGACTGATCTGCGTAATTCTTGCCACTGCGATGGTGCTCGGCATGAGAGCCCTGGGGGTGAAGGTCAGGCGGAATCTTAATGCCCTGATCCTGATGCCCCTGGCTATTCCCTGGTTGATCCTCGGATTGTCGCTGCTCTTGATGATTCGAGCCGCCGGTCTGACAAAGGGCATCGGATTCGTGCTGGCAGGGCACATCGTTGTGTCGCTTCCCTATGCCGCCCTCGTGCTGCTTGCCAGGATAAAGGCGATGGATCCCATGCTTGAGGAGGCAAGCGCTTCTCTGGGTGCCGGGCCTGTGACCACTTTCCGGCGCATCATCATGCCCATGTTGGCCCCGGGCATGGTAGCGGGGGGATTTCTATCCTTCATGATCAGTTTCGACAACTTTGTGATCAGTTATTTTTTGATGCCTGCGGGGATATCATCACTGCCCATTGAAATACATTCCTCCATACGTTTTGGTTTTACGCCTGAGATCAATGCTGTCTCCACTTTGATTATCTGCATTTCGCTTCTCTGTATTTTGGGGGCGGGGCTGATTATCGGTGCAGCGGGAGCCAGGGGATTGTTTTTAAAGGAGTTATCATGAATATGGCTAAATTGTCGGTGAAAAATCTCACCAAAATTTATGGGACAAACACCGTGCTTGACCATATCGATCTGGAAGTGCCGGAAAGAGCCCTGGTGGCGCTTTTGGGGCCTTCGGGATGCGGCAAGACGACGACGCTCCGGCTCATTGCCGGTTTTGAACCTGCAGATGACGGGGAGATTTACATTGACGGGGAACTGATCAATGAGGTTCCCGCACATAAAAGAAACATTGGTTTTGTCTTCCAGAGCTACGCGCTCTTTCCCCATATGACGGTCTATGAAAATGTAGCTTACGGGCTTGAGCAGCGCAGATTTTCAAAAAGCGAAATATGCGGCAGGGTGGACCAGATCCTGGCGCTTGTGCAATTGACCGGATACCGTCAGAGAAAGCCGGGACAGCTGTCCGGCGGGCAGCAACAGAGGGTTGCCCTTGCGCGGGCGCTGGTTATCGAACCTAAAGTGGTGCTTCTTGACGAATGCCTGAGCGCTCTGGATAAAAAGCTGAGGGTGGAGATGCAGGTTGAGCTGCGTCGGATTCTGTCGCTCTCCGGAGCCACCACCCTTTTTGTGACCCATGATCAGGAGGAGGCGCTCACCCTGGCCGATTATCTCGTGGTGATGGACCGGGGCAAGATCGTCCAGTGGGGTAAACCCTTTACTGTGTATGAAGAGCCGCGAAACCGCTTCGTGGCCGGTTTTTTGGGTAAAGCAAATTTCTTCAGCGGAAGGGTGCTGGCGGCCGCTCAAGAATCCGGCGGCGGCGCGGTGACAATGAAAACGGAACAGGGTCTGATCACGCTGCCCACGGCATGGCCTGCCGAGCCTGGAACCAGGGCGCTTTACAGCGTAAGGCCGGAAAAACTCATCCTCAGTTCTGCAAGAAAAAGGGGCGAGGAAAGCAGGGCGGGCGATTTTGATGCTGGCGGAGCGGAGGGCAGCGGAGAGGCCTCTCTTTATGGTACAGTAAATATGGTTACCTATGTGGGGAATCTGTCGACATACCGCATCGACTGCGGTGGACGGGAACTGGTGGCCGAGATCCAAAATATGGGGGAGCCCACGGTGTTTTCGAAGGGCGACGGCGTCAAGATCTCCTGGGAGCCGGGGTTTTGCAGGCGGCTGGAGGATGATGATGAGTAAAATTTTGATTTTCGGCGGTTTGATCATGGACCGCTATTATTTCGTGGATCACTTTCCACAGCGCGGTGGTGACGCTGCGATCAAGCATTCGTTGGATTTTGTCGGCGGCTGCGCCATCAATATGGCTTTTACCATCAAGAATCTCGGGGGAACCCCCTATATCGTCTCCTATGTGGGAGAAGATGAGCCTGGAAGGGTCTGCCTTGACTATCTGCGGGGCAAGGGGCTGCCCGGCGACTGTGTAAGGCAGGTGGGCAGTGCGGAAAGCGCAGGGGCGCCGGGCAATCTCACCGGTCAGGGGGGAGGCTCTGGCTGTTCCTGCAGGACGGGATATTGCCTGGTTTTCGTCGAGCCCGGGGGAGAGAGGACTTTTCTAACTGGAGAGGGCTGCGAGGGGAAGTTTGATCAGCTGCTCATACCCGAAAGAGTGGCGGAGGAATCCGGTGTGGCTGCTGTTACAGGATATTATCTTTTGGGAGACAGCGGCAGCGGGGTGGTTTCATTTTTAGAAAAGCTGAAGCCAAAGGGCTGCAGCGTTCTGTTCGATCCGGGCCCCATGGTTGACCGTATAGCGGCGGATGTGCTTGAAAGGATCGTGGATCTGGCCGATGTGATCACGCCCAATCGGGGCGAGGCGGCCCTTTTGGCGGGAAGAGGCATACGGAGTAAAAAGGAAAATCTTAAGGGGAAAAATACCGAGAGATGGGCGAAAAATGTAGCTGCGTCCGGGACTAAAGTAATTCTCACGGGAGGGGCCGGCGGGGGGATCGCTTTTGAAGGAAACAGGCGGTTTGTGTATGATGGTATTCCGGCTAAGACGGTGGACAGCACCGGCGCAGGCGACAGTTTCTCCGGAGCACTGGCTTTCGGCATGGCAAAGGGCTGGAGTATGGAAAAGTCGCTGGCTGTAGCGGCGCGCTGCGCTTCTCTGACCGCGGGTATCGAAGGGCCTCATGGAGAATTTGACACCAGTTGGGCAGCAACCCTGTAAAGTTACTTGCTCCGGTGCCAGGCACCGGTGTAAGTAACCCGGTGAGATGGGGGTAAAAATATGCAAGACCAGCTTGACAGGGCTGTTGGATGCCTCTACGGGGGGGCCATAGGGGACGCCATGGGGATGCCCGCGTCCTTTATGACTCGAAAGCAGATCCGCAGCGTATATGGATACATCGATGATTTCTTAACGCCTCATCGGGGCACCCAAAAAATACATACGAAGCTGACGGCAGGGGATATTACCGACGACACCTATGAGACTCTGATCATGGCCCATGTTCTCATTGAAAACAAGGGCTTTGACGAAAAGGCCTTTTACCGCCTGATGAAGGAATGGGCTGTAGAAAACAACATGCCGGCCAGTGACCTCATTGGGCCGAGCACCAGGCGCTTTCTTACAGCACTGATGGAAGGCGAAGATCCGAAGAAGGGTGCAGGGCTTTGCGACACCAACGGCAGCGCCATGCGGGTTGCGCCGGTGGGGATCTATTATTGGGATGATCCCCCGGCCTGCATGGCTGCCGCAGCATCTTCCTCACTGCCAAGCCACGGCAGCGCCCCGGGGGTTTCAGCCGCCGTTGCCGTAGCGCTGGCCTGTGCTGCGGGAATCCGCGGCGGCCTCTCCCCGGAACAGATCATGGAAGAGGCGGCCAGGGGCGCCCAATATGGTGAAGATGTGGGGCTGGATATCCCTGCGCCGTCAGTGGCCAGGCGGATTCATTATGCAAAGGAAACAGTGGAAAAGATGGAAGGGCAGCCAGTTATTGCAGTTGTCGATGAGCTGACAGCGATACTGGGCGCCGGAATGAAGGCCTATGAAAGCGTCCCCCTGTCTTTGGGTATATTTTATGCAGCCGGGGGCGATCCCGCCATCGGTATTCCCGCTGCCGTGAATGCCGGTGACGATGCTGATACAAACGGTTCCATCTGCGGGGCCCTCTGCGGCGCCTATAGCGGCATTCAGGCTATTCCCGGCATGTGGATCCGCCGCGTCAACACGGGATCGGAAATAAACTTGCGGGCTCTGGCTCAGGCCCTTCTCGGCAGATGACCATTTATACCCATG
>CAZQEV010000127.1:0-4865 GCA_964592135.1 uncultured Syntrophomonadaceae bacterium
GGCCTTGCCGGCCATGGAGGCGATCCATTCCTTCTTCACCGTGCCCGGTCCGGGTTTGGAGAGGGCGATGAGCACATCGGCGCCCGCAAGGGCTTCCGCCGCCCCGCCCGCCAGTCCCGCGGCGTTGGTCCTCAGGCACATTTCCCATTTGAGCGGGTGGCTCTGCTCCAGATCGCCCCGTCCCCTGTGGAGAGCGCCCCGGCTGTCGACCATGATCGCCTTGCCCGGATCGGCGCCGGCAGCAATGAGCAGGCGCATGGTGCAGAGGTTGGCTGCGCCGGCCCCGATCATCACTATTCTGACACTGCCCATCTCTTTGCCGACTATTTTTAGTGCATTGAGCAAGCCCGCCAGGGTGACCAGGGCGGTGCCCTGCTGGTCATCATGCCAGACGGGAATGCGGCACTCTTCCCGCAGGCGGTCCAGGATATGGAAGCACTTGGGGCTGGCAATATCCTCAAGGTTGATCCCGCCGAAGCAGGGCTGCAGCATTTTCACAAAGTTGACCAGTTCGTCAGGGTCCTTTGTATCAACGCAGATGGGGAAGGCATCGACACCGCCGAGATATTTGAACAGAAGGGCCTTTCCCTCCATCACCGGCATGGCGGCCTCGGGGCCAATATCGCCCAGGCCCAGGACGCGCGTGCCGTCGGAGACAACGGCCACGAAATTGCCCTTGTTGGTGTATTTGTAAACATCATCCCTGTTTTTGGCTATGGCCATGCAGGGTTCCGCCACCCCCGGTGTGTACCAGATTGCAAAGTCATCCACATCCCGCACCGGGCTTTTCAGGGCCACCTCGATCTTGCCCCGGTAAAAGGGGTGCAGGCGCATAGCTTCTTCGGAAGGCCTGTTGGCCCTGGATAAAAGCTTTTCTTTGTCATCCATCTTCCCTACCAGCTCCTCATTTTACATTTTACCTTTACCTGGCGTATGATTTGATCCCTGTTTCGTAAAAATCGTTACCGTAAGTGTCATTGATCACCATGGCGGGGAAGTCTTTCACTTCCAGCCGGTGAATGGCCTCGGCCCCAAGCTCGGGGTAGGCGATTACATCGCTTTTGATCACCCGTTTTGAAAGAAGCGCCCCGGCGCCGCCCACCGCGGCCAGGTAGACCGCTTTATGCTTTTCCAGGGCTTTTTTAACAGCGGCGCTGCGCTTGCCTTTTCCGATGCAAGCCTTCATGCCCTGCTCCAGGATCAGCGGAGTATACAGATCCATCCGGCCGCTGGTCGTTGGTCCCGCGGAGCCGATAGCCCGTCCCGGTTTTGCCGGAGCAGGTCCCACGTAGTAGAGCACCTGTCCTTCAAGATCAAGGGGCAGCGGCTCGCCTTTCTCAATGAGTTCCACCATCTTTTTATGGGCGGCATCGCGGGCGGTATAGATCACGCCGCTGATCAGGACGCTGTCCCCCGCTTTAAGAGCAAGCACATCATCATCGCTGAGGGGGGTATGCAAGCGCTTAATCTCCATAGGGATTCTCCTTTATCTACCGGTTTAAATGATGCGTTCCACATGCCGGGCGGCATGGCAGTTCAAGTTCACAGCCACAGGCAGAGAGGCGATATGAGCGGGAAAGGTTTCGATATGCACCGCCAGGGCGGTGATCCGCCCGCCAAAACCCTGGGGCCCGATACCAAGATCGTTGATCCTTTCAAGAATTTTTCTCTCAAGATCGGCGTAGAAGGGTTCCGGATGGGGCTGCCCCAGGGGCCTGAACAGCGCTTTTTTGGCCATCACCGCCACCTTGTCAAAGGTGCCGCCCAGGCCCACACCCACAACAACGGGCGGGCAGGAGTTGGGTCCCGCCTCTTTAACCTGGTTGACGACGAAATCGATGACACCCTCCACGCCATCGGAGGGCTTGAGCATTTTCAGAGCGCTCATGTTTTCACTGCCGCCGCCCTTGGCTGCAAAGGCGATCTTGACCCTGTCGCCGGGGACCAGGGATATATGTATTACTGCGGGAGTATTATCGCCTGTGTTGACCCTGTTCAGCGGGTCGGCGACAATTGATTTTCGCAGGCAACCTTCCCGGTAACCTTTGCGCACCCCTTCGTTGATGGCATCTTCTAAGGTGCCCCCTGTCAGATGAACCTCCTGCCCCCACTCCACGAAGAAAACAGCGAACCCCGTATCCTGGCAAAGGGGTATTTGTTCGCTGCCCGCGATCTCAATATTTTCGAGAAGCAGTTCGAGAACCTCTTTACCCGCAGGCGACTCTTCCTGCACCAGCGCTCTTGTAAGAGCATCTACGGCATCGTCACCCAAAAGCATGTTTGCCTCCCGGCACATTTCAGCTATCTGCGCCGTTATCTCCGAAGCCTCGATCTGCCGCAAAGAAATCGCCTCCCGTTAAAATATAAAATGCAAACCGGGAAGTTCCCACATCCCGGCGGGCAGCGTTTCACAGATCTGGATCATAAAGCCTACAATAGCAGCTGCCAATTAAATACTACACCCTCTTTGCAAAGGGAGCAAACATATTCGGGGTTGCTAACACCTTTACAAAAGAGTCGTCCCTTTATGATTTACAGCCAGAATCACCCCAAAAACAATGCACCAGATGTTGATAAAGCCGTTGAGCAGCAGTTCTGATGTAGAAAGCATATAGATCCCGTTCTGGATATTAAAACTGAAATCCAGCAGGCCCAGAAAGATGAGCGCACCGGAGCAAAGGAGCGCCAGCCGATTGCCGGGAGCTCTTCTCCTGAACATCATTACACCTGCAATAATCAAAGCAACGGCGAGTATAATGTCAGGCAGCGGAAAGGAGTGTTCATATTCAAAATAGCCCGGCGGCGGATTATCCGGCGCCAGGCCGATGGTAAAGAAACCGATCCAGAAAAGAAGCAGCCCCAGTCCCGTAAGAATGGCCAGAGCGGGTATCCAGCCTCCTGACCTATTGTTCATTATTTTCCGCTCCCTCCTCCACAATATTGTATTTCTTCTGGTAAGCTATTTTATTCTTCCGGGCGCTTTCTTCAAGAAGAGGCCACAGTTTGATCACCACTCCGGGCGCGCACATGAGCAGCTTCGACAGGAAACCCGAGGAATAGGGAACGTACTGTTCCAGTCTTCCACCGGTGATGGCCCGCAGCACCGCCCGGGCAACGTTCTCCGGCTTCTGGGGTTTATTCAGAAATGTAAGCGGCGAGCCGCCGTGAGCCGCTTCATAGCGAAGCATGGGTGTATCTGTGGTATCGGGAAAGATGGTTGACACAGCAATGCGGTGATCCTTCAGTTCCAGCGCCAGCGTCAGGTTAAAACCGCGCAGGGCAAATTTCGTGGCGCTGTATATCGCACTGAATGTCTCGGGCACGATGCCGGCCATAGAGGATATGGTCACGATATTTCCGCTTCCGTTTTTTATGAGTGAGGGAATTACTCCATAGGTTGCGTTTACTACACCCATCAGGTTGATGGCGACCTGCTTATCGATATCTTCATAGGAGCTGTGCTCAAAGAGAGAAGGGATAATTATGCCCGCGTTGTTGACCAGAACATCTATTCTGTTGAATTTACCCTGCGTCCTGTCGACAAGCTCATCGATATCCTCACGTCTTGTAATGTCGCATTTTACCGTCAGCGCCGGCCGGGATAACAGCTCTGCAGTCTCTTTCAGCCCGGGCAGATCGATATCCGCCAGCACCAGGTTTGCCCCCTCGCGATCAAGCAGGATCGCTGTTGCAGTGCCGATACCTCCGGCTGCCCCGGTGATGATCATAGTTTTACCATGCAGCTGTTTTCCCTTCATGGTCTCCCCCCCCCGGCCACCGCCTTTGCCCTCATCTGCACATTCCTGACCTGTGAGTTAAGCACAGCATCCACGATCCCAGGGAAAAAACGCTTGATCCGCCATGTCATTTTTCCTTCAACTCCGGGGATGATCATAAATTTACCTCTGCTGAGTCCGGCGATGAGCTGCCGGGCCACCTCGTCGGGTGACATCAATTTAGCCCCCTTTGAAGTCTCCTTTGTTTCCTCAGGCTTTGTTATGTTCTCGGCGGCAAAACCGGGCGTATCTGTATCCGGCGGGCAGAGCACCGAAACCCCGATCCCATGGCTCCTGAGCTCGCTCCTGAGGGCTTCGGAAAAACCGATCACTCCGAATTTTGAGGCGCAGTAAGCAGTATAGCCGAAGATGCCGACAAATCCCGCCATTGAGGAAACGTTGACGATATGGCCGCCTCTGTTTTTCATTGCCGGGACCAGGGCTGATGTAGTGTTCCAAATGCCGTAGAGATTGGTCTTCATGGTCTCGTCAAAGTGATCAAAGCCAATCTCTTCGAAATAATGCGGATAAGCCTTGCCTGCGCAGTTGATCAACAGGTAGGGAGGGCCGAATTCCTCTACCGCAGCCGCCATCGTGCTGCGGACTTCTTCGTTACTACCCACATCAACCTGCATCGAAGTGATCCATTGAGTTTCTGACCTACAATGCTTTTTAATCCCTGCCACCGCTGCATCCAGGCGTTCTTTGTTGCGTGCAAGCGCCAGGATGTTCGCACCCAGGGCGGCCAGCTGCTTTGCCGTCGCCAGTCCAATACCGCTGGAACCCCCGGTGATGTAAACAGTTTTATCCCTGAAACCACTGATCATATCCTTCCTCCTCTCAAAGTGATTGGCTCTTTTTCCGGTACAGCCACTTTTCTCCAGCAGATGAAGACCATTAAAGGGATATAATGGAAAGGGGCAATGTTGATCAAGATCGCTTCTCTGACATAAAAAGGCTTAATCGTCTCTGCCCAGTACATGCTCCTCAAATTGCCCGGCATGGTACCGCCCATAAAAATTTGAGAAACCCCAAAACAGTGTCAATGTTGTGTTTTTCCAGTTCCACGCCCAGTTGCTTTGCCGCCAG
>CAZQEV010000128.1:0-4865 GCA_964592135.1 uncultured Syntrophomonadaceae bacterium
TCGGGGAAAACCAATCAAAGTCTTCCGAGCGGCGATGCCCCAGCATCATGGCCAGTGCCGTTCCGCCGGCCAAATAGCTGTCTGCCACCGGTGGCGCTGCTACAATTCTTTTTAGCAGGTTGAATCCAGGTTCGCCGAGTATGTTGAGAAGCAACGCATCTGCTCCTCCTTCAAGTCAAAATAGTTTTGCCAGCAACGGGCCGTCTTCGCAGTCAGCCTGCGGCTGTTGGTAACCGTAACGCAAATAGTCTGCGGCCCATACTTCTGCATAGCCATTTTAAGGCATCTTCATCGCCCATGTTAAGCACACGTTCAATAATAAAATATTTCTGAAACTCCAAATCCAGCGTGGCCGGATCAACATCCCAAAACAGCATGGAAACTTTTCCGGGGATTACAGAAGAATTGTTCATTGGAACCGCCCTCTTTTTTACATAATCATTATCCATTAGTAATAGCTTCAAATTTACCTGTCTACATTTATTGATATTTGAAAGCCACCACCTACGCACATTATACCAGAAATTGCTAATAGAAGCAATGCATGTTTTGTAAGAGTGTTTTGACGATTCGGGAGGTTCGAGACGCAGGAAGGCGTTAAGGACGCGGGATCCAAAGGCGGGCCTACGAAATCGATGATTCCGGCGACGAACCGGGGACCAGGTTGCATTTCGGCGTGTTGTACGGCGGAGTGGTAGTTGAGATTAATGCCTAGGAGATTCTGGCGAAGAGGGTGTACGAAATGCTGCTCTCCATCCGATGAAATCTCTGATCGGATTATGGCTGCTGCCACCTTTGGGGAGCGGGTTCGGGTCTCGGGGGCACATCCCCATCCCTCCGGCATTATTAAACACAAAGGTTTATGAGTCAAGGGGACAGTGACTTTGACTCATTTCCAGATGCTTCCATAGTTACTTATTTCGGTGCCTGGCACCGGAGTAAGTTAAGTGGGACAAGAAGTTACGTCCCTGTTGTCCCAACAGAGAAAGGCCAGCACAGGGCTGGCCTTTCTCCAGTCATGGTAAAATAATGGTACTACCTGAATCTACGGATAAAAATCCCCGCCGCTGTCACCAGTACACCCACCAGGCCCAGGGCTCCGCAAGCCCCACTGGTACGGGGCAGACTTTTCTTCCCCGGTTCCGGCTTTGGCTCCGTTTTTGCCTCTTCCTGTTTCTCCGGCTTATCCTCCGTCTCAATAACAGATTCGGGTTTTTCCGGAGTGGTTAGAACAAAAGAAGCGCTTTTGACAAGTGGTTCGCCCTCCTCAAGAATAAGGGAGGCCACATTTTCCAGTATGTACGTTTCACCGTAGGAGGACAGGTTTTTGACATCAACGGTATATTCGAAAATATAGGAGCTCTCTGCGGGATCATCCAGCTCCCATTCATCCATAAACCCTGAAGAAAAATCAAAAGCCAGGCCCGCTGGTGCGGGATCGAATATATCCTGCAATGTTGCGACAGCATTGATGCTCTCCTTGATCCCGGTAGCATACGATACTGTAGAAGTGCTAGCGGAAGCTCCTCCAGACGTGGCTGTGACTGTGACCCAATTGACATTGTCAACATAGGGCAGCTCGATCATGATTTCCCCATTCACCACATCAACCTCATGGGACACATTGTTATATGTTACTTTCGCTTTGTCTGTCCCGGAAACCTTTGCTCTAATTTCAATGGTTCGGATCGTCTGGGGCTCACCCCTGGTTGCCGTTACCACGTACTTGGCGCTGACCGATTCTCCAGCAGGAATAGATACTGGACCGGCAATGTCGCAATTTTTCGTGAGCTCCCAGGAATAGTGATCCTGATTGTACTGCTTCACTTTCAGACCCCATATGGAAACACTGGCCCCGGCCGCCGTCGATGCCAGGGCAAAAAGAAAAACGAGCATGACTGACAATACCACCGTTGTTCGCTTCATGACACATCACCTTCCAATATATTATCGAGTACAATCTGCACTCTCTACCGGTCACTTTACCGGCGCCCGCAGACTTACCTACGATATGATATACTGGGAGCGCTAAATTATGCATGCGTCAAGGCGAACCGCTTTTTAGGGTGGCACAGGAAGAAAAGGGAAGGGCAGAGGCCGGCGGCCGGGTATCCCTGCTTGTCCCATTTGGAGCAGGAAGACTGGAAGCACTATTTACAACTGTGCTCCGGGGCACACCATCGTCCCCGTGATAAAGGTGCTCTAGATCACCATAACATATCTATTTTGTGGATAGCTCGTTTACCAGCTGGTAGAAATCATGCCAATTGTTGTTGTATATACGGTATCCTTCTACATTCTTATTGTAAGACCGGTCCATGACCACCTTGATGCCGGGAAAGCTGTTCAGGACACCAGGCGAATCATCAAAAATTATATCGCCCCTGATCAAATATTTTCTAGAGGTAATAAAAAAGTTTTCAGCGAGAAGCCCGGGTAAATATTTTTCCATCCAGCGGCATTTATCAGCAGCAGCATCAGGGTTGCCCAACGCGTTTGAGGCGATGATAACGTCGTGGCCATCTTTACTTAATTTTTTTAGAATATCCAACGATCCGGGATATGGTTCAAGGCAATAGAAGAAGCCCTTTTTCAGGAAGATCCTCTTGCCTTTGTCGCCAATGAAAGAAATTAAGTCATGCTCACTGAATTCCGATACAGCCCAATCGGTTCCATAAAGCTGATTGTACTGACTGCACAGGGGGCCAAGAAAATCACAGATCACTTCGTCCATGTCAATTACTAAACGAATTGTTAACACCTTCTTTATCAGTATTTTGTTTTGAATAGTGTAATATATTAGTCAAACATCCTTTATACTTCTACTGTTTCCCCTCCGGTAGCATCCGCCTATATTTATTATACCAAATATTACAAATAGAGCAAAGCCACGCCTGCAAAACCCCACCACCCACTTGATTCAGACTTCGCTCAGCCAGGCAAAACACTTTCTTTCAGCAAATCCCGGAAAGCATTTCCCCACCATAAATACTAATAATATAGGCTACGGGTACTGTCTCATAATCGCCCCACAGGGATTGGATTGAGAGGGCGCAGTTTACTGCTCATGAAGCCGCCTCCCAAGTCGAAGAAAAGAGCGATACTCCAGTTCAAGTTGATCAAGGCGATCTCACTGTATTACTGCGATGAAGTTGCAAGGTAATCGATGAAACAATCTTTGTAAGTGAGAAACGCCTCTGTTTGCATCAGTTCCTCCACTATTTCGCTTTTCAGATGGGCCGGGTAATCTGCAGCGTCTTCTGCCAGCTTGCGGCAATGGGAATAATCTCCTCCCAACTGGCGTAAAGCTCCTTCCCGAAAACCCTTATATTAAAATGGCCTCTATTTCATCTGCGGTGAGCCCCTTGCTGAACATCATCGGTAGATTAAGTCTGCAGCTATCTGCCGGTTTATTGTGGGTCCGGTTGAAGTGCAGCGTACAAATGTCTGCGGGGATGCCTGTCTTCGCCGGCGAGCCGCCCCGGAGGGCGTCAAGCACAGGCGGCAGGGCGATCGCCGCCGCAATGAGCAAGCATGCCGCCAGGGGTTTGGTCCATCTCCGCCGGGCAGCGGTGGCACATGCCCGCACCGGCTTGTTTTCCGGAGCAGCTCCTTCAATAAGGTCCCCATCAATATTACCCATTACCCTTAAAAAAGCCATGTCCAGACATCTTTATTAAACGCTACTGGTATCTGATGAGCGACCGGGAAATCGCCCGTAAGTACAGCTGCAGCAGAGGTCAAGTGGCCTCCATCCTCTTTCGGATGCTGCAGAGACTGAAGACAAAGCTGGAAAGCGAGGGTTTGATGTGAAGAGCACGACGGTCTGGGAGAAGGCGCCCAAACCTTCGATGTGATGGGCATCCCTGTCACCGCCGCTTGCAGCGAAGGTGAGAAGGAGATCATCTCATTTCGCCGAATTTCAAATTGAGGGTCTCGGCTACTACGCAGTACTGTCCGGCGACACCACTTTGAAAGATTCGCTACGCCGGAAATTCACGGAGGTGATCGGACTGCTTGTAAGCGACGGGCCCGCCTGACTTCCGGCGATGAACCGGGGGCCAGGTTGCATTTCAGCGTGTTGTCCGGGGATGTGACAGTTGAGATCAACGCCAAGAGGCTTCCGGTGGAGGTCATACGAAATACTGCCCTCAATCAGATAGAAGCCACATTATTACCATCCCTGGCAAGATAGAAACGCTGCTCGCCTTAATGGATCCAACATAGGGATCATGTATACCGTTGAGAAAGGCCGGCACAGAGCCAGCCTTTCTTCAGTCCGGGTAAAATAGAAGTACTATTAGAATTCCTCCAGATTCTTTTCCCGAATAACCCAAGATTTATCTGAAATCAGCTTGCTGTTTCAAACTGGCTGTTATAAAGGTCGGCATAAAAGCCCTTCCTGCCGAGCAGCTCTATGTGCGTTCCCTGTTCGACAATATTGCCGTCTTGCATCACCAGGATCAAGTCGGCGTTACGGATGGTGGAAAGGCGGTGAGCAATGACAAAGCTCGTGCGGCCCTGCATCAGGTTATCCATCGCTTTCTGGATCAGGGCTTCAGTGCGAGTATCGACATTGCTGGTGGCCTCGTCTAGAATCAGTATTTCAGGATCGGCCAAAATAGCCCGCGCAATAGTCAAGAGCTGCTTTTGTCCCTGCGAAATATTATCAGCCTCTTCATTTAAACCCATATCATAGCCGCCGGGCAAAGCCCGGATAAAATGGTCTGCCTGGGCAACGACCGCCGCCCGGCGGACCTCTTCATTGCTAGCATCCAGCCTGCCGTAGCGAATGTTTTCTGCAATGGTTCCATTGAAAAGCCAGGTGTCCTGCAGGACCATGCCGAAGAGCGAGCGCAGTTCAT
>CAZQEV010000129.1:0-4829 GCA_964592135.1 uncultured Syntrophomonadaceae bacterium
ACGATATCCACACCGCCCAGCGCCGCCTCACGGAAGAGCCCTGCTCCCACCTCCGCTGTATATCCCGTGCAGGGTTTGATCATGTTGTTTAAAAGGGGGCGCTTGGGGATGTTCAGCAATTTCCTGACTCCCTCCACACCGAACTTCGGTCCCTGAAAACCTGCCACATATTTCTTCGGCAGGTAAATATCCAGAAGCTTGATCTCACCGGCCAGGGAAATATTTCCCACAACAGTGGTGAGCATCATGGAGATTTGCGATCCGAAATTCAAAATGGGAAAGGCAATCTGGATGATGTATGTTCTAAAATCGACCCCGCCGGGCACAACGTGTTCATAGTCCGGCACTTCATATGTGGCTACTACCTTGGCAACATGTTTTTGTCTCATCTCCGGAGTTTCTCCGGGTACCGGGACCCAGGTTCCCGTGGATTGTTCTACCGCCAGCAGGGGGGCCAGCTTCGCCACCGGGAACCCGGCGGGGAACTTAACCATGTAAGTTGCGACCATGTAGTTCTCAATGTCAACATCCTCCATCATGGCAATGGGTAGTGATTTTACATTGGCGCTGTCCAGCATGTTACTGCCTCCTCACGATTGTTTTTAACAAGGGACTCAGGCATTTGCCTCCAGCCGTTCACGCTCAGAATTAACCTCATGATAAAGGTTTTTCAAATTTTTGTAGATAAGCCTGTAGGTTTTAAAGAGCCTGTCATAGATTTCCCTGTTCTCCGGTCTGGGTGAAAAAGTTTTCTCAACCCTGATGTTTCTTGCCGCCGCGGCGATGTCGGGGTAGATCCCCAGCCCCACGGCAGCGATGAATGCTGCACCCACGGCACCGCACATCTGACATTCCGATACCTTTTCCAGCCGCCTTTGGGTGACATCGGCCAGAATCTGCATCCACACATCGGAATTTGAACCGCCGCCGATGACCCTTAAAAGAGGCAGCGGGAAACCGTATCTCCGGTCCATTATCTCCAGGATCCAGCGTAAATTAAGGGCAACTCCCTCGTACACGGCCTTGAGCATATGTTCCCGCCTGTGAGCGGCGCTCAGATTAAAAAAGGTGGACTTTATATACACATCGCTCACAGGACAGCGTTCGCCGTAGAACCATGGGGTGAAAATTAAGTAATCAGAGCCGGCTGAAATCTTTTTGATGCTTTCGTCCATAAGCTTGTATATGGTAGAATCGCCCGGCTCTTGCTGCTCATTCCTGTAGAATTCGTTCCTGATCCAATCCAGGCACATGCCTGCCGTTTCCATTTCGCCGAACAAGAGGTTCAAGGAGGGATCCCCCGACTTAAGCGTCACTACTCCTTCCCTTCCCGTAGGAGCCTTCCCTGTGGTTACCCCCACCCAGGCGGAGGTTCCCAGGTACAGATGCCCTTCGCCCTCGGCAACAGCGCCGGCGCCGATGGCGGCGCTCTGCATATCACCGCAGCCTCCGAAGACGGGAATGCCCTCCACAAGCCCGCATTGTGCAGCCGCCTCCTCGCTGACGGCGCCCACCCTGTCCGTAGATTTTACCAGCTCGGGGAATTTGCCTGTCTCTATACCTACCCGGTTCATCACCAGCTTCAGCCAGTCGTTCTTTTTTAAATCCAAACCTATTGTGGAGGCGCATGACCATTCGTACACCTGCCGCCCTGTCATTCTATGGACCAGGTAGCCGTTAACATCCATATAATACTCCGTCTCCGCATGCACCTCAGGCTCGTTTTGCTTGATCCAGAGCAGCTTGGCAATACCGTCTTTCCCTGTAATAGCGGTGCCTGCTATACCGGAAAATATGGCCTTTCCGCCGAACTTATTCATCACCTCTTCGGCCTGAGCCGAAGCCCGTCCATCGAGCCAGATTACTGCGGGACGAAGGTGCCCTTTTGCTCTTGTTATGGGGATTATGCCAACGGTCTGGGTTGTAAAAACCACGCCGGCAATATCTTTTGGAGATATCCCGGCCTCTTTCAAAACTCTTTTTGTGGATTCGCATACAGCCTGCCAGTAATCATCGGGATTCTGCTCTGCCCAGTTTACCTGGGGATAATCAATGGGATAGGGTTCTGTAGAGTAAGCCCTGACCTTTCCATCAAACTCCACCAGTGCGGCCTTGGTAGAGCTGGTGCCCACATCATGAGCGATAATATACCGGGGCTCCGGCATCATTTAAAACCTCCTCTTATGATTATGAACTGTTGAGGCTGTTGATCATCCCCTTTTTCTTCATCCGGGAAGTCTCTGTTGAAACCAGGAAGGGTGTTGATTATACAAAATTTACTTAACTGTGCGTTTGGTTTTTAAAATAAAATGGACACTGAATATTATTTAAATTGGATCACCTAGATAATAGCACAGTCTAATTTTGATGTAAAGCAGTGAACTATGGGGGTCAGGTCTTGAAATATAAGGTTTTTAAGGCATGCAGCAATATGATATATTGGGGTAAGGTTCTGCATATATTGGATCTCCCCATTCCTTGTCATAATCACATATGGCCGGGCCTGTTTTCGGTTCCAGGTTCTTCTGCTCCCGGCGTTTCCGGAAGAATATTCTTCCAAGGGGCACTCCCCTCTTCTGTTTTACTGAGGAAATCACCGGTATCACCGGTATGCGCGAAAACAGTTGAGGTTCTATCAGAAATTGTTTAGAATTGAATCAGGATCATATATTGATATTGAAAGCTTACGATAGGGTGATGCAGCACATGGAGGGGTTGTCTGAAAAATCTTTTGCCAACAAAACGCATCTGTTGCTGGTGTCCATATCCCGGCACCTTTACCTTTCCAGGGGCGGTGTACTGAAGTATCAGGAAAAGCCCATGGAGGTGAATGCAGGCAATTTTCATCGCTCGAAAAAAGACCATCTGGCTTACTATGTTCTGCAAGATGCTTTCAGCGGCAACTATATATTTTCAGTAGCCACCACCAAAAAAATGCTGCCCCTGCTGGAATTTCTACACTTCGGCTGGAGAAAAAAGAAGGACGAAGAGCATTTCTGGGGCCTGCCGCAGAGAGTATCAGTGCCAAAGCTGATTTCATCTTCAGAACTGCTTGCCGGTTTGCAGCAGCTGGGGGTGGAGCCCTTCCATCCCTCCAGCGGTTTTTCCTCCGGCGTGCGCGTCATCAAGGATATTGAAGACAACCTTTGCTACTTTGTTCTGAGCCGCTCAGCGCTCCATTCATTTGCTACCGTGCAAAGATGCAAGAGAAACATTTATCGCTACATGTTAGAAGGAGCCGGCAAAGTTAACCGGATCGCTTTGTGGCGTAACAGCCTTCAACCGGGTCATCCCCGTGATCTTCCCGATTATCCTCAATTCACCGCCTTTTTCCCTGTTCCCGATGAAGATAAACCAGGTGTGCCCCTCTTTGGCACCCTGACAGAGGACGAAGCGGCGGAGGCCAAGCCGGGTCTGGCTGATTTTATGGAATTCTCGCTGGAAAGTAAAAAGCTTTCGCCCGAAAAGCTGGAGCAGGCCCAGGAACTACTCTACGCAGCTTACGATGCCCATTATCGGGATACAGCGCTGCAGGGGGCATATGAAGCCCTGAACCGCTCCCCTTATTGCACCGATGCTTACAACTTGCTGGGATACAAAAGCCGCTACCTTGATGAGAAAATTGCTCTTTTCCGGCGTGCAGTCCGGGCGGGGGAACTCTCCCTGGGAGAGCTCTTCTTCAAACGAAATGAAGGTCATTTCTGGAGCATCTTCGAAACAAGGCCCTACATGCGGGCTCTTCACGGCCTGGCGGATGCTCTCTGGGAAAAAGGACAGCATGAAGAAGCATTCGGCATCTACGAGGAAATGCTCCGGCTTAACCCTGGCGACAACCAGGGTATCCGTTACCTGCTGGGCTTTTGCCTCATCGAAGAAAAGCGTTACGACGATATGGAAAAACTGTACAGAGACCATGGCGAAGACTCCTGCTTCATGCTCTACAACCTGGCGCTTAGCCGTTTCTGCAGAAATTCCGGCAGCGCAGATAACGTGCTTCGCCGCGCATTGCGGGCCAACGAATATGTTCCCGCTTGCCTTTTAGGCGAAGAAGAGGTGCCTTATCCCTTGCCGGATCACTACAGCCATGGCAGCAAGGAGGAGGCGGAGATCTACGCTGGTGAAACCCGTGTCGCCTGGCGCAAAGCCGCCGGCGCACTGGACTGGCTGCAAAAAAACCGCTTCATCATGCAAAATGAAACCTGATCGTACTGTTGGCCCCAGTATCACTCAAGTGCTGCGGGAATTCCTGGATGAACAGGCCGAAAGGCTGGGGAAAAGAACCCTTGGCAAATATGAGAGTGCCATTGAGCTGCTCCAGGCTTACCTGGATAGCTACGCTTACCAGTACCTGAACAGCGATGAGATGGAAATGCTGGAAAGCTACAAGATTGAAAAAGGGGAAGGTGAGTACGCATTTCCTTTCTGCAGCTTCTTTGGGCCGGAGAAAATACCTTGCAATGTTGATGATTTTTTAGGTTATTTCATGCCTCATAAAGTGGCCTGCGGTGCTGACCAACTGAGAACCTCTGGAACAGCGCTAAAAAGACTCGCTCGTTGGCTGACTGAGCGGGGATACATTGATTTAAAAAGTGCGGAAGATAGCAAACCCCCTTACTATGGCGCAGGCAGAAAAAAGAGTGATTAACTTCTGCCAGATCTGGCCCGTGCTAAAGCTAAGCGAGATGATCGTGCTGGAGGCGGTGCGGGGTGTTAAAACCCACAGTTTTTCCCACTGGGATGCCCAGGTTTGGGCGACCGCTCGCCTGAACCTGGTTCAAACAATTATCAGTGAAGATTTTTCCCATGATCAGATCGTGGAAGGTGTTCGG
>CAZQEV010000130.1:0-4813 GCA_964592135.1 uncultured Syntrophomonadaceae bacterium
GCTATGAAGAAGAGAGAGAAAAATATGATTCCCTGGAGGAGGCCATGGAATCAACGGTCAGCAAGACCGCAACGGCCATCGCCTCCAGCGCGCTGACCACTATCGGCGGCTTCGCCGCCCTCCTGGTGATGCAAAATGGGATCGGCCGGGACATGGGGATGGTCCTGGGCAAAGGGATCACCATCAGTCTCATCGTCAACCTGACCCTTCT
This sequence comes from uncultured Syntrophomonadaceae bacterium, assembly GCA_964592135.1. GTDB lineage: Bacteria > Bacillota > Dethiobacteria > DTU022 > DTU022 > JAAZIN01. Next base: position 212 of record CAZQEV010000130.1, read on the forward strand.
TCCCAGTCTACTTTTGGCTTTTCATAAAATAAGCCGCCGCTTCAGCCATAGAATTTTACTCCCCTCTTTCAAACCCCTTGCCCGCCTCATCGTCAAAGGCAGATGGGCTTTTTTAATTATCTTCTTTTTGCTGCTTATCCCCGCCTTTTTGTCCCAGAACCGGGTCCAATATTACTATTCAAACAAACATTACCTGCCGCGGGGCGCCCCATCAACGGAGGCCACCACGGAGATTGCCGATGAGTATGGTGTCGCCGACCCTGTGTATGTGATCACCAGAAATGAAGGAAGGCTCAGGGAACACCGGCTTGTCGATGAACTGGGCAAAATCTCTGCCGTAGATTCGGTAGTGGCTATTTCGGAACAGGTCGATCTGGCTATTCCCGAGCAGCTCATTCCAAAAGAGATAATCAAAGAATTTGCCGGAGAGGACTACAGGTATTGCATGGCTTTTTTGAAAACACTGGATGATGAGCAGATGGTATTCGAGGCTATCGATGAGATCAGAGAGGTTACCGGCAGGCTGCATGATCACTATTATGTTACCGGACCCTCGGCCATGACTCGCGATCTCGCTTCCTTCGTCGATACAGACGCCCGAAATGTAGCCATCGTCTCAATCGTCTGTATTGCCATCATCATTGCCATCAGTTTCAAATCTCTCTCCATTCCTCTGATCATGATCCTGGCCATAGAGCTGGCTATCTGGATCAACCTCAGCTTTCCGTACTATCAAAACCTGAATGTCTCATCGCTCACTCCCATGATCATCGGGGCGATTCAGCTGGGCGCAACGGTCGATTATGCCATTCTTTTTGGTCTGCGCTACCGGGAGAACATTTCACTCTTTGAAAACAGGGTCGATGCCCTGAGACAAACTATTGAAGATGCCGGGCAGAGCATTCTGACCAGCGCTCTCACGCTGGCATCGGCAACCATCGGGATTGCCCTTATCGCCAGCATCAAGACTACAGAAGAGATGACCATGCTCATCGGCAGGGGAGCGCTCATCAGCATGGTGATTATTTTCTTTGGGATGCCCCCACTTCTTCTCCTATGCGAGAAGCTTATTGCCAAAACAACCGCCGGCTGGCCGGTGTTGCCTGCAAAGCTGAAGCCTGCTTCGAAAATATTGCACCGGAGGAAGCGGGCCCGCTTAGAGCACAGAAGGACCGTCAATCTTGACCGGAAATATTAAAGAGGAGGTCTTTGCAATGAAAAATATAAGGAAGGTCACCAGACCTCTGCTATTCATCATTCTTTCCAGCCTGCTTGCGGGGGTTTTACTTTTCTTTTTTATTTCCACGCCCGATGCGGAGGAGGAACTGCCTCATGAGACCGCCCCCCTCCCCGGGGAAAGCCCTTTGAACGGGGAAACCGGCAGTGCTCCGGCTTATAAAAATGAAACAGTCTACGTCATGCTCAATCCTGACGGCCGGGTTGTTGATCAGCGAATCGTAAACCGGATCTACCGGAGTAAAGACGAGGAGGCCGGGATGGTCAAAGACTACGGGGAATACCTCGACATCAGCAATATGACCTCGGAGACGGCTCCCGTAGTACAGGATAACATCATCCTCTGGGACAGCGGCCTGCTTCAGGAAGGCGATATCTACTACGAAGGGAGCACCGACAAAAGCCTGCCGGTAGATTTTAAAATTGAATATTATCTTGACGGAGAAAAAATAGAGGCCTCCGCCTTGACCGGGAAAAGCGGAGATTTGCGGATCATCATCACGATGAAAAATAACCTTGAGATTCACGATGCCGTTTCCTACCGCAATTATTACGGCGGGACCGCCCACAGGAACGACGTCAACTACGTACCTCTCCTGGTGCAGGGGACATACACCGCCGACCTGAACAGGTTCTCCGACATTGAAGCTACCGACGGCGCCGGCATCATTACAGGCCAAAATGTTAATATCAGCTTCATGGCTTTTCCCTACCCCGAAGCGGAAATCGTTTTAAGCATGCATGGCGAAGATATCGAGCTGAGCCCCATCATGTTGATAATCCTCCCCCAGCTGCCTCCCATTCCCGACATCGACATGGAAGATGACCTTCTGGAGATGCTCGACGGAATCATAGCCATAGAAGAGGGGCTCGCCGCGATTTATGAGGGGGTCGATGAGATCTATGGGGGCCTTGACCAGTTCAGAAATAAGAGCAATGAGATGCTCTCAGAAATTGAGCCCCTGCTTTCCATTATCGAGGAGCTGCCCGGGTTTCTCGATGAGTATCTGCGGGGAAATGAAGAGCTTCTCTCTCAGGTCGAAAAGCTGCTGGAGTATATTAAAAATCTACCCGGCGGGACACCGGAAATGCCCGGGATACCCGAAGAGTTGCCGGAACTGCCTGACGAGATACCCGGACTGCCGGAGTTGCCCGAATTTCCCGGGCTTCCCGACCAGATACCCGACCTGCCTGATCTGTCCCCCGAACAGCTGGAACAGTTAATATCCTACCTGGAAACGGCAAGAGACTTTGTAGATCAGTTTGATGATTTTGAACAATATTTTTCAGATGCAGAGGAGACCTTTGAACAGCTGGCCATGCTGCCGGAGGCGCTGAATCAGCTTGCCGATGGGCAGAAGGCGATCCGCGACGGCCTTGGGGAGATTAACAGCCGGGGTATTATGGAAATGAAAAAAGGTTTGATTGGCGGGGTTAACGAAAGTAGATACGGCAAAGCCAAAATAGAGCTGATGCGCTCCCTGGTCGACGGCTACAGGTCCCATGCCGACAATGAGAATAACAGAACCAGCAGCGTCCAGTTCATACTACAAACCGAAAACGGTGAACAGAATAAAACAGGGGAGAAAGATCCAGGTGGGAATAATGGTGAACAAAGCACGCCTAAAAAAGCATGGTATATCAATCTCTGGACAAAGTTTCTGGATCTTTTTACTGCACTATCCTGAAATAGGCGTCATCCAGGGAGCAGGGGAATTTAGTAGAATATTAACCTGCTCATTACTGATAAAATGCTTGAACCGTCATGGGGATCAGCAGTTCAATCATTAACGCACCGGTAGAAAGGGGGTGGAAAAGTGAACATGGAGAAACTGGATACAAGGTCGAAGATCATGAAAGCAGCGGTGGAGATAATCGGCCGGGAGGGAAACCTGAGCGTAACTATAAGGGAAATCGCCGACAAGGCCGGAGTGAACATCGCCGCCATCAACTACCATTTCAGCTCCAAAGAAAATCTGCTCGAAGAGGTTGAGCGAGTCACCATGGAGCAGGTAACTTTAATCTACGACCGCCTGCTTGATGAAGGCAGAAGCGCCCGGGAACGGCTGATGAAGTGGGCGGATGAGCTCATGAGATATCTCATCGATTACCCGGGAATCATCTACATGATCGGCTCTCGGATTCTGCAGAGCGACAACAAGAGCGCCGGGCTGGCGGAATACCTCAGCGACTCCGATGTCAGATTGAACCCCGTGGTCAGGGAGCTCGCAGGAATCAGCGATGAAACATTGCTGTCCTTCAAGGCGCTGCAGCTGCTCTCGGGTGTGGTCTATCCCACACTGATCTACTCGGGGACAAAGAAAGCGCTGGGGCAAATTATCAGCAGCGGGCGCGTCCGCAAAAAATACCTGGCAGGACTTATCGACAGCCTGGAGCATGCGGGCGGTATGGAATTGTAAATTACTTTATGATTCAATGCAATCTTTAATTCACTTACTTTCATGAGCAACCTTGTTTTCCCAATCGAACCATAGGCCCGTCAATGATGACGGGCCTATGCAATGCCTGTTGTGCTGCACCGCATCGTTGCTGCCGCCTCTGTTATCAGGCAGCAGCCGTTAAATTAACGCGGCAGCGGCAGGACGTAATAGAACACGGAGAAGAAATGGCAGATGCTGCCCCCCAGCACAAAAAGATGCCAGACCGTGTGATTGAACAGGTTGCGCGTGCGGGCATAGAAGAAAACGCCGGCAGAATATAAGATACCGCCCGCTACCAGCAGGATAACCCCTCCTGGGGCCAGGTTTTGCATTAGCGGTTTGATCGAGCCGATGATCAGCCAGCCCATGATCACATAGAATACCGTCGAGACAATAGCAAAACGTTTCACAAAAAAAGTTTTGAACACAACCCCACATAGAGCCAGGCCCCAGATAATCCCGAACATTGTCCAGCCCAGGGTTCCCCGCAGGGTCACCATGGTGTAAGGGGTATAGGTTCCGGCTATGAGCAGGTAAACTGCCGAGTGATCCAGGATCCGAAAAATATACTTCACCCGCTCCTCTTGAAAGCTGTGGTAGAGAGTGGAGCAAAGATAGAGGAAAACCAGAGTAGCGCCGTAAATGCTGAAACTGACAGTGTGCCGGACGCTACCGTATTTCGCGGCATAAACTGTTAAAACAACCAGTGCAGCAATAGCCAACCCCGTACCCAATCCATGAGTCGCGGCATTGGCGACTTCATTTAAAGGAACTGTTTTTTTTACATCTTCCATATTCCCGGCCTCCTCGCTCCCCCATTATACCAGAGATGCCCTCAAGCTGACATGCGATCCAAAACGACTTTGCGCACTGCTGATGGGCAAGATCGCTCCCCCGTCCCCAGATCCCTGATCATTCATCCACC
>CAZQEV010000131.1:0-4796 GCA_964592135.1 uncultured Syntrophomonadaceae bacterium
CGTGGAGCTTACGGAGCGCGGCGTTATCGCCGCCGATCCGCTGACCATGGCCACATCGGCGCCCGGAGTTTTTGCCGCGGGCGACACGGTGCTCGGCGCCCGCACCGTCATCGAGGCCATCGCCTCGGCCAACAAGGCTGTGGAGGCCCTTGACTGCTACCTGTGCCATGGGGCAGTGGCGGTCTCGCAGCAGCTGGCCATGGAGAATTTTGTGGAGAGGACAGGTGTGTACAATCCTGCCGAGAAGCCGCCGCTCATCGGAAACCTGGAGCGGCAGGAGGAAGGCTGCGCACCTGTTGCCGAAAGAATAAAAGGATTTTCCGAAGCCGAACTGGGTTTTGACGGGCCGCCTGTAGCGCTGCGCGAAGCGGGGCGCTGCGCCTGCTGCCTGCGCCTGGGCCTGGCTGTAATATAACCGGGAGGAGGGCATAAGAAATGAAAGCTGTTTCATTAACCATTGACGGGAAGCACGTTCATGCCGCCGCCGGAACAACGATCCTGGAGGCGGCCCGCAAAAGCGGCATTGAAATACCTGCGCTCTGTTACCACCCCCGGTTGAGGCCGCTGGGCCACTGCCGGCTCTGTATCGTGGAGGTGGAGGGCGTGGCGGCGCCGGTGACCTCCTGCGACAACGAGATCCAGGAGGGCATGGTTGTAACGACGAGCACTCCGCAGCTCGAGGCCATGCGCAAAGAGATCATCTCCCTCATGCTTTCGGACCACCCCTATGCTGATTGCCTGACCTGCGAAAAGAGCGGAGCCTGCGATCTGCAGGAGCGGACTTACAACTGGCAGGTGGAGCTGCCGGAGCTGATCCGGGCGCTCCCTGTAACCGGGGACGACAATCCCTACATTGTCCGCGATGAGGCCAAATGCATCCTCTGTGGGCGCTGCCTCAGGGTCTGCCGTGACTACGCCGGCCGCAATGTCTTCGGGCTGCTCAGCGGCGGGATCGAAAGCCGGATCACCCCCTATCGCGCCGGTGAAGCCGTCAGTCTCGAGGAGGCGGGCTGCATATTCTGCGGGCAGTGTGTCGATGTCTGCCCCGTGGGCGCCCTTACGGAAAGGGATCGGACCGCCGCCGGAAGGGAGTGGGAGCTTCGCCCCTACAGCGGGGTCTGCCTTGAATGTTCGCTGGGCTGTCCTGTTCACCGCCATTTCGCCGGAGAAAAACTGGTCCGGGTGACGGGAACGGAAGAGAACGGCCGGCTCTGTCGGAAAGGTAAATTCAACGCGGTGGCCGGAGCGGAGAAGGACCTCCTGACGGCGCCGCTGATCCGGGGTGAAGGCGGATTCAGGGAAACCTCTTACGAAGAGGCGCTGCAGGCAGCGGGCCGCGCTTTTCTGGAGATAAAGAAGAAAAGGCGCCCGGCCGCCCTGGCGGTGATTGCCGGGGGGCGCTGCAGCAACGAGGAGAGCTATCTTCTGCAAAAACTGGGCCGCGAGGTCATGGAAACGGCTCATGTGGATCTGGGAGTGAAGCCGGCCCTGGCGGAGGCGCTCTGCGCCCTTGAGGATGTCGCCGGCCCCGCTGCTTCCGGACCCTCCTTTGACGATCTGCTCAATGCCGGCGCCATCTTTGTCCTGGGGAAAGATCTTGCCTCCACCAATCCTGTTGCGGCCATGGCCGTGGAGCAGGCCTGCCGCCTGGGCGGCGCCGCCCTGGTGCAGGTGAGCCCGGCGGGAAGAGAGCTGGATGCATGGGAGAGACTGGTGCTGCAGCCCCGCCCGGGGACGGAAGGGGATCTTTTCAGAGCCCTGGCCGCCCTGGTGCAGGGTGAGGGGGCTGCCGATCTGATCAAAGAGACGGGACTGGAGGAGGCCCCCCTGAGCCGGGCGGCGCACCTTTTGAGCCGCGGCAAAACCGTTGTGCTCATTTGCCCCTCCTTTTTCGAAACAGCAGGCGGCGGCTGGGTCGAGCCGCTGCTGAAGGCGGCCCGGGCTGCCGGGCAGCTGGAAAGGGGCCGGAGCAGTTTGCTCTTCCTGGCGGAAGAGGGCAATGCCCGCGGCATCGTCGAGACGGGAGGAGCGCCGCAGCTGCTGCCGGGATGCGTTCGCCTCAACGGCAAGGCCGGGCTCAACAGGGAACAGATCATGGCCGCCGTCGAAGCGGGTGAGATCAAAGGACTTTTTGCGGTGCTCGATGGAATGGCCGGGCCTCTGCCGCCGGGCTTTGAATTCCTGGCGGTGCAGTGTGCTTCAAGGAGCGCCGTACCGGCAGAGGCGGATGTGGTCTTTCCGGCGACGCCGCTGCATCTGAAAGAGGGTTCTTTTACAAACAGCGCCGGAGAGCGGCGCCTGAACCTCGCTGAACCGGGCGCCGCCGGCGGAATCTGGCCGGAGTGGCGGGTGATCGCAGCACTTACCGCAGTCATGGGCGGTTCATCTGATTACGGCACCTTGCAGGATCTGCAGGAGGAGATCTCCCGGCCGACGGAGGTGGAGGGGCGGTGAAAGTGAGCGCCTGGCGGGCTTTCCAACCCGGAGGGCTCCCGATTTAAAGATGGAGAATCGCACTCCTGTGTATACGGTATCTGAAGTAAACCGGATCGTCAAAGGGCTGATCCAGGGAGACCCCCGTCTCCGCGATCTCTGGGTGGCGGGGGAGCTCTCCAATTTCACGCACCATCGTTCCGGGCACATGTATTTCACCGTCAAGGACAGCGCCGCCTCGCTGCGCTGCGTCTTTTTCCGCCGTGACAACCGGCGCTGCCGCTTTCAGCCTGCTGACGGGATGGAGCTTTTCATATACGGCAGCCTTTCCGTGTATGAGCCGGGCGGCGCCTACCAGCTCTATGTGTCGGAGATGGAGCCGGCGGGGATGGGCTCGCTCTACCTCGCTTTTGAGCAGCTCAAGAAAAAACTTGAAGAGGAAGGGCTTTTCCGCGAGGCGCATAAGCAGAAAATTCCCCGCCTGCCGCGGCGCATCGCCGTGATCACCTCGCCTACGGGGGCGGCGCTGCAGGATATCCTCACAACTGTGCGGCAGCGTTTTCCCTATGTGCAGATCCTTGTTGCGGAGAGCCTGATGCAGGGGAGCGGCGCCCCGGCGGATATTGCCCGCGCCGTCGGGCTGCTTAACAATATGGCCGGCATCGAGCTCATCATTATCGCCCGCGGCGGCGGTTCCCTGGAGGATCTGGCCCCTTTCAACACCGAGACGGTGGCCCGGGCTATTTTCAATTCCCGCCTGCCCGTTATTTCCGCCGTGGGCCATGAAACCGATTTCACCATCGCCGACTTTGTGGCCGATCTGCGGGCCGCCACGCCTACGGCGGCGGCAGCGGCGGCTCTGCCGCGCTATGACGAACTGCTCATGCAGGTTAAGAGCCTGGAGGAAAGAAATATGCAGGCGCTGCAGCAGCGCCTGCTGCAGGAAAAACAGCTGCTCGATTACACGGTGACAGCCCGCTTTTACCGCCGGCCCCTGGAAAGAGTGCAGAGAGCGGGGGAGCGGTGCGCCGCGCTGGATGAAAGGCTGCGCCGCTCTCTAATGCGCTGCCTGGAACTGAAAGGAATGCAGCTGGCGGTGCTGGGAGATAAGCTTGAGGGGGCCGGCCCCTTGAAGCTGATGGCCCGGGGCTACAGCTACTGCCAGGATGATCGGGGCAATGTGGTCCGGTCGGTGGGCGATCTGCAGGTGGGGCAGCGCCTGATGCTGCGTTTCCGCGACGGCAGCGCCCGCTGCCGCATTGAAGAGCTGGAGGAGGGTCCTGAACTTGTCCCCTGAAGCAGAAGAAAAGTGTAAACTGACTTACGAAGAGGCCGTGGGGCGCCTGGAAGAGATCGTGGCGCGTCTGGAAAATGAGGAGGTTCCCCTGGAGGAGGCGCTGGCCGGCTTCAAGGAGGGGGTGCGCCTTTCCCGCTACTGCCGTGAAAAGCTGGCCGAGATCGAATTCCAGGTGGAATACCTGCTCAAGGAGGAGCAGGAGGCGGCCGGGGAGAGCGGCGAAAAGCCGGGCGCCGGATCTGATGGAGATTCCTGATCCCGGGGTTTACCTGGAGCGGCAGCGCGAAGCGGTGGAGAAAGCGCTGGCGGTTCTTTTTGAACAGCGGGGCGGGCTGCCGGCGCCGCTGCGCGAGGCGATGCGCTACAGCGTCACCGCAGGAGGCAAAAGGCTGCGCCCGCTGCTGGCCATGGCTGCCGCGGAGACCCTGGGCCTTTCCGGAGAGAGAGTGATGCCGGTGGCCCTGGCCCTGGAGCTCATTCATACTTATTCACTCATCCATGACGACCTCCCGGCCATGGATAACAGCGATCTGCGCAGGGGCCGGCCCTCCTGCCACCGTGTTTACGGTGACGCGGTCGCCATTCTGGCCGGGGATGCGCTGCTGACGCTTGCTTTTGAGCTGGCCGCCGCTTACGGTCTCAGGGAGGGGCGCTTAGAGCCGGCGCTGCAGATCGGGCTGGAGCTGGCCCGCGCCTCGGGCATGGAGGGGATGGTCGCGGGACAGATCCTGGACCTCGAAGCAGAGGGAAAAGATGTGGGGGCGGCAGAGCTTGAGCGGATCGACCGCCTGAAGACCGGCGCCCTGCTGCAGGCGGCGGTGCGCTGCGGCGCCATCGCCGCGGGAGCCTCGCCGGCACAGCTGAAAACCCTCGGCTATTACGGCGCCTGCCTGGGGCAGGCTTTCCAGATCACCGATGATCTGCTCGACCTGGAAGGCGACGCCGCCGTCATGGGCAAGGAGACCGGCGCGGACCGGGCCCGGGACAAGGCGACATTTCCGGCCCTGCTGGGCGCGGCGGCGGCGCGGCGGCGCGCCGAAGAGCTTTACGGCGCGGCTTTGAACTG
>CAZQEV010000132.1:0-4773 GCA_964592135.1 uncultured Syntrophomonadaceae bacterium
CGAGATTTTGCTTCGCACCTATCTTTTGCGGCGCCAGGCACATTTTATTACCCGCATTCATATGCTGATCCCGGGTGATCTTTTTTGCGTGTTCTCATGTGGAGTCGTTTCCGTTACAGCAGCGTGATGAACCACATCTTAAGCCTTGCTGCCGGGTTAACCCGGCAGGGTGTCAAGGCAGTGGTGGCGATCAGTGATTGCCCTCACCCTTATCAGGAACAGTTTCACTATTACCAGCAGCAATTCCCCTGTTTTGCCGAAAGCCGGCCGGATGAAATATTGCGGCTGGCCCGCCATTACCGTTTTGACCTGCTGCACCTGCATGACCTTTCCCTGGCGGAGAAAGCGCAAAAACTGATCCGCACCCTGCGCATCCCCTGTGGAGCAACCCTGCATGAACAGCTGGACTTGCGGGAAAACCCCACCCCGCTACAAAATTTTTCCTTCCTGATCACGCCCTGCCCCGAGGTTCCTTCCATCCCGGCCGGGCTAAGGCAAAAGGCGCTCTTCATTCCTGAGGGGGTGGACCTGGAGCTCTGCCGGACCGCCACAAAGGAGGGCTTCAAAATTACTGTCATCGGTGAGGAGGGCGGCTTCACCGGCGCAGGAGCCACAGCCCTGCTCAAGGCTGCAGGGCTGGCCGATCTCGAAGTAGAGCTCGTCTCTCCCGGGCCCTTTCCCCTGATCAAGGGACGTTATTACGGATGGCGGTTAAACAGCTCCGTTGTGCTTGGCGGTTCGCAAATAGTGGTGGGTAGACGGCGGAGCCTGCTGGAGGGAATGGCCTGCGAAAATGCCGCCCTGATCATGGGGCGGGGCTATCGCGGCATATTCGATCCCTCAACCTATCCGGCAGCGCTTTCTTTCCCCGATCTTTCCGGAGCAGAAGCTGAACCACCGTGCTACCGCACGATTTTCTACGATCTCTCCACCTTGCTTAAAGATCGCCCCCTTCTCGAATCACTGCAGCAGCGAGGGCGTAAATTTGTCCGGGAAAATTGCGATCTGCGGCTCGTTGCGGAGCGCACTCATCTCCTCTACCGTCGGATCACCGGAAAATAACTTTACGGTTGCTCCTCACAGGAAATAATGGTGTCAACCTCAAACAGAGCCGCTTCAAGCATGGGGTTGAGCTGCAGCAGTTCGAAAACGGTGACCTGCGTGATGCTGCCGGCAAGATCAAAACTTTCAATCCGCACGGGTAAAAAGGTTTTCTTTTCCAGCCAGACCTTTTCGCTGACCCGGTAGCGGTGCGGTTCGGCGGGGGTTATTTCAATCATGTAATAACTGTGCCGCGAACCGCCCTCTTCACCTATATAGTCGAAGAGGGGCGCCTCACAGATAGAGTGCCAGTAATCCTCGAGAAATGCAGTGGAAACCCCCGTTTCAGTCAGCCCGGCGGCAGGCAAAAAGCCGCCGCTGCCGGGATCGTAAAGATAGACCCGGTCATGCTCACCGATGATCACCTCAACGGTGCTCTGCCGCCCGGCTGCGGTGGTGGTCATTTCCAGGCGATAGCGGTGAGGCACCTCTTTCCATATTTCCACGCTGTAGGCGGTTTCACCCTCCTCACCGGCAGGTGTTGTCCTGTAACGGGCATGGTAGCTCTCCAGTGCGGAGATATTTTCCTCCATGCGCCGCCGGATCACCACCGCAGGATCGCTGTTGCTTCCTCCATAAAAATGACGCCACCCGGCTAAACCGAGAGCGCCCAGCAAACCAAGAATTAGCAAGATCAATAGCGGCAGCCGAAACACCAGGAAAATTCCTGCAGGCGCTTTCGGGGATCTCCTTCCTTTTTTTATACGCAATATGCCTACCCCCTTGCATGGTTGCTTAGACCGGCCTGAGCCTGCGGTGAAAAGGGCCCCAGGGTGAAAGGGCCCTGCTTTCCCGCTCCAGGTGCTGAAATGCCGCCGGGAATGCGGCCAATACGTCCCCGGCCAGGGCGCCGCGTCCTTTCGGAAGCAGGTCGCCCGCCAGTCCGTGCATGAAAGCCGCAGCAGCAGCAGCGTCATAGGGCTGCATCCCCTGGGCGATAAGGGAAACGATCAGACCGGTGAGCAGATCTCCCGTTCCAGCCGTAGCCAGGGCTGATCCGCCGGTGGGATTGAAACAGAGCTCACCGGCAGGGGAAGCGATGACGGTCTGCGCCCCCTTCAAGACCATGATGCTGTCCCATTCCCGGGCAAAGCGAAGCGCTGTCTCCGGGCGGGAACGCTGCACCTGATCAATGCCCAGCCCCGTCAAACGCGCCATCTCACCCGGATGCGGAGTAAGCAGCGGCGGCTGCTGGGCCGCCCGCAGAAGCTCTCTTCGCCCCTCTTCCGGCAGCAGCGCCAGCGCCCCCAGAGCACCGGCGTCGAGCACCAGAGGCAGCGAACAGCACCGGAGCAGCTGTTCCAGCAGGGCTGCAGTCTCTTGCACCGGCGCAAGGCCCGGTCCCACCGCCAGAGCACCGCAAGAGGCCGCTTTTTCAAGAAGCAGTTCTGCAGCACCGGGATCGACCAGCCCCGGAGAAAGTTCAGGTAGAGCCACGGTGACCGCTTCGGGGAGCTGCGCCTCCAGCGCCGGACAAACCGCCGCGGGAGCGGCAAGGTAGACCAGCCCGGCGCCGCCGCGCAGCGCCGCTCCTGCAGCCAGCACCGCAGCACCGCTCATACCAGGAGAGCCGGCGATAATGAGCACCCGGCCGAAGCTCCCTTTGTGCGAAGCCTGCGGGCGGGACGGCAGCAGTTCCCGAACCTGCTGTGCAGTAGCCACCCGAGCCTGTTCCTCTGCCGCCAGTGAAGATGGGATATTGATCTCACCCACGACAACCTCGCCTGCCAGGGCAGCGCCGGGATGCTGCAGCAACCCCGGTTTCGGAAAAGCAAATGTAACCGTCCAGCGCGCCTGCACGGCGCAGCCCAGCACCTCTCCGCTGTCTGCCTGAACCCCCGAAGGTATATCCGCTGCCAACACAGGAGCACTGCTTGAGTTGATCGCTTCGATTATCCCGGCGGCCAATCCCTTCACCGGCCGGTCCAGCCCGATACCGAAGAGTGCGTCGACAATAAGGCCGGCGCCTTCAAGATCTGCCCTGAACTGCTCCAACCCTGTCTGATCCAGTATATGCTTGACCACAAAACCGCTATGCCTTAAAAATTCATAGTTGATCGCGGCATCGCCCCGGTAAGCGCCCGGCGGCGCCGTCGCCCAGAGCGAAACAGACACTCCCGCCTGCCGCAGCAGGCGCGCCGCGACAAACCCATCCCCCCCGTTATTCCCCGAACCCGCCGCTACCACCACCCGCACCGGGACCGGCTGCAGGGCCAGGATCACCTCGACAATCCTCATACCGGCACTCTCCATCAATACCGCCCCGGGAAGTCCCAGCTCCTCTATGGTCCTCCCGTCAGCCTCACGCATCGCCGCAGCTGTCAGCACTTTCATCAATACTCACCCTTTCACATCAAATTACCAGACAAGATGGGACAACGGGGACGGTCCTTCTTGTCCCACTTTTTCCTGTCACCTTTTACCCGATCCGGTCCTCTTTTCTTTCTCTGGTAAATTATATTTTCCTCTTATCAGCGAGATCAATCCGCCGCCGGTAAATTATGGGGCGGCAGGAGCAGGCTCGCAACCTGTCGAAATATGTTAGATACATAATAAATTGCGGTCAGAAGGGGTGTACAGATGTCGAAAAGGTTGCAGTTCTGGTGCAAAAAAAGCAGGTTCCAGGCGGCGCTGCTGACGGTTGTGCTGTTGCTTGCAGTGATGCTGCCGCTATCCTGCAGCAGTCCCGGAGACGATATTACGGCCCCCCCCGGCGAAGAAAACCCTGGTAATGGAGAAGAGGTGGATCCGGGAAAGAGCGAAGAGATCGATTACAATGCCCTGAGCGTGAATGAAGCCGGCGAGATCATGATCCTGATGTACCATGAGATCGGGGAGCCTGAGGATGTCTGGTGCCGCACCCCTGCTAATTTTCGCAAAGATCTGGAGACGCTCTATGAGGCGGGGTACCGCCCTATCTCGATGAACAACCTGCTTGACGGCCATATCGATATTCCTGCGGGCTGCTCCCCGGTGGTGCTCACTTTCGATGACGGCAGGGGGGGGCAATTCCGTTACCTGGAAGAGGGAGACCGGCAGGTGATCGACCCCGACTGCGCCGTCGCTATCCTAGAGGAATTTTACAAGGCGCACCCCGATTTCGGCCTTGCGGCGACCTTCTATATCTTTTACGAAGCCCCCTTTGAACAGTACGCACATGTTCAGAAGAAGCTCTCTTACCTTGTTGATAAAGGTTTCGAGATCGGCAACCACTGCTACTCGCACGGCAACCTGCGCCGGCTCTCACCCGAGGAAGCCCGCCGGGAACTGGCCCTGCATGTGAAGCGGACAGAGGAGTATTTGCCGGGATACACCGTGCGCAGCCTGGCCCTTCCCTGCGGCGAATTCCCCGACAACATGAGCCATATCATTGAAGGTGAATTCGAGGGCACCGCCTACCGCAATGACGGGATTCTGCTTGTGGGCTCCAATCCTGCTCCTTCTCCTTTCAGCATGGCTTTCAATGCGGCAGCGCTGCCCCGCGTGCGGGCGAGTGAGATGGAGGTGGAAGGATACGGCCTGTACGACTGGTTGGAGCGGCTGCGAGAAAACCCGCAAAGACGCTATATCTCCGATGGCGACCCCGATACCATCGTGGTCCCCGAAGAGCTTGCTGAAGAAATCGACAGGCTCCGCCTGGGAGAAAAAACCCTGATCCCCTATTAATAGATC
>CAZQEV010000133.1:0-4729 GCA_964592135.1 uncultured Syntrophomonadaceae bacterium
TCGTAGTGTTTCTGCTGGTATGCTTCGGTAAAGCCATGAATGATGGCTTCTTTGCGAACCTCTTTCAACTTTTTGCCGCTGCGAGCGTCGTTTAGAATAGTATTGAAGGCCTTATCAAGATCCTTTTCACGCTGCTCTTCAACGATTTCTTTTTCTTTTTCGGTCATGGGGCGCCGATAGCGACCATCTTCATGTATAAAATTTTTATCCAACAATTCCTTTAATTCGGGAACCTGGTCTTCAACGCCTGCCGTGATTTTGCGGGAAGCGGTAAATATTTCGCTATATTCTCTCGGTTCATCAAGAAAGTTGTAGAGCCAGGCAACTGCAGATTTTTCATCACCAACAATTATTATTTGTTGACCGGGTCGGATTCCTTTTAGGCCGTGTTTCTTCTTCCACTCTTCATACATTAAGACCTGGCTGCTGGTAAGCCAGTACCCATCAATAAGTTTGAAGTTGTCTTTCAGCAAAGTGTAAAACTGGCGGGCGTTAAGCCTGATCTCGTAACCCCGCTGCACGTAATAAGCCAGAAGTTTCGAAAATAGCATCTGCTCGGTGCGACCTATATTAGATCCAATAGGCAGATGCTTCAAAAGATCCTGCACAAAGTCTTTCTCCAACCCCTCGCCTGATCTTTTAAGAAAATGTTCTTCCAGATGCTGCTTTGGTTTATAAGCATTGATGACCAAATCATTTTTTACCGCGCCGGACGAAGTAACCTGCTTAAAACTACCCTGCTGCTTATCTAGGACAGTTACCTGTGCCACGATAAAGCCTGCCTTGTTAATAGCATCTTGAATGGTGTTCCATACAGAAGCCATCGAATTATGGAAGACCACGGTCATCCAGCGGTTGGGCTTCAAAATACGGTACATTTCTTTAAAACACTCGGTCATTAATCCCTTGTACTCGCTTAAGCTTTTCTTCTGCGTGTTGTTCACTACAGCTTCGGGCTGATTGTTAGTAAACACCTTTAGCCAGGCTTCCCAAATAAAATTTAACTCTGAATACATTAAGTTACTTCCAAAGGGTGGATCAGTAAAAACATAATCGATGTATTGGTTATTTATATTAGTTGCTTCGGTAGAGACTGCTTGAACAAGTGCACCACTTGTAACTCCTATTATGGCATTAAGCAAACGCGTAAGCTTGTTGATATAAGCGGTAAATAGATTTGCCTCGGATATTTGTGAGGCTATGTATAGGGTACCACTTAGTGGATTGTAAGGGAACGACACGTTTGGACGATGTCTATTTAATTTGCTTATATTCATTAGCTGTGAATTAAACCATAGATTGAGGGCCGGCGACAAACATTTTTCCTTGATAGATGCTAAAATCCACAAATTTCGCTTTGTATAAAAATGATGGACATGTGTTATCCCCATCCTGTCGTTCCTTCTTGATTCGTCCCCTTTTGGCATTCGGTCGGTCGGAAACCAGTATGGGATCACGCTCTCTTCAATTTTTTTTATCAGATCCAGATCAAACTGATCCGGCTCTTTTTCAAACCGCTTTCGCCCCACCGAATAATTGATCATCACCGGCACCTGTTTCGCCTGCGTAACTTCCTGATTGATCGCCTGATCGAAAAAAGTAACCCAAGCACGCTCGCATTCGCGCTTGGTAATTTCAGCTTTACAAAAAGGACAATCGTATTTTCTTTTTACTTTCCCAGCCTCCTGATCAACAGCTGCTTCCCAGAAGATATACTCATTTTCACAGTAGGGACAAATAAAAACATCAGACCAAACAGTGTAATTGATCCGTCCCTTTGTTTGACCATCGGTATGCAGGGTCTCGTACATCCAACTGCACTCTTCTTCAACCTCTGCTAGAATCAGCTTGGCCTCGCGCTCAAATTCATCTGCATCAACAGAAGTATTGTAGTTATAAGCGATAAAAGTAGCAGCAGGAGAGAGATCACAGAGGATAGCTCTACGGTTGAGCAGCCCGGCAGCCACCCCGGTCATGCCTGTACCGCAGAAGCCATCGAAAACAATATCTCCCTCTTCGGTATAGTGCTCTATGAACTTCATAATGGCCTTGTGGGGCACCTTGGTGTGGTAAGAATGCGCATTATAGATGGGATCATTTTTACCCTCGCTGACATCACTGACAAAGGGCTCACGGTGGTAAGTATCGGTTTCGGGATCATATGGTTTACCGTAATGTTCGATGAAATCGTTAATGTAAGGGTTAGGGCAGGCAGTATAGTACGGCGGATCCGAGAGAGCGAGGATATCCTCGTCTTTGCCCAGCGGGAAACCCTCAATATGGCGAACCGAATCAAGGAGTTCCTCCAGGGGGCGGCAGTTTTGGGCAAATTCGTCTGGTTGTTCTTCCTTCTCGATCTTTATCTGAAGTTGATCTGGCTTCATAGCGAACTCCTTTCTAGGGGAAAAGCAGGATTCTTCACTTCGCCCACCCCGTCCAAGGGGGAACGTTATTTCTCCAAACTGCTGAGCTTGATGCGCACCTTGTCCAGATCGCGACCGGAGGTGAGCTGCTGCTTATATTCCTCCAAACGGCGCTCCAGGGTGTAGTAGTCGATAACCTGGCCGCCGGAGAAAAGTTGCTCCAGCATGCTTGCAGGGTCAAACTCCACCAGCTCCAGCTCCTTGAAGAGATTGTTCAGGGCCATCACCAACTGTTCGGTGACAAGCCCTTCCAGTTTCCCCTTCTGGAGCACCTGCCGGACAAGTGCCGCTTCATCTTCCTGAAGGTACTGCAGATTGTCCTGATAGTTCTTTAGCTCAGCCAAGATGCTTCTCTCCCATCCGGCATAGAGCTCACCAACCTGTCTCTCCAGGTCGCCAATGCGGAAATCAATACCCTTACCCCTGAATTCCAGGGGGAACTGGCAGCGCGGGCAGGTGACCCTGCTTTCCAAAAGCTCCACCCTGAAGTCGGGGCAGCGCAGGCTGCTCAGGGTGCTGATATCCCCCTCCAGTTCAGTAAAGGGCACCTTGTTCACCAGAGCGATATGCCTGAGCAGCCGAAGGGCGGTATAGATCTCCCCCCGGGTCAGATCGGTCAAGCGCGTCCAGCTCGCCTCATCGCCGACGTGCGCCTGATGAGCATGGTAGTAAGCGGCGCTGTATTTTTGCCTTACCTGCTGCAGCTTGCCCAGTAGGGGACTAAGTTGGCCCGGTTCCATGAACCGACTCGAGTCGGAGAGAACAGCAAAGGACTCCTCAAGCAGATCTTTCAGACCTTCGATCTGGAAGATGCCGGGGTAATCGTTCAAGACACGCTGTACCTCCAAAGCGTAGTCAACTGCAGCAGCAAGATGCTCAGTGTAAAAGTGGTAAAAGTCATGAAGCTGCCGGAGCGCCTGGCAGGCTCCGCCAAAGCCTTGGATTTGTTCATCGTTATAGATGATCTTTCGCAGATCAGCAGGCGTCTTTACCCCGGCGAACTCATCCAGGGGCAGCCGGGATATGATTTCATACCGCGCCTGGAGTCCATCAATATCGATGATGTTTCCATGATGCAGGGAAAGGTTCTCGAATTTTCGGCGAACAAAGTCGAGCTGCTCTTTAAGTTCGAGGTAACGGGTACGGAATCCCTGGACCGCTTCGCCTCTCTTCCCGGAGACACGAAGCTTGCCGGTAATATCGGGGTTGATCCCCAATGCGGTGAAAAGTTTGATCAGCGGTTCAGGGCTGATCTCCGATTCCAGTGCCAGGTAGCGAATGTTTTCAAAGGCCTCCAGGCCTGCACCAAAGGTGTCGCGCACCTCGGAGGAGGAGATCACCTTGCCACCGGCGGCACGCAGCGAAATTTCTCCATTATAGGTGAGCATAGCTATAATAAAGGCAGTCATCAGATGATCATAACCGTATGGCTCACCGGAAAAACGCTCCAGCAATTCCCTTACATCCACATTGGCGCCCTGATTATCGCGGGCAATCGTGATGATCTCACGGGCCACAGGGGATCTGATTGTAGACAGATTTCCGTCAGCGTCAGTTAGCTCCAAGGCATTGAGGACAGAACGAGCATTTGCAAAAAGGGTCTGCACCCCATTTTTCTGCAAAACCTCTCTGAGAGCAGCATTGAATTCGCCCCTGATATTATCCCGGGTGATCTGCTGGGTAAAACGGGGATGCTGCGGATAGTGCCTGTCGAAGTGAGCCTCTAGCAGCAAAGGTTTGATCTCGAAGAAGAGCTCGTCAAAGTTGGCAAATTCCCGGGTGATCAGGGATTTAACGGGCCTTTTCGCCAGATCTGTCTGCACAGACCCTGTCTCCAGGTAGGCTTTTACCATCAACTCGATAAAGCGGGGCCTTAGCTTGCGGTAGCGACCTTCCATAATGGTACGGTTATAGTCCTCCTTGATCAACATCTTGGCCGCTGCCGCCTGCTTTAGAATCCCCAAAGCCTCCGCATCGAGGCTGCCGCTGAAAAGCAGGCAGTTTTCTAAAGCCTCAAAGTGTTTCTCCCCACAAAAAGGGGAGAGAAACAGAAGTTGATAATCACCTTCAAGGGCGGCAGTCTCGCCCTTGCCTGTTTCGTAAATAAGACGCCCTTCCCGAAAAGAGCGGCGGCCGGGCCATTGGCAGCTGTCAGGGAAACTGAAGCCGTCTTCTGCCTCACCAAGACTCAGCTGCTCTTTCAGCACATCGATAATCTCATCATCAAGGGCGTTTCCCGGTAGATTGCCGGCCCTGCGGGCGATAACCTGATCATAATCGATAGTCAGATCCAGATCTAAATAGTA
>CAZQEV010000134.1:0-4720 GCA_964592135.1 uncultured Syntrophomonadaceae bacterium
ATCTCCAATGTGCCCGGAGTCTTTGCCGGGGGCGATTTCGTCAGCGGGCCGGGCATGGTCATAGAGACCATCGCCGCCGGCAGAAGGGGAGCGCTGGCCATCGACAAATACCTGAAAGGAGATCCCTCCCGCGTTGAAATGTACGACTCCAGGCCCGAATGGATCGCAGAAGAGCTCCCGCCCGATGAGGAAGAGGAGACCTGGGAGCCGCAATACAGGCCGGAGATTCCCCGGCTCCCCTTTGAGGAGCGGATCAAAAACTTCAAGGAAACAGAACTGGCCCTCGGAGAGGCGCAGGCCAGGCAGGAGAGCAGCCGCTGCCTGCGGTGCGATCTGGAGGAATAAAGGAGGTTTATCATGAAATCGCTGACAAAGCAGAAATCCCTTGATGAAGTAAAACAGCTCTGCGGTGAGCTGAACCGCATCTTTCTCATCGGATGCGGCACCTGCGCAACCATGGCCAAAACCGGGGGCATAGATGAAGTGAAAGCCATGCGGGAGAGCCTGCAGGAAGAGGGCAGGCTCGTTACAGGCGCAGTGGTCATCCCCACAGCCTGTGATGATATGACGGCGGCGATCCTTGAGGAAAATAGGAAAGCGGTGCAGGATGCCCAGTGCATCATCGTGATGGCCTGTGCGCTGGGGGTGCAGCGGGTAAACTCCTACCTGCCCCAGCCGGTGATCCCCGCCCTGGACACCCTCTTTATCGGCCTGGAGAAGAGCCCCGGTCACTTCTTCGAAGCCTGCGACCAGTGCGGCCGCTGCGTTCTGGGAGAGACGGCGGGAATCTGTCCGCTCACCGCCTGCCACAAAGGGCTCCTAAACGGCCCCTGCGGCGGCACGAACAAGGGCAAGTGCGAGGTCGATCCCGAAAAGGACTGCGCCTTCACCCTGATCTACAACAGGCTGAAGGAGCAGGGCCGGCTCGACCTGATGCGCAAATATCATCCTCCCAGGAACCACCAGGTCATGCCCCGGCCCCGGGAGTCCGTCATTTCATGAAAAAGGAGGGATAAAGATGGCTTCAAAACTGAAAGAGGCTCTGGAGAAGAAAGAATTTGTGATCACCGGCGAGATCGGCCCGCCCAAGGGGACCGATCTGGAGCAGATGTACCACCACATCGATCTGCTCAAAGATAGGGTTGATGCGATCAATGTGACCGACCACCAGAGCTCGGTGATGCGCTTTCCCTCCATCGGCGGCTGCCTGGCGGTGAAGGAGCGGGGCGGGGAGCCCGTGCTGCAGATGACCTGCCGCGATCGCAACCGCATCGCCCTGCAGGCGGAGCTGCTCCTGGCCTACAGCAAGGGCATCGGGAGTGTTCTCTGTCTCACCGGCGACGCCGTGCCCGTGGGCGATCACGGCGAAGCGAAGGGGATCTTCGATCTCGATTCCGTCCAGCTGCTGCACGGCGTCAGGCAGCTGGAAGAAGGCTTTGACTTCGGGGGCAATGAACTTCTGGGAGCCGTGGAGTTCTGCGCCGGCGCCACCGTCACCCCCGAGGCCGAACCGCTGGAACCGCAGCTGATCAAATTTGAAAAGAAAGTGGAAGCGGGCGCCGAGTTCTTTCAGACCCAGGCTATTTATGATCTGGAGAGATTCGCCAAATTCATGGACTATGCCCGCCGGTTTCCCGTGAAGATCCTGGCCGGGATCGTGCTCCTCTCATCGGCCAGGATGGCCAAATTCATGAACGACAACGTCCCGGGGATATTTGTCCCCCAGGAGCTCATCGACGAGATGGCGGCGGCGCCCAAAGGCGGCGCCCTCAACAGGGGGATCGAGATCGCCGGGCGGATGATCGCCGCCCTGAAAAAAGAATCGCTCTGCGACGGCGTCCACATCATGGCCATAAACCGGGAGGAAGCAGTCCCCGACATCCTCGCCGCCGCCGGCCTCTAACATTTAATCCCACAGTTACTTACACCGGCGCCAGGAACCGGTGTAAGTAACTTTCTATCCCTTTTCATCCCTCCTATCCAACTTTTATCCAGCGACGAAATAAATCTTGCCCTTTGCGCAATGATAGGATATGCTTCAATGAGAAAGTGTTTTTACAGGTGCCCGCTTAAGGGTTTAAAGGGAAGCAGGTGCAAAGCCTGCGTGGTCCCGCCACTGTAACCGGGACTCCGGAGTGAAAAAAGCCACTTTGCCATCCGGCGAGGGAAGGCCGCTTGCGGGGGAAGAACGGAAGCCAGGAAACCTGCCTGTAAAAAGCGTACTAAGCCTTCGTGGAGAGAGGGAGGTGCGTAGTTATGGGCGCATATCAGGCTCGGCCACCTTAGGCCGGGCTTTTTTAGAGGGCTGAAGTGGTAAAAAACAAAAAATATACTGCCTTTAATCAGGAGGGGTTTGAATTGATGAAAAGATACTTGCTGCCTGCGGTGATACTGCTGGCGGTCATAGCGATGGTGCTGCCGGTCGGATGCGGCGTTGCTGAAAACGGGGCTGAAAATGACGAAGAGTTGATGCGGATTGTCTCGGTTATGCCCAGCAATACGGAACTCCTTTTCGCCCTGGGCCTGGGCGAGGCGGTGGTGGGTGTGACCGATTTTTGCAACTACCCGCCGGAGCTGGAGGAGGCCGTGGAGTCCGGGCGCATTCAGAGGATTGGCGACTCATTCAACCTGAACGAAGAGCTGCTGGTGAGCCTTGAACCGGGCCTCGTTCTCTTTGGATTTGCCTCCGATGCGGTGGAGCGTCTTGCTGAACTGGACATTAAAACAGAGGTTATTGCGCCGGCAAGCCTGGCGGAAACCTATGCCAGCATCCGGCGCATCGGTGAGCTGACCGGGAGTGAAGATGCGGCGGAGAAACTGGCCGCCGATATGGAGGCGGCCATCGAGGCGGTGAAGGAGAAAGCCGCCGCCCTGCCCGCAGAGGAAAAACCGCGGGTGCTCATGCTTCTGGATCTCGATTATCTCTATGCAGCAGGCCCGGGGACGCTGGAGGATGAGCTCATCGCCGCCGCCGGCGGAATCAACGTGGTCGAGGCGGGGGGCTACGCCCAGCTCAGCGAAGAGGTGATCATCGAAGGCAATCCCCAGATTATCCTCTGCACTTTTCCGTTGAAAGAGAGAATTCTTTCAGAAAAGGACGCCTGGGAAAATATAGCTGCCGTGCAGAACGAGTCGATCTACGATATCAACGGCGACCTGGTGAACCGTCCTGGTCCCCGCCTGGTGCAGGGTCTGGAGCTGCTTTACGGCTATTTTTATCCCGGGTCATAGAAGTAGAGAGTCATAGATATAAAGAGTCACAGAAGTAGAGAGGAGTATCCATGATGCGGGGAAGGCGCATTCTTCTGCTCGCTGTCCTGCCTCTCGCCGCAGCGGCGGTGATAATTGGCGCGGTGGGCATCGGCGCTGTGGGAGTGCCGGCACGGGAGGTGGTCGGGATCATCTGGGGCGAGCTGAGCGGCTCGCTGACGGGCCCCGCCGCTCCTGCGGAAACGATCATCCTGCAGGTGCGCCTGCCCCGCATTCTGCTGGGTTTTCTCATCGGCGCATCGCTTTCGGTGGCGGGGACGGCCTTTCAGGGGCTCCTGAGGAACCCCCTGGCTGATCCCTACACCATCGGAGTATCGAGCGGCGCCGCCGTGGGGGCAACAGCGGCGCTGCTTTTCTTCCCCGGGGCGGCTTCCGGCTTGATCATCCCCCTTTGCGGCTTTGCCGGCGCCCTGCTGGCCCTCTTTACCGTCTACAGCCTGGGCAGCGTGGGGGGGCGCCTGCCGGTGGTGACGGTGCTGCTGGCCGGGGTGGTGGTGAGCTCCTTTCTTTCGGCGGTCATCTCGCTGGGGATGCTCTTCGCCGGAGAGCAGATGCGCAATATCTTCTTCTGGCTGGCCGGCGGCCTGGGGCAGAAGGGCTGGTCCCTTCTAACCCTGGTCATCCCCTATTTCACCATCGGACTGGCTGTCCTGCTCTACCTGGCTCGCGACCTGAACCTGATCCTTCTGGGTGAAGAGGACGCTTTAAGCCTGGGTGTGGAGGTGGAGCGGACGAAAAGGTGGGTCCTCATCGCCGCTTCGCTGATCACCGCCGGGGCGGTCTCGGTGAGCGGGATGATCGGCTTTGTCGGCCTCATCGTGCCGCACGCCATGCGTATCCTTGTCGGCCCCGATCACCGCTACCTTTTCCCGGCTTCGCTTTTCGGCGGGGGCATCTTCCTTGTGGCCGCCGACACCTTTGCCCGCACCATCATTTCGCCGGCGGAGATCCCGGTGGGCATTGTCACCGCCTTCCTGGGAGCGCCCTTTTTCATCTATCTCCTGCGCCGCCACCGTGGGAAATATCGTTTTTAGGTGAGATCAATGGGATTGCACATCGAAATAAAAAAACTTTCATTCAGCTACGGCCCGGAGACAGTTCTCGATGGAGTCAACCTGGCCCTGGAACGGGGCGACTTTATCGGCATTATCGGCCCCAACGGCAGCGGCAAGTCCACTCTTCTAAAAAACATGGCGGCAATTTTAACGCCAACCGGCGGCGAGATCTTCCTGGAGGGCAGGGCGCTGCTGCACTGGAAGAGGCGCGAACTCGCCCGCAATTTAGCCGTGGTGGGCCAGGGGGGCGAGGTGGGCTTCAATTTTTCCGCGGAAGAGATGGTGGCCATGGGGCGCTACCCCTATCTGGACCGCTTCAGCTCCCTCAAAGCTGAAGATCGCCTGGCTGTGGAGCGGGCCATGCACCTTACGGGCTGCTACCACCTGCGCCGGAG
>CAZQEV010000135.1:0-4711 GCA_964592135.1 uncultured Syntrophomonadaceae bacterium
GGCAGCTCGCCTCCCAGGCGATCTCGAATTCACCGGAAAGCGTCCCTGCCGGGGGCCCGGTAAGAACAACCTGCGGAGCGTCGCCGGCAAGTTCATAGCGCCCCCAGCGGCCGGAAGGGTTCAGGGTGCCCTCGCCGTTGTGCTCGCCGATCTCGATGGCCGCAGCATCGGGTCGGTTGGGCAGGCTTAAGAGGAAGTAAGCGGTGGTAACCCCCTCAAAGGTGGTGCTCTTGAAAAAGCCCTGCTCCAGGACAGCGCCGCCGGCATCGACAAGCTGCACCACGTAACGGTTCTGGGTTGAGGGCTCCAGCCCCAGGTCCACGGCGCCATGATAGGTCAGCACAGGATCGAGGATCACGCTTTTATTGCCGGGAGTGACCTCCCCGGAGATGAGCAGCAGATCACCGCCTCCGCCCAGTGGCGCCGGCGGAGCCTGCATCACAGCGAACTGGCCTGCTGTACCCTGAACGGGTACGGTAGCATATTCCAGCAGAGCAGTGTACTCCGCAGAGGTGGGCCAGGGGGTATTGGTGTGATCATACATGATCGCTTCGCAGTAAGGCGCCACATAGGAATAGTTGCCGCCGGAGTAACGCTCTAAATTGTTGACCGGGCCGCTTCCGTCATGGCCGTTTGCCGACAGGGGCCGCCACCCGGTGTTTTCTTTGGGGTAAACATCCTTGAAGCCCAGGGTGTGAATAAATTCATGCAGCGTATGGTGCGTCAGGGCCTGGCTGGGATCGATGAGCACGGCGCCCTTCACCGCTCCAAAGAACTCCCAGTTCATGCCGAAGGTGCCCGCAAGCTGCAAGCCCGAGGCGCCGAGGAAATTAGGCGGCGCCAGCCCCGTGACGAGGCCCGGCCTGCCCTCCGCTTCTTCCAGTATTTGCAGCCGGTTCAGCAGGCGGAAGATGCGTTTCAGGTAGCTGTCGTGCGATTCCTCTCCCCAGAGCAGCCCGCTCCTGCGGGGGATGGGGAAGGGTATAGTGGTTTCAAAACTGACCGGAGCGGGGAAAACCTTTTGGATAAATTCCTGCTGCCTTTTTATGGTGTCTCCAGAATAAGAGATGGGCCCCGACTCCCAGGCGCCCACCCCCAGGGGCACAAAACTGAAGCGAATATTTTTACGTGCTTCGTGAAGCGGCTTCGGCTGACTGCCGGCACTTAACGCTACTCCCAGGGTTAATTTGCTTTCCCGCGCGCCCCGGTCGTGATCCTGAATCACCGCCCGGGCGTTCAGGGACCTGGAGGCCATCACAGCGGGGTCAATCTGCACATAGGCCCTATGCATGCCCTGCATAACCACCTCGCGATCAGTATATTGATTCTCCTTGCGGATCGCCAGCGGCATGCTCTGATTGATGATCTGACCGGGATTATCAGAGTCGTAAACCTCTACGGTAACATCCGGCAGCGCTTCATCCGAGGGGTAGTAGTACCGATTCCATATGTGAACATAAGGCGAAATAAAGAAGGGCGCGCTGTGATCGCGGACAATGCGGTTGGGAAAATCCACCACCTGGGTGTAGTTCCAGTTCAGCGCTAGCTTGGGGTATGCCGTCATCGTCAGCGCTTCAAAGCCGTCATCCACCGTGCCGGGATAGTCGATCACCGCCTCTCCCTGAGCGTCAAACGTCTTCTTTACGGAGGAACCCAGGTTGGCCCCGCCCCAGAACTCCACCGACAGAGGGTAATCGGAACCGGTGACGGGATCGCCCGAGGGCAGCACCACCTGAAGATCTATCCGCCCTCCGAAATCTGCCAGGTCGTCAAAGGTGAAAAGTTTCTCAACATACCAGGGGCTGGCGATATTTTGGTAAAGGCGGGCATAGAGCGCCGGAGCCGGTACTTTTATGGGGGCAAGCTCAACGGTCTTCGACCCGCCGCCGGAGGTGAAGGTCACCACCCCTTCAGCGTCGCTGCTCTCCCATCCCGCCGGGTCCCACGATATGGTATGCTCAAGCCCCTTTTCCTTGGCCTGCCAGCGGTAGAGCAAGCGGGCTTCCTGCCCCGCCCGGGGCTCCCACTGGAGCTGATTGAATTCATCTTTGACATCCTTGACACACTCCAGGAGCGCTTTTATCCCGGCATTAAAGAGATCGACGCCAAGAAGTGCATGACTGTTCAGATTGCGCTCCGGCCTCTCTTCCCCCGCTTCGCTGCGCGTGACAAAGTTCACCGAGTTCAGCTCATGGGCGAAAATGTCCACCTTTATTGAAGCCGGATGGTATCCGTTTATGAAAGCATATTCCACCTTTGCAACGCCGCCGCTAACTCCAGTTGTGTAAGTGTAATAAGCGCTCACTTCTGCCGGCAGGTCAACATTACTGATACTCCATTGGGGAACAGCTCCTTTGCCCATATAGATGCGAAACCGGTCATCCGGTCCGGGGGGGCTGAAGTTATCGGGAGGCACGAGAAATTCATGCCCCCCCGCAAGGCCCACATTCAGATCAAACCCCACTTCATAGTCTCTGTACCCGGGATTCTGGGGTTCGGGGATATAAAATGATTTCACGCCTGTTACCTTGTAAGTATGACTGGTGACAACCCGCCAGCCCTCCTCGGGGCTCACGAGATCGCCCTGATCTGCTCCCATAGGGCTGAAGGTTCCTTCACCTGAGTCACTTGCCGGCAGCGAAAGGGAGCCAAAAAGAGCATCCTGAAGTGCGAGCTGTTCACCCGTCCCCCACAGGCAAAGATCTTTTCCGATCATGCTTCCACTGCCGGAGGAACTGACAGCGGCAAAGCCCCCGCCACAGGCCGTCCCGGTCAGGGTCAAAAGCAGCAACAACAAAAATAGCGATGGTAAAATGTTTTTCTTCATAGTAGTGCGACCTCCTTTTAAAAGGGAACGGCTTGTTTTCTTAAGGGCTCTCTTTAAAGATGTTCCCACCTTTCCCATTGGACAGCTCTGATATTTATGGCGATGGTCATATTATACTGGAAAAACACTCTATCTTGAAACCCTTGATGGCAATGTCGCCCGGCAATGCCAACGTCTGCCTGGGGAGGTTCCAAAAACACTCTTCAGATGCCCTTTGCTGACCATGTTATCTCTGTCTTAAGGCTGCTCATTTTTTGTCCATCCCTTTTGGACAGGGCTAAAAACACGGTGAGCCTGCTGATCCGGGACACATTGCTCTAGCCAAGGCAACGGGTTAATCGCAAAATAGATGCAGTAAGACAGACAAAGATACCTTAGTACATGGGCTCGGCAAGCACCTCGACCCCGCGGTCTGCCAGAGCCCTGAGCAAGCCGGCGACATCCTCGTCCTGCAGACTGATATAATTGTAGCGAATGTCTAGGTGAACCAGGTTTTCAAGGCGATCCCAGTCCAGGGCGGCCAGCTCTTTGATCTCATTGATGCTCAGGTCAAGATGTCTCAGCGAGGAGAGAACATCTCCATTCAGTCTGGAGATATCGGCGATCTTGTTGTCGGCAAGGATCAGCGTCTCCAGGTGCGGTAAGGCACTCAAAGGAGCCAGGTCGCTGATTTCATTCCGGCGCAGGTTCAATTCCCGCAAATTAGCGGCCTGCTGGAAACCCTCCAGATTTTCAATGGAACGTCCCAGGAACCTGGCCTGCTCCAGCAGCGCCCAGTCTTCGCTAATGAGAGGGCCTTCATCTCTATCCAAACTTTCCCGAAGAGCTGCCTCAAGGTTGGGATCCAGATCCATGGTACTGTTCTCTTCGCTCTTTTTCTCCAGAGAGCAGCCTGCAAAACCTAGCATGGATAGAAATAAAACAACGGAGAAGGCGCGCAAGAGAACCCCATTTTTCATAAAAACACCCGCTTTCAGGAACAATTACTTTGTAATCATTTTATCAGCAGCACCGCTGCCTGACAAACAATTTCCCACCCTCTGCAATCCCTCTGCAATCACGAAAGAGGGGCCGCCATGAGGCAGCCCCTGCTATTCAATCAGTCTCTCAACAGGATGCTCTATCTATTCTCAAGAGCTTTACGGCGTCTGAAGAAAAGCAGTCCTGCTGCAACCAGAATCAGGCTTCCCAGAAGCAGGAGGGAGATATAACCGAAGGTGCGCGGCAGTTCCCCCTTGGGCTTCTCATCGCCTGGATCCGCAGCCGGCGGTGCAGCAGTTTCGCCGAAGATACCGACAGTGCTGAAATGATCAACCTCTGCTGTGACAATTTTTCCAGAGGTGTCCACTGTGGAATCCAGCAGCACCCAGCCCTTCACTGCATCGTAGCGGTAGAGGCGCAATGAAGTTTCCACCATACCCTGGGGCAAATTAACATGATCGTAACCGGCCTTGATCAGCACATGCGATCCCGCCAGGTACTTGTCAAGTTCGATGTCATAGAAAACACCGGCGGCGGTAAGGCCTTCGGGCGCATTAGGAGCACCTGAGGCGCTGCTTTCGACTATCATCACGCCGTCGTTTCCTGTTTCCGAAGTAATCCGCATCCAGAGATATCCGGGAACGGGGAGCCAGCCTTCGGCCACATAGTCGTTAGCGGGAGGGTCAAGGCCGAGGATAGAATATCCACCACTAAAGCCAAAGACAACCAGGATATCCGAGATTTCAGATTCAGGACCGTCTAAGACAACCCCTGCACCGAGAGCCTGGACCGTGAACCAGTAGAAACCGGCGACGGCGGGATCATCAGGAATCAGGCTATTAATGAATGTATCACTAACCTGTCCCTTTTGAATCTCATGGCCGCTGCCGTTGTAGAGTGTGA
>CAZQEV010000136.1:0-4708 GCA_964592135.1 uncultured Syntrophomonadaceae bacterium
TTCAGAAGAGGATCGACCATGTTAATGCACTTTTAGAAGAGATGGGCCTCGGTGCTGGCCGGATTGCTTATATTGAACTCTCTTTTTCCGAAACCGGTGAATTTGGACGGCTTATGCAGGAGGCGGCGGAGCAATTCAAAGAGCTGATCCCATCACCGCTGCGCTAGCTGAACAGAGCATAACTGTTTCCTAAGGAAGATTGTCGCAGAGGGGTTGCTCTGACGGGGGTAACCCCTCTTTGTGACAGGGGGCCGGCAGTATTTAAATGTCACATTATGGCAATAATAAGAGAAGGATTTACCACGGAAATTATCGGTTTAAGCAGGATTATCACCCGGGGCGTAGAATATAGTGTAACAGAAAAAAACTGTTGACATTGTTCTAGCAGGGAGGAGCGGTCCCAGCCATTGTAGGATTGACGTTAGAAAATCGTTTATCCAGGGTTGCCTCGTCTCTGGGCATTGCGGGATGGGGTTTTTCTTTCTCCTGAATATCTAGAAATTGGCGGTGAGTGTCTTGGCTCGGGGAATTCCGGGGCAAATAATAGATGAAATCAGGCAGCGATGCGACATGCCCGGCCTGGTGGGGCAGTATCTTGCTCTGGAGAAAAGAGGCAAATATTTGGTGGGCCTCTGCCCTTTTCACAGCGAAAAGACGCCTTCCTTTACCATAACACCGGAGAAACAGCTTTTTCATTGTTTCGGTTGCGGTGCTTCAGGCAATGTCTTCAACTTTATCATGAGGATGGAAAACCTCACTTTTCCTGAAGCGGTCCGGCTGCTGGCCGGGCAGACCGGGGTAACCATACCCGATCCCGGAAATGCAGGCGGCGAAGAGAGCCGGTTGAGGGAGAATATATTTGAATTAAATATGCTGGCGGCCCGTTTTTATGCCCATCAGCTTTGGAACAGTCCTGCCGGGGAAAAAGCGGTAGCCTATCTCCACGAAAGAGGTATTGACCGGGGGACCGGCGAACTTTTCACTTTGGGTTTTGCGCCGCCGGGTTGGCAGAATCTGATCAATTATGCCCGAAAAAAAGGGATCTCCGAAAATCTCCTGTTGCAGGCGGGTCTGGTTTCGCCCAGGCAGGGCGGCGGGTGCTATGATCGTTTTAGAGAACGGCTCATTTTTCCCATCTCCAACATAAGCGGTAAGGTGGCCGGCTTTGGCGCCAGGGCTCTGGAAGTGGGGGATAAAAGCGGTCCCAAGTACTTGAATTCACCTGAAACTCCGGTTTTTGAAAAGGGAACCTTTCTTTACGGCCTTCATCTGGCCCGGGAGCAGATTCGCCGTATGAAGACGGTGATTGTGGTGGAGGGCTATACCGACGTGATTACTGCCTTCCAGGCAGGGATCAAGAATGTGGTGGCCTCGCTGGGCACTGCTCTCACTCCGGCCCAGGGCCGGCTGATGCGTTCCCAGGCTGAAAAAGTGATCATTGCCTATGATGCCGACAGCGCGGGGGAGTCGGCAACATGGCGGGGACTGAAGATATTGCAGGATTCAGGCTGCCTGGTGGAGGTGGCCGATCTGCCGGAAGAGAGCGATCCCGACGGGCTGATCCGGCAGCGCGGAGCGGCGTACTTTGAAGAGACTATCGCCCGGGCCCTGCCCCTTGCCGAATACCGTCTGGAAATTTTGAAAAGGGGCTATGAACCGGCATCGGAGGAGAGCCGGTTGCGCTTTCTCGAAGGCGCCCTTTCGATGCTCCGTGATCTAGCGAACCTGGTGGAGCGGGATATCTACCTGAAGCGGGTGGCGGAAACTTTGGGTGTTTCAGAGGGGGCCGTCAGGCGGGAGCTGGTGCGGCAGCAAAAAAGCCGGGGAGCGAACCGCGGTCATAATCTGCCGGTAAAGGATCAAACTAAGGTCAATCGGATCAAGACCAACCCGGCTGAAAGGATACTGCTCTCCTTGATGTTGCACAGCGAAGAGACCGCTGGAATGGTCTTTGATGCCTTGGAGCCCGGCGACTTCCAGGAGGAGACGATCCGGCAGGTAGTTGAAACTATTTTGAAATTGAAAAATGAAGGCCGCCCTGTTGGCGGTGGAGAACTGATTGACCATTTCATGGATGAAGAAATTCACGCTGTTATCACCGCGGCAACAACCGATCCGAGCCTGCAGGGTCTGGAGTCCATAAAACTGGCCAGGATGACCAGCGACTGCATTGAAAGCATAAATCGGGAAAAACTAGCCAGGCAACAGGAATTACGGCAGCGTGTCCTGAAAGAGAAAGATAAAAAGAAGCAATATGACGATCATGCTAAAAAATTACTTCAGGAGCAGTTGCAAGTGATCAAATTACTGAAAGGCGCCCCCTATCGTTCCGGAGGAGGAGAAAATTTGCATGGCTAAAGATATAGAAAAAACAGCTTCCCTGGAAGAAGTGCAGCAGGGCTTGATTGGACGGGGCAAGAACAAAGGCTCCCTTTCCTACAAGGAGATAAACGACACCTTGCAGTCCTACGAGCTCTCTGTGGAGGCACTGGATCGTTTCTTCGATCAGCTCGCGGAAAAGGGGATCAAAATAGTTGACGAGGTTGGCGGCAATACCAAGAGTTCATCTGCCGAAACGGCCGTTGAAGTTGCCGATGCGGAAGAAGCAACGAAGGAAGAAGACCTTTCCCTGCCTGATGGTGTGGCCATAAACGATCCGGTGAGAATGTATTTGAAGGAAATTGGCAAGATCCCCCTGCTGACTGCAGAAGAAGAGGTGGAGTTGGCCAAGGCTATCGAGAATAGCAGTGAAGAAGCCAGGCGTGCTCTTGCCGAAGCTAACCTTCGACTGGTGGTCAGCATCGCCAAGAAGTATGTGGGACGGGGGATGCTTTTTCTCGACCTGATCCAGGAAGGAAACCTGGGGCTGATCAAGGCCGTTGAAAAGTTTGATTACAGGAAAGGCTACAAATTCAGCACTTATGCCACCTGGTGGATTCGCCAGGCCATCACCAGGGCCATCGCCGACCAGGCCCGCACTATCAGGATTCCGGTGCATATGGTCGAGACGATCAACAAACTCATCCGCATTCAGCGCCAGCTCGTTCAGGAACTTGGCCGTGAGCCGCTTCCTGAGGAGATTGCCCGGGAAATGAATATAAGCGAGGACCGGGTGCGCGAAATATTAAAAATTGCTCAGGAGCCGGTTTCTCTGGAGACTCCCATCGGCGAGGAAGACGACAGCCACCTTGGTGATTTCATCGAGGATCAGGAAGCGCAGGCGCCGGCGGATGCGGCGGCTTTTGAACTGCTCAAGGAGCAGCTGGAAGATGTCCTTGACACGCTGACCCCCCGCGAAGAGAAAGTGCTGCGGCTCAGGTTCGGGCTTGATGACGGCCGTTCACGCACCCTCGAGGAAGTGGGTCAATACTTTGGCGTGACTCGCGAACGTATCCGCCAGATCGAAGCAAAGGCGCTGCGCAAACTGCGTCATCCCATGCGCAGCAAACGGCTCAAGGACTACCTAGAATAAACCACACCTCACAGCCCTCCACCCCCCGGGGGGAGAGGGCAGGGTGAGGGGGACATGTGAATGTTCAAGCGATGAGCGCGGACAGTTGGCCGCCTGCATCTGGGTGCAGCAAAGGTCTTTTAATGTCTGTACGTAGGAGGGAACTGTGTTCGCCCGTTGTCGAAATGCCTCCCTTTCAAAAGAGGACCAGGGGGATTTCCCAAGAATAACCTTAAAAACAACATCAAAATGCCATCAAAATGCCATCAAAATCCGTTACAAAAGGCCTGCCCGATAACTTGACGCAAACAGCTTTATCCGTTATAATCACATCAGGTTCCTCAGTAGCTCAATGGCAGAGCGACCGGCTGTTAACCGGTAGGTTGCAGGTTCGAGTCCTGCCTGGGGAGCCAATTATTATGTACATTTTTCCTACTCCTGTGACTTCAGACATCAGGTGGCCTAATTAACAGGCCATCTGATATCTGAAGTAACTTCCGGCTAACATATGCCCGAAAGGCCTGAAAGCCTATTGGTTCCATTCTAAGTTTGAATAAAGTTATAACAGATGCTATAATTTTTGGCAGAGGTGAGGAGAAGTGGATTTTCCCGCAACAGTGAAAATGGCGCGCGAAAAAATGAATATGAGCCAGGAGGGTTTGGCCCGCGCGCTGAATGTCAGTTTTGCCACAATTAATCGATGGGAGAACGGAAAGACCCATCCCCACAAAATGGCGCAGCAGGTATTCATATCTTTTTGTAAACAGAAAGGCATTAGGATTGGAGAAAAAAGTATACAGTGAAAAATGCCTTAATATATAGGTTGAGCTGAACCGAAAGTGATGAAGGAGGCTTGGTACACAGTGATCAAGCTGAATAAAATTGAAAACGCTGAATTTATCACAAGGGACTTTAGACCGCTTGTAAAAAACAAGACGATTGATTTTCCTGCATCCGAAAAAAATGCAGTTAGAAATAGCAGCCTCTACATAATATGATGGGCAGGAAGAATCCCCTACTGATGAAATCAAAGCGCCGTGTTCAAAAGCACGGTGAAGTCTTTACGCCGCAATGGGTGATCGATAAGATGATTGCCATTCCGGGGATTAAGGAAAAGACCGAAGACGTATTTGCGACTTTTCTCGAACCCAGTGCCGGCGAAGGCGCCTTTTTGCTCGCTATCGAAGAGATGAAACTGAGATTTGTAACTGACAATTACAGCAAGGATACATGGGGCCGGTATGCGCTTTGGGCGCT
>CAZQEV010000137.1:0-4633 GCA_964592135.1 uncultured Syntrophomonadaceae bacterium
ACCAGGATCAGATCGGCGTTGCGAATAGTGGAAAGCCTGTGGGCGATGATGAAACTGGTTCTACCTTTCATCAGGTTGTCCATAGCTTTCTGGATCAGTATCTCTGTTCTTGTATCCACCGAGCTTGTCGCCTCGTCAAGAATCAGCATCTTGGGGTTGGCCAGAATTGCCCGGGCAATAGTGAGAAGCTGTTTCTGACCCTGTGATACATTGCTTGTTTCTTCATTTAGCACCATGTCGTAACCGCCGGGCAAGGTGCTGATAAAATGGTCGGCCTGGGCTACCACAGCCGCCCTTTTCACTTCGTCGTCTGTGGCATCGAGTTTGCCGTAGCGGATATTGTCGGCAATGGTTCCATGAAAAAGCCATGTATCCTGAAGCACCATGCCAAAGGCACTTCTCAGTTCATCACGATCAAAAAGGAGGATGTTGCGTCCCTCCAGGCTGATTGCTCCGCCGTTCACATCATAAAAACGCATTAACAGCTTAACAATAGTAGTTTTACCTGCACCGGTGGGTCCGACAATGGCAATTTTTTGTCCCGGTTCAACCTCTGCGCTGAAACTGTGGATAACGTTTTTGTCGGGACTGTATCCGAAATTTACATCGCTAAAGCTGATATTGCCGGCAACAGCGATGCAGCTACTGCTTTCCCTTTCGCCATCTTTACAAATTTTGAAGGTTTCTTGCATTTCCGCGGTTTCTTCCGTCTCACCCAGGAAATCAAATACGCGCTCTGCGGCAGCCATTGTCTGTTGCAATACGTTTGAGATCTGTGAAAGCTGCAAGATGGGCTGGGTAAACTGGCGCATATACTGGATAAAAGCCTGGATATTGCCCACGGTGATCATGCCCCGAACAGCCAGGCTGCCGCCAATGACGCAGACGACAACATAACCGAAATTCCCGATAATACTCATAAGCGGCATCATCAAACCGGAAAGGAAATTTGCTTTCCAGGCAGAGTTGTAGAGCCTGTCGTTGCTCTCTTCAAACTGGTTTAATGATTTCTCTTCACCATTAAAGGCTTTCACGATAATGTGGCAACTGTAACTTTCTTCCACAAGGCCGTTGACCACACCAAGATACTTTTGCTGGTTTACAAAGTGTCTTTGTGATTTCCTGACGATGAAGGCAACAACAATGAGTGATACCGGGATCGTTGCCAGGGCCATAAGGGTCATTTGCCAGCTGATGGAGAACATCATCACCATGATGCCTATCATCGAAGCGGCCGAAGTGATAATCTGGGTAATGCTCTGGCGGAGGCTATGATTTATGGCATCCACATCATTTGTGATCCTGGAAAGCACCTCGCCCACAGTAACCCTGTCATAATAGTTGAAGGGCAGTTTGTGTATCTTTTCATCAATGTCTCTGCGCAACCTGTATGAAATACTATTGGATACACCGGCCATGATGTAGCCCTGTATAAACTGGAACAGGGCGCTGACGAGATAGAGCCCAACGAGCCACAGCAGGATGCCGGCAATAGCCCCAAAGTTTACCCCCTCCGGCGATCCTGCGATCTTGGACATAATGCCGCTAAAGAGTTCCGTTGTTGCCCTGCCCAGTATTTTTGGACCCAGTATGGCGAAGATCGTCGAGCAAAGCGCAAAAAATATCACCAGTACTATTGAAAACTTGTAGACTCCGAGATAGTCAAGCAGTTTTTTGAAGGTTCCTTTAAAATCTTTTGGCTTTTCTCCGGCGCCAGGCATGGCGGGCATCCTGTGCCTGCCGCCACCCATGAAGCCCCCCCCTCTTCCCGGGGGCTGACTCCTTGTTGTATTCTCACTGTGCATGGTCAAGTTCCTCCTGTGAGAGCTGAGATGAAGCAATTTCATAATATTCCGGACAGCTTTCAAGGAGCTCTCTGTGTGTTCCGCGTCCGACAATCTTACCGCCATCGACTACATATATCTGCTCCGCCGTCATAATTGTACTTACGCGCTGCGTTACAATAATGACCGTGCTCTCACCGGTAAATTTCTTAAGGGCCTTTCTGAGCTCTGCATCAGTCCTGAAATCGAGAGACGAGAAGCTGTCGTCAAAAATGTAGATGGCCGGCTTCACCGCAAGTGCGCGGGCAATGGCGAGGCGCTGTTTCTGGCCGCCGGAGACATTCGCTCCGCCCTGGGCGACTTCCGACTGAAACCCCTCTGCCTTATTTTCAATAAAGTCAAGCGCCTGCGCCACTTCAGCAATCTCTGTGATCTCAGCCTTCGAGATATTTTCATTGCCGTATTTGATGTTGCTTTCGATAGTGCCGCTCATAAGCACACTTTTTTGCGGTACATAACCGATCCGGCTGCGAAGCTCTTTCTGAGCTACATATTTCACATTCATACCGTTTACCAGCACTTCGCCCTCTGTAGCGTCAAAAAAACGGGGGATGAGATTGATCAGTGTGGATTTGCCGGCGCCGGTAGAACCGATAAGGGCAGTTGTTTCTCCCGGTTTTGCCTCAAAGGAAATATTCTCCAGGACATCATCCTCTGCACCGGCATAACGGAAGCTTACGTTTTTGAATTCCACATGCCCTCTGTTCGCCGCATCGAATGCTCTGGGATGAAGAGGGTCGACGACAGTCGGCTCCGTTTCTAAAACTTCCGTAACCCTCAGGGCTGAAACGGAGGCGCGGGGGATGAAAACAAACATCATTGAGATCATCAAAAAGCTCATGATAATCTGCATGGCATATTGCATGAATGCCATCATGTCGCCTACCTGCATTTGCGACTCCGCCACGTGATGTGAGCCCACCCAGATTATGAGAAGTACCGCTCCGTTCATGATCAGCATCATTACAGGCATGGTGAAGACCATAACCCTGTTCACAAAGAGGTTTGTCCTGGTCAAGTCGCGGTTCGCATCGTCAAAACGTTCTTTTTCAAAACCG
Source organism: uncultured Syntrophomonadaceae bacterium (assembly GCA_964592135.1). Taxonomy (GTDB): domain Bacteria; phylum Bacillota; class Dethiobacteria; order DTU022; family DTU022; genus JAAZIN01. The sequence continues at coordinate 2,903 of CAZQEV010000137.1, forward strand.
GCGGTGCTGAAAGCGCGTATCACCATGAGGCCGTTCAAGGTCTCACGGGCAACGAGATTCAAGCGGTCAATAAATCTTTGCATCAATTTGAATTTGGGCATAACCACAGAAAAAATAATAGAAATCAAGCCCACGAGAATGATACAGGCCAGGGCAATAATCCAGCCCATGGATGCCGACTTATTCAGTGCCATGATCACCCCGCCTGTGCCCAGAATAGGCGCATAGAAGATCATTCTGATGCCAAAAGTGAGCAGCATCTGGATCTGCATCACATCATTTGTGGAGCGGGTGATCAGGGAAGCTGTCGAAAAGCGATCATATTCAGCGTTGGAAAAACTGCCGACCTTTTTGAAGATATCATGACGCAGGTTTTTGGCGACAGCGGCGGCAATACGGGAAGAGATCAGACTGACAAGTATAGTTGCCAGGCCACCGCCCAGGGCGATAAGAAGCATGGACAGCCCAACCCCGATGATGTATCTTCTTTGATATGCCCCCAGGTCCACGCCAAGCTCCCGGTAGAAAACTCCTGTAAGCATGGTGCCGCTCTGTGCTAAAAGAGAACGATCCATGGCCAGCGACTGCCGCCTGGCTTCATCAAAGGACTGCTGCGGCAGCTGTGCGAGCAGAGGCTGCATCTTGTATAGTTGAGTAATATCTGTGCTTTGCATATCCACAGATTCCATGCTCTTGCTATGTTCCTGCCCACCGGCGAAAGATTTCAGCACATTGATCATGGTCCAGGCAGCCGATCCGAAAGCGAGATCGAGCCGGGCCAGGGATTCTTCAGAAATACTATCGTTCAGGATGTGGATCTGTACCGTTGAAGCTGCGGGGTAAATATCGCTGTACAGTTTTCCTTCCCTGTTTTTGTCCCCGCCTGAAGCCGGCGAGTAACTGGCCTCCATCAAGGTCTTTTCCTGATCAGACATAAAGGTAGTGATAAATGTATAGCCTTCTTTTGAAATCGCTTCGGGTGTGCTGTTCTCGATACCGTGCTGTTGAATGCCCACATTAACGATCTTGGACATGTAATTTGGCAGGTTCAGATCGCAGACAGCCTGCACAAATAAGAGCAGAACAGCCATGATCAATCCAAACAAAAAGGGCTTCACATATCTGGAGAGCTTAATCATTTTTTCTCTCCTTACCGGCCGCTAAAGACTCGAATTTCAGTTCGTCGGAAATATCTGCAAAACGATTGAGCAGGCTGATCAGCCGGGTGGTATCTTCCTTGCCGAAGCGCGATATGATCCTGGCAATTGCTCGATCAGCATGTTCTTTCATTGCCTTCAGGATATGCTCGCCTTTCGGCGTAAGCGTGATGATCAATCTGCGGCGATCCCGTTCGTCGATTTCCCGGCAGACATAGCCTTTATCCTCCAGTGAGTTCAGCATCTGTGAAATAGCCGGCCTGGTCACATGCAGCCCGTTTTGAATATCGGTCGCGTATACATTGTCATCTGAATCAAGCGCATTCTCAGCTATTTGCTTCATCACAAAAAATTCCCCCATCCGGAGATCGGTCCCCGGCGGGAAGTGGAAGCCCACTTTTTTAAAGCGAAATATTGAACGCACGAGACTGTCTTTTAAATTCCTGTTCATTTTCGAACTCCCTTTGCTATGCCGGCCAATTTTTATTCCCGGGCTACCCCGTACAAAAGGCTTCCGCCCTTTTTGATAAACAGTTAACATTTTAGCCCTTAACCAATATTCTGTCAAGCAGCC
>CAZQEV010000138.1:0-4624 GCA_964592135.1 uncultured Syntrophomonadaceae bacterium
GTTTTTGGCAAATTGGTCGGGCCTTTTCCGCGACGGGGCAGGAGCAGCCTTTCCAGGTGGAGCACCTTGCGCAAAAGCACTGCCCTGTCGATGATGATACCTGTTCAAGATCCTGGCAGGCATTGAACAGGGCCGGCTTTTTTCTATACTTTAACGGGGGCGCCGGGAAAACGCATGGTCGAAAAGTAATCATCAACTGTTTCGGCTCTCCTGATAAGCTGAACCGATCTGTCCTCCCGGAGCAGCAGTTCAGCGGAGCGGAGCTTCCCATTATAGTTGTAGCCCATGGAGTATCCGTGGGCGCCCGTATCGTGAATTACGAGCAGGTCACCGGGCTCTATTCTCGGCAGGGGGCGCTCTATGGCGAATTTGTCGGCATTTTCGCAGAGCGAACCGGTGACGTCGTAAATGCGGTCATGGGGCTCGCTCTCCTTGCCCGGTATGGTGATGTGGTGGTAGGCGCCGTATATGCCAGGGCGCATCAGGTTGGCCATGGAAGCGTCGAGCCCCACATAATCCCGGTATTTGCGGGTCACATGGAGCACCCTGCTCACCAGATAACCAAAAGGGCCGGTAATGAGGCGGCCGCATTCAAAGACGATATTGATGGGGTCAAGGGAGGCGGCGGCAATGATCTCCTTGTACAAAACAGCCATTTTTGCTGAGAGTTTCTCCAGGGCGATGCCTTGATCTTCGGGATGGTAGGGGATCCCCAAACCGCCGCCCATGTTGATGGTCTCCAGGCGGATTCCCGTTTCGCTGTTTATCTTTACGGCCAGTTCAAAGAGCATGCGGGCGGTTTCCACAAAATAGTTCAGGTCAAGCTCGTTGGAGGCGATCATGGTATGCAGGCCGAAGCGTTTCGCGCCCTTTGCTTTCATGATCCGAAAAACATCGACAATCTGATCTCTTGTGACCCCATATTTGGCCTCCTGCGGCAAGCCGATGATGGCATTGCCCAGGCGGGTGTCGCCGGGGTTGTAGCGGAAGGAGATGAGCTCAGGGATCCCTGCACTCTGCTCCAGGGTTTCGATGTGACAGATGTCGTCGAGATTGATCACCGCCCCCAGGCGGGCTGCTGCGGCAAACTCATGGGCCGGCGTATCGTTGGAGGTAAACATGATCTCCTCACCCCGGAAGCCGACTCTTTCCGCCAGGATCAGCTCTGTCAAAGAGCTGCAATCCACCCCCATCCCTTCTTCTTTTAACAGCTGCAGAATGGCCGGGTTGGGGCATGCTTTGACGGCAAAGTAATTCTTAAAGCCCGGCGCCCAGGCGAAAGCCCTGTTAAAGGCGCGGGCATGGTCCCGAATAGCTTTTTCATCATAGAGGTGAAAGGGGGTAGGGTGATCGGAAGTGATTTTTTCCAGCTCCGCCCCGGTCAGGGGGATCCGTTTCTCATTCATGTTCTTGTTCTCCTTTCATGCTCGGTGAAGTATTTCACCAACAAACATATGTGCGGAACAAGTTACAGCTGTTTCGGCGGCAGTGAGATCGGCTCCCTTTAGTGCCTGCAAACCCGCCAAAGTCCCTGTCCCTGTGGCGGGTATGGTGCTGCTAGAGGGCAAGCCCTGCTTTTATGCTTGAGAGGGCCGCTTCGATATCGGACCTGTGGCCGAAGGCGCTTAAACGGAAGTAACCTTCGCCTGACGGACCGAATCCTGGGCCGGGCGTCCCCACGACATGGGCTTCGCTCAACAGTTTATCAAAAAATTCCCATGAAGAGAGGTTGCCCGGGGTTTTTACCCAGAGATAGGGTGCGTTTTCACCGCTGTAAACAGTCAGCCCGTAATCGCGCAAGCCTTTCTTGATCAGGCGGGCATTTTCCATGTAGTAGTCGATTAGCTTTCTGCATTCCTGCAAGCCTGCGGGGGAGAGAACGGCCAGCCCGCCGCGCTGGGCGATGTTCGAAGCACCGTTAAAAAAGGTTGTCTGGCGGCGCAGCCAGCAGCGGTGCACCTCTCCCGCTTCGCTATTCTCGATGGCAAGGGTTTTCGGGACAACGGTCCAACCGAGGCGCACACCGGTGAAGCCGGCAAATTTAGAAAAGCTGTTGATCTCAATAGCGCATTCCCGGGCTCCTTCAATCTCAAATATAGATCGCGGCAGGGCCGGATCGGTTATATATTCGGCATAGGCGGCATCGAAGATCAACACCGCTTGATGTTCCCGGGCGTAGTCGACAAATATTTTCAGCTGCCGGTGATCGGCCACTGCTCCAGTGGGGTTGTTTGGGCTGCAGAGGTAGATAAGATCAACTTTTTCTGCGGGCGGTGCGGGGATGAAACCTTTATCTTCACGGCAGGGCATGTAGATAAAACCGCTGTAGGCGCCCCGGCGGGGCTCATAGGATCCCGAACGGCCGGCGATTACGTTGGAATCGACATAGACGGGGTAGGCGGGATCCTGAAATGCGATCAGGCTGTCGGCGCTGAATATGGATTGGATGTTACCGGAGTCAGGTTTGGCCCCGTCACTGACAAAAAATTCGTCAGGCTCCAGGGCGGCTCCCCGGCCGGCATAGTAGCGGGACAACTGGCGCCGCAATTCTACATGGCCCTGTTCGTCACCGTATCCGCTGTAGGTCTCCGCGGCGGCCAGCCTCTCCACTCCCTCCTTCAGCCCTTCGATGACTGCAGGAGTCAGCGGTTCAGTAGTGTTGCCGATGCCGAGACGGTGAATTTTCAGGGAGGGATTCTGCGCCTGAAATGCTCTTACCCGGCGCTCTATCTCGGGAAATAAATAGCCTGCTTCCAGTTTGCGATAGTTACTGTTAATCCGGGCCATGTTTTAAATTGCCTCCGCGATGTCAAGGCCGGTCATGGATTTCCGGATAACATCGTAATGCTCTTCTTTCTCCAGGGGGCAGAGCGGCAGGCGAAAGCTCTCTTTGCACCAGCCTTTCATGGCCATGGCTGTCTTGATGGGAATGGGGTTGGTCTCAACGAAGCAGGCCTGGAAAAAGGGATTCAGGGTTTTTTCCAGTTCCCGCGCTTTTTTAAGATTGCCCTCCAGGGCGCTGCGGACCATCTCCCGCATTTTGTGGGGAACGAGGTTGGCGGCGACGGAGACTACCCCGTTGCCTCCAGCTTCGATGAGGTCCACCGTCATGTTGTCGTCTCCGCAGAGAACAGTAAAGTTGTTGTTCCGCAAACTGATCAGGTTTTTTATCTGATCCAGGCTGCCCGATGCCTCCTTGACCCCAATAATGTTTTCACGTTCACTCATCAGGCGGAGCAGGGTGCGGTTTTCCAGGTTGACTCCTGTGCGGCTCTCGATGTTATAGAGAATACAGGGGATGGAAACAGACTCGGCGACAGCCTTAAAATGCAGATAGAGCCCCTTCTGGGTCGGTTTAACGTAATAGGGATTGACCTGAAGGATGGCATCGACGCCTGCCTGCTCGGCATGCTGGGAAAGCTGGATCGCCTCGCTGGTGGCATTGCTGCCCGTGCCTGCAATTACCGGCACCCGGCCCCTGGCAAACTTAACAGTGAGGTCGATAACGCGATCGTGCTCCGCGTGAGACAGTGTGGAGCTCTCCCCTGTGGTCCCGCAGGGGACCAGTCCGTCAACACCTGCGGCAATCTGATATTCTATAAGCCGCTGTAAGGCGCGTATATCCACCGCCCTCGTTGACGTAAAGGGTGTGATCAGTGCTGTAAAGACTCCGCTAAACATGTTATTGATTTTCCCCGCCTCCCATTACTGAATTGATCAGATCATTGATGTCGAAGAGGCCGCTCCGGCCGCAAATCCATTCGGCGGCTTCTACCGCTCCTTCGGCAAAGCCGCGTCGGCTGCGAGCGCTGTGCTCCAGGATGATGGTATCAACCTCACTGTCAAATATGACGGTGTGGTTCCCCGGGATCGATCCGACCCTGCTTGAAGATAGCTGCAGTTCCCCTTCTTCAAGAGGGCGCCCGGGAAGTGCGGTTAACAGGGTTTTCTTTCGATCCAGCCTCTTCAGGATAATGTCAGCGATCATGGCGGCGGTTCCCGACGGGCTATCGATTTTTCGGTGATGGTGGGATTCGTGAACGAGGACATCATACTGGGGGAAACGGTTCATGATTGAAGCTGCTGTATCTACCAGATTCAAGAACAGATTGACACCCAGAGAGAAATTACTCGACCAGATTAAGCCTATACCGCTCTGTTTCACGATAGAGGCCACCCGCTCCATCTGCGCATACCAGCCGGTCGTGCCGACTACCGCTGCTACCTTCATTTCTGCATAGCGCTCTATATTCTTGACAACTGCCTGCGGCGAAGTGAAATCAATTATAACATCAAGGGGCGGAGATAGACAAGTAAGCTCCCTGGCGTTCACCTCTGCGGCGCTGCTCAGGGGATCGATGACCAGGGGCACCTGGTGCCCCTTGGCCAGGGCGGTCTCCCTGATTAATGCTCCCATCTGTCCATAACCGGCTATTCCAATACGCATTTGCTTCGACTCCTTTTTTGTCTCCTTTTGTGTATGGCTGCTGCTGCAGGTACAGGGCAGTACCGCTCTATGGATTGCCCTTGCCTGTTCACCTCCCCAGACCTATAGACCCCATTATAGTTAAAAAACGCACCGGATGAAACCCCCTGGCGTCCGGCAGCACCGGTAGGCCAAAAA
>CAZQEV010000139.1:0-4557 GCA_964592135.1 uncultured Syntrophomonadaceae bacterium
CTCTTCGAGGAGGCGGCGCACAGTTTTCCAGGCCCCGGGGATCTTCAATTCCGGGGCAATGATTGAAAGGGGCTTAAGCACGAATTCCCGCTCATGCATGCGCGGGTGGGGCAATTCCAGCGCCGGGGTGTGCATGATCACTTTATCGTATGTAAGCAGGTCCAGATCGATCGTCCGGGGGCCCCAGCGTTCCCGGCGCACCCGGCCCAGGGAGGTCTCGATCTGCTGCAGACGGCGCAGCAGGCTTACCGGGGACAGGTCGGTACCTAAAGCGGCGCAAGTGTTCAGAAAAAAGTCCTGGCTGGGGCCGCCTACCGGAGCAGTTTCGTAAAGAGGCGACACTGCGCGGATTGATAGCGGTTCACGTTTCAGTCTGTGCAGCGCCTCCTGTAAATAGGCAACGCGGTCGCCCAGATTTGAGCCGAGGCTGATGAAGGCAATGGGCATATCAGGCACCTCTCCAAAGGCTCCGTTATTTCCCCGAAGGGTTCATCTAAGAGGGTCAAGTGAAACTTTATGTCTGGTGACCTCTACCGCCACACCGCCTTTGACGGCGGGGAGGGGCGGGTGGGGCTTGCAGATGCGGATCTTAACGCTCTCGATACCTTGAAGGGCTAAAAGACCGGTGGCGATCTCTTCCGCCAGCGTCTCCAGGAGGCGCCGCGGCCTGCCTTCCATGATCCGGCGGACAATTTCCACAGCATCGCGGTAATCAACGGTTCCGGTAAGTAGATCGTCTTCCGGTGCAGCAGTATCGAGACTGAGCTCGAGGCTGACCCGGAATTCCTGCCCCAGTATATTCTCTTCAGGGAGTACGCCATGGTAGCCGTAGCAGGTAATATCGTGAATCAGGATCAGTGCAGCCATCTGTGAGTTTCAGCCTCCATTGGATCTGCGCACCATGGCATCGGTCATCAGAACAACGCGGCGCATCTCCTTGACATCGTGAACGCGGACGATATCCGCCCCTGCGGCAATACCATAAGCAATGGTAGCAGCAGTGCCTTCAATCCTTTCCAGCGGAGGAAGCTCCAGGGTTTTCCCGATCATCGACTTGCGTGAAGTCCCCAGTAAAAGGGGATACCCGAGCCCTCGTAAATCTGCGAGCCTGTGCATTACGGCCAGGTTCTGGTCAAGGTCTTTACCAAACCCGATGCCGGGGTCGATTATAATTCCATCATCGCCGATTCCCGCCTCTCTGGCCAGATCAATAGATTCCTGCAGCTCGAAGATGACTTCGGGGACCAGATCGCGGTAAACGATGGAATTGCGATTGTGCATGAGGCAGATGGGGACATTGAAGGAGGCGGTGACCTCGCCGAGCCGGGGATCTGCTTTCAAACCCCAGACATCATTGACCATTTCCACACCTGCCTGCAGCGCCTCCCGGGCCACGGCAGCTTTATAGGTATCGATGGAAAGAGGTAGCGAAAAATCCGGATCATTTTTCAAAGCCTCTATTACCGGCATTACCCGGGCCAGCTCCTCTGCTGCGCTGATCCCCCGGTACCCGGGGCGAGTCGATTCTCCGCCGATATCGATGATATCGGCGCCCTCCTCCACCATCTGACGCGCCCGGGTTACTGCTGCCGTTAAACTGTTGTACTTGCCTCCGTCGGTGAAAGAGTCGGGCGTAACATTTAGAATGCCCATGATCAGCGTTCTTTTGCCCAGGGGCAGCCGGTAGCGGCCCAGCTGCAACTCACCCGGCAGTTCACATCCCGTCTTTCTCAGCAGTTCCAGGACAAGTTTGCCCCCTTCAGCAGCTGCCTGATCGATCTCGATCAATTTTTCTGCCAGACCGGCCAATGCATCTACCGTTCCTGCCAGTAGCAGCCCCGCAAAACCGGTTTCGGGCTTTGTCCTGCCAACTGCAACCCCCAGGGCGGGTCCTTCCTGCTCCACAAGAGTTCTGATGGCGGGAGGGACATGGCAGAGTTTGATGGTATGACAGCGCATTGGTGTGCTGCTGCAGATAAGTTCACTCCGCAGATTACATGTATGGTGCAGACAGGCTTTCATTTTGCATCTACCCTTTCAGCCAACCTAGTAAACCAGTCTTTCCCGGTGAGCCCGCCGGTCCAGACTGCGGCAGTCCTTCCTGGATGCACAGGAGAAACAGAGGCGGGACATAGCGTCGGCTTTGTGCAGCGCTGAACTCAAAGGTGAACGGTGTTCGCCCGGTGTGTCATGGCGGTGCTGGGCAATGGCTTTCGCGATCAGCTCCTGTTCAGAAGCATTAAAGCCCGCTCTTTCCAGAATAGGTCCGGCCAGGGCGGCACTGATGCCGGCATGATCTCCGCCGCCTTCGTACTCTTTCCAGCGGCCGATATCATGAAGCAGTCCAGCGCTGTAAGCCATCTCCCTGGTGATCAGCCGGCACCCATCTTCAAGCAAGAACAGGTAGGTTAGCCGGGCTACCGTGAGGAGATGTTCGAAATCGTGGCAGCAAAAATGTCGATCTTTTTCAGCCTCCCTGTTTCTTCTCAGGAGAGATCGATATTCTTCATCGCAAAGGATCCGGTTTACATTTTTCATATTAGATCAATCCAAAAATCAGCTGTCCTTTTTGATCAGGGAGAGAACTTCGCTTCGCGAACTGGGGTTGGTCCGGAAAAGGCCGCGCACCGCCGAAGTCACCGTGATCGCCCCCGGTTTTTTAATACCCCGGATACTCATACATAGATGCTCCGCCTCCACGACCACAACAACCCCTTTCGGCTCCAGCTCATCCATGATGATATCCGCTACATTGCTGGTGAGCCTTTCTTGCAACTGGGGGCGCCGGGCTACTATATCCGTTACCCGGACGAGTTTGCTCAGCCCGACCACCCGCCCCTGGTCGGGGATATAAGCCACATGGGCTCTGCCGTAGAAAGGAAGCAGGTGATGCTCACACATAGAATAAAAAGGTATGTCTTTTACCAGGATCATTTCGTCGTGTTTTTCGCAAAAGCAGGTTTGTAAATGTTCTCTCGGGTCAAGCTCCATGCCGGCAAATACCTCTGCATACATTTTTGCCACGCGGCGTGGTGTGTCGCGTAAACCCTCGCGGTTAAGGTCTTCTCCAATGGCTTCCAGGATCATCTCTGTTGCGCGGACAATTTTTTTTTGATCGATCACAACAGCTTACCTCGCTTTCAGATATTGATCAGCGATGAGAAACTTAGCAGAAAACCATGCAGCAGCGCACAGCATAGAATATTTTCTGTGCGCAGGTATAGATAACCCGATACCAGGGCGGTGCCGGGCGCCAGAACCAGCAGCTCCACCATGGTGTAGGGATAGGAGAGCAGTTCCGGCGAGCCCAGGGCTACTACAGCATAATGAAACAGCCCTGCCAGAAGTGTCGTGAGCAGCAGGCCCGCGGTTGCGCCGCATCGTCGGCCGAGCATAGTCTGGATATAGCCGCGCCAGATTAGCTCTCTGGCCAGGCCGATAATGAAAACTGAAAAAAGCAGGGCGCCAACAGATTGTACGTTTAGAGAAAACTGCCGCGGTACTCCGCGGGTAATGATCATAAACATGAACGCAGCGGCAACAGCGATCAAATAGCCGTTAAGAAGCGCGTTCCGGTTAAGACCTGTATCCCAAAAATCAATTATTCCCTTGTAGCACATGAAGATAATCAAGACGATTGCTGCAAGGTATCCGGCGAGAAAGCTGTATTCCGGCAGGGATGTGTAAAGCGGCAGCAGTTCACCGCCCAGTGCCAGCAATGCAACCGCGGCAGCCGCCTGCAGGGCTGTTTTCTCCGGTTTAACCTGATAAAGGGTTTCCCAGTAGCGGGAGGGACGGTGATCAAGAGTAAATATGGTCATCATCAACAGGATGATGGCGATCAATGCAGCGTACAGGGCCAGGGAAGCGTACAGTTTTACCTGCGGTTCATTCAGGACCGGCGGTAAAAGCCTTTCACCTTTTTCTGAAATAAAATAATAGTAGCTCGAACCTGCAGCGGGGGTAAAAGTAAGGGGAACCACGCTGCTCCATATTGTCGGCAGGCCCGGCTGCCGGTCGTAGATGCGATCCATCCTCTGTTTTGCTTCTGTGTCATCACAGGGTAAAAGGATCACACAGCCACGGATCATCTCAAATTCTTTTTCGTCAATTACCAGAAAAATACCGGAGGGCTTCTTACCGGACAGTGGTTGTTCCGAAATTCTATATTCGCCCTCAGCAAAAATAATAGCAGCCTCCTGTTTATCCTCACGGTAGAGGGGCAGGATCAGACCCCCCTCGGGAAACTCCGCTTCAATTTGATCCAAATTGAAGCTCCAGGGTTCGAAACAGTAGAGCTCTTTTGTCTCATAGCGGAAGGGTGGTCCGGCGAATGTCCCGGGCAAATAATACGCCAGCAGAAAAGCTGCGGCTGCCAAAACAGCGATTACTGTCAGAAGTATGATCAGTGATACCAGGTAATTATGACCGCTATTTTCCCTGGATAGTGCCATGATTAATCCCCCAAAGTTCTGTCCGCATTGCCAGGTACAATTCGACGGTAACAGAGTTTTTCCTGCAAATTATGATCGTGCTTTACAGTCTGCCTGAGACTTG
>CAZQEV010000140.1:0-4532 GCA_964592135.1 uncultured Syntrophomonadaceae bacterium
TCAATGCAGCAAGGTGGTCAGGGCGGCCCGCGCCGCCGGCGTCAAACGGGTGGTGATCATGAACTCCTACTTTGCCTACTTTGATCGCCGGCCTCCCTTTAACGGCCTGCTTTCTCGCAATCACAGCTATATTCGCGTTCGGAAAGAGCAGGCCACGGCCTGTATTGAGCTGGGTGAAAAGGGGGTCATGGATGTCATGATCCTGGAACTGCCCTATATCTTCGGCAGCATGCCCGGCCGGATGCCCCTCTGGAAAGAGGTTTTCCTGGACCGCTTTGACAAGATGCCCGCAGTTTTTTTCCCCGGGGGCGGCACGGTGATGATCCACGTCCGGGGAGTGGGGGAGGCGGTGGTGGCGGCAACGGTGAATGGGGAGCATGGCCGGAGCTACCCCATCGGCGTGCACAATATGAAATACAGACAGATGATCGAGATCATGTACGATGCTATCAACAATAAAAAGAAGATCGTCACCATCCCCGCCTGGATCGCCTATCTGGGCGGCCTGGCGATCATGAGGAGCGAGAAAAAAGAGGGCAAAGAGGGCGGCCTGCATTACGCCAGGCTGATGACCGACATCCAGTCCCGGGATCTCTACTACAGCCCCGAAGTAATTGCCCGGGTGAAAGACGACCTGGGTTATGCCGGGCTGGGTTACAATGAGAGCGCCGACATTGTCGAGGGGATCCGGGCCACTATGCGGGCCTGTTATCCGGAGAAATTTCCCGCCTCCGATCCCGCCCGGCAGGTGGGAGAAGACCTGGCCGTCATCGACAGGGTCTGGGCAGGAAAGTAGCAGACGCCTGACCTAGACAATTCCTTTCCCTAGGGGTTGTATTTTTTATCACGTAGGTGCTTGGGGTTGCAGGCAATTGCCTTCTGTTTCCTAACGCCATTCTTAACTGAGGAAGCCAAACGAACTATTTGGCCTGATCGGCTTTTTGAATTGATTGAGTACCGCTGGGGTCCTGCATTGGTAAGCATTGCGACAAAAGCATCATGGAAGGACTATGACATTAACCAGATGCTTACAACAGCGGGGTCGCTATTTTGTTGAAGGACCACAAAAGTGTTAAGATAATTAGCGAGGCGATTAAAGAAATTGTTGCAAGAACAACAAAAATATCATGCCCAACCGTCTGCAGGAAAATGTTACAAGATGTTGAATGCTTCCTGTAATCCTGGACAGAAGGTTGATTTGACGAATCTCTTTGAACTTGCATTTACTGTATAGAGAAGATTTAAAAAGGGGAGGCCGGGCTGTGGAGAAAAGGGGAAAATTATCGCTTTTTGAGGCGGCATCCATTATTGCCGGCCTGGGCGTGGGCGGCGGCGTGATGGCCGTGCCCTACCTGGCCTCACTGAACGGGTTGATCCCTTTTTTGGGGATCATGCTGCCGGCCTACCTGGTCAGCCTTTTACTTCATCTCATGATCGTGGAAATTGTTATGCGCGACGGCGGTGAAAACCAGCTGGTAGAAATATTGGGCAAATATCTCTTTCCCCAAAGGCCGGCTTTGCGCCAGGCATTTCTCTGGATTTTCTTTGGCTTGATTGTGTTAAGTTTCTACGCCCTCCTGGCCGGCTACATCGCCGGCGCCGGGGAGATCCTGGCCAGCCTTACCGGGCTGCCCCTTTGGGGCGGCTGCATCATATTTTACGGTGTGGCGGCCGGGGTGGTCTTTTTCGGTTTAAAGATCATGGGGCTCAGCGAAAAGTATGCCATCATTGCGGCGGCGCTGATTCTGGCCATTCTCTCTATCGCTTCTGTAGTCAAACCTGCTGTCCCACTGAGCCTTTTTGCAGGGGCCGGCAAGGAGAAGCTCGCTCTTTTCGGCATGATCATGTTCTGCTTCGCCAGTTTCTTTTCTATTCCCCAGGCCCGGGAAGGGCTGTACTGGAAAGCGCGCCTGATCCCCTGGGCGGTTGTGCTGGGGTTGGGGATCAACTTCTGCTTTACCGCTGTCGTCGCTTTAATGGCCCAGTTGGCCTCCCCCCATGTTACCGAGATGGCCATAATCGGCTGGGGCCGGGCTATCGGACCATGGGCCTCCATCACCGGCTCTGTTTTTGTTTTTCTGGCTATCCTCACCAGTTACTGGGCTACCTCTTACGCCCTGACCACGATAATCGTGGAGAGGATGGGCTGGGGCTACCGGGGCGCCTGGCTTTTAGCAACCCTGCCCACTTTGATTCTCGCCCTGAGCGGCTTATCGGGTTTTCTCGGGTTCATGAGGATGGCCGGCGGCGCCATCGCCGTACTGGTGGCCCTGCTGATCGTCCCTGCGCTGAGAACAAGCCGTAAAACAGGCCTCGAGACATCATTCAGCACGGGTAGATGGGGCGGTTTTGCAGGTCAACTGTTAGTTATGGCTGCTTATATCCTGGCAGCGCTGGGCTCGCTTATTACACTATAATTCTGATCTACTCTGATGAAAGGGGCCGTAAACTCGATGTCCGCTGATGAGCAGTTATACTTCGGGGGTGAGATCTGCACCTTAGACCGGGCTAATCCTGCAGCGGAAGCGCTGGCGGTAAAAGGGGGCAAAATTATCGCAGTGGGGCCGAAAGAGGCCTGCCGCAGCTTTCTGGGAAGCGCTTACGAAGCTGTTGACCTGGCGGGGTGTACCCTTCTGCCCGGCTTTATCGATACGCACCTTCATCCCACCCTGATGGTTTTCTACAATATGAACCTGAACCTGGAGGGCGTCTCCACCGTGGCCGGGCTTCAGGAGAGAATAACCCTGGCCGGCAAGGTTAAAAGAGATGATGCCTGGATTGTGGGGCTGCAATTCGACGATCTTTCCCTGGTAAATGAAAAGCCGCCGCTGCGGCGGGATCTTGATGCAGCCTGCGCCGACAGGCCTGTTATCGTGGTCACCTTTGACGGCCACCGCGTTATCGCCAACACCCGGGCCATCGAGATGGCCGGTGTGACCATGGATACAGAAGATCCGCCGGGAGGAATTATCGACCGTGAGCCCGGGGGCTTTCCCTCAGGCATATTCCGTGAAGCAGCGGCGCAGCTTATGCTCAGCAAAATGCCTTTTCCCGAGATGGGGGAGATTGCGGAGAGCGCGGGCCGGACATTTGCGGAGCTCACGGCTTGCGGCATCACCTCTGTGGGTGCGGTCCTGCAGACGGGCCCCGAGGGGCCGGCAGGCGCCGCCGGGGCCTATGACGTCCCCCTGATGCAGATGCTCCTGGATCGGGTGCCCGTCAATCTCTACTGTCTACTCATTACAGACGATATTGCTGCGCTCGAGGCGGCCCGGGAGAGCGAGCTGCACCGGCCGGGAAGTGAGCCTGAGCGGCGCGTGGGAGGTATCAAGATCTTCAGTGACGGCGCTCTCCAGGCCGGGACGGCATTTCTCGAAAAGCCCTATGCGGACGAGCCGGGCAACAGGGGGTTCCCGGTTCTGAGCGAAGAGGAGATCTATGCCAGGATGAGGGCGGCTCATGCGGCCGGGTTCCAGGTTGCCATACACGCCATCGGCGATGCCGCCAACGGAGTATGCCTGCAGCTCTACGACCGCCTCTTTAAAGAGCTCCCCGCTTCAGGCCATCGCCACCGCCTGGAACATGCATCCGTTCTCAATGCACAGCTCATCGATGATATCGCCCGGCTGGGGCTCGTTGTCTCCAGCCAGCCCCTTTTCATCCATTCCGAAAAAGGGTGGCTTGAGAGAAAGCTGGGCGCCGCCCGGGCACGCTGGACCTATCCCTACGCTTCACTGCTTCGGGCGGGTGTTAAGCTTGCCGGGGCCTCAGATGCCCCTGTTCGCCCCAAGGATGTTTTGCATGCCATTCAGTGTTGTGTGACGCGTGAGGGTTTCCAAACAGAGGAGTGTATGAGCGCAGAACAGGCCTTGAGGGCCTATACCCTGGATGCCGCCTACGCCCAGTTTGAAGAAAAAACTAAAGGCAGCCTCAGCGTGGGGAAGCGCGCGGATATGGTTGTTTTAAGCAGAAATCCCTTGTCGGTACAGCCCCATCGGATTAGCGCCATCGAAGTGGTGGAAACAATCTGCGGCGGCGTAACGGTGTATCGAGCTTGAGAAGATGCAACTCCAGTTGCATAAAGAGGCGGGAGGTTTTATGGATGAGCGCAAAAGACAATGCTGCGGCTTTGGGGAACAGACCGGGCCCCAGGATCGTTAAAATTGAATTGACCCCGGTGTTTGTTCCCTTCCACAGCTATGTGAGGGAAGCGATGCAGAGCTCCGGCGGCCTCGGCATGGCCATCCCGGCGGAAGAGGCCTGGCCCGGGGGCGATGCCGCCATCTGTAAACTCATCGCTGAAGAGGGATCTTGCGGCCTCGGTGAAGCCTTTGTCTGGCTGCCTGAAAGCGGGGTCTCCCCGCAACAAATCATTGATACCATTGCCGGAGCCCTGGGCAGCTACGTCCTCGGAGAAAGCCCTTTTAACATCGAGCGTATCCGCCGCCGCATGGATATCAATGTGGCCCGAAATGAGATAGCCAAAGGGCTTCTCGATATGGCCTGTTATGATCTGATGGGACGCATTACCG
>CAZQEV010000141.1:0-4514 GCA_964592135.1 uncultured Syntrophomonadaceae bacterium
CTAGTAGATGAGAAACCTTTGTCCCTCAACAAAACGACATGACCGGCTCTCAGTCTCCTTCGACCAGGAACTGATGGATCAGCCCGACGATATCGCACAGGATAAGGATGGCGTCGGCGACATCGACTTTGCCGCTGCCGTTCACATCAGCCGCCTGTCTCTGCCCTGCGGAGAGCTCGACTAAGCCGACAATGCTGCGCAGAACAGTAATCGTGTCGGCCACACCAATTTCTCCGTCGTTGTTCGGGTATCCCGCCAGGGCCGCGAGTTCCCTGGGCAGGGCTAGGTAGAGCATTGCGTGGTTGTCCCCCGCGCTGAGCTCGCTTTCGGCGGCGACGAGGGAAAAGTGGAGAGTGTCGGCGCCGCTTTCCCCGATGAGCGCTTCGAGATCATAGAGCAGAAAGAGATTGCTTTCATTGGTTATCTCCTCCAGTCTCTGCTCCAGGAGAACGGGGCCCTCCTTTTCATCAGAGGTAATCACCAGATCGGCTGCCGTGGGCAGGCAGCTCAGGTTGGATACGGTCACCGCAGCGTAATGCGCCCCCTCGATTTACAGCTTCGCACCCGCAACCAGTGCCGCAACCGGCTCAGCTGCGATCCCCGGTAAACCCGCCAAACCTGTCGCCAGGTAAAATAGCAGCAGCCACGCCGCCAGCCTTCCCGCTTTTCGCCCCCTGCTTCTCATCTTAATCCCCCACCTCTTTAAGGATCGCATTGTGTCGCAGAGAAAATAAAAAAGAACCCCTCTTTATTGTTAGTGTAGATCGTTCTTGGTCCCAGCCCATTTTTGTCGGGCATACCGGGACTACCTGGGGCACGATCCATCCCGGGGAGGAAGGGGGGCTATCCCTGCACAGTTTCACACATGCCCGGGAATATCTTCCATAGGTATGTTATTTGCTGGACACCTTTTACATCAGGCCGTGGGCATCTAGTGACACCTGTTGCTGGATAGTATATGTCAGCAGATGCGTGTCCAATTCTAGTGATCAGCAAAAACAGGTGGTTCTATTTGTTTTTACTCATAAAATGCCGCCCCACAGTGCAATCAATAGGGAGCCTGTTGATTAAAACACGTAAACAGCCTGCCCTTTCCGGGGATAGGAAGGAAACACCTTAACCGTTGTTGAAATAGTTTAATTATCATCACCAATTCCTAGGGGGACAACAAAGGAAATGGATAGGGAGAAAAGACCTCGGAAACGGTTTAAGGGCTGTTTGCCCACTTGGGTTATTGCAATGTTAATTGCAGCAGCGGCTCTTTGTGGAGCCATTACCGTTTTAAACCATCTGTCGAACCGAACGCCAACGAAGGGGGTCAGGTTGTCAGCGCATGCGATCAGCAGCGAGAACGCAAACCAGGTTACCCAGTTGGCCCGCCTTGGCAAGGGTCCTATCAGCGATGTGGTCTATTCGCCTGATGGGGACCTGCTAGCTGTGGCCACTTCCATCGGGGTCTTCATTCACGACGCCCATTCTTTTAAAGAAGTGAATTTCTTTAAGTCCGATGAAAGGGTGAGGGGGATTGCCTTTTCTCCCGATGGCTCTTGTCTCGCCATGACTACACCGGATGATGTGCACCTGTTCCAGGTATCTGACGGCAGCCCTGTCTGCTCAATGAGGGAGCCTGATTGGCACGAAAAAGGATCCTCCAGGATTGGGATAACTGCAGTTGTTTTTAACCCAAGTGGCAGCTATTTGGCCGCATCCACTGATTATGAAGTACTCATTTGGGATGTTCCTTCCGGAACACTTGTGCGTACTCTGGCATCATCGCGCGGCCAGGCGATCGCCTTTTCCCCTGACGGTGTCTATCTCGCTGATGGCTCCATAACTGATAACTCCATATATCTATGGCCCGTTTTTGGCGGTGAGTGCTGGCGCACCCTGCGCCCGGACTCGCCGGTAACTGACATTGGTTTTTCGCCCGACGGACTTTATCTGGCCGCTATATCTAACCAAGGCACTTACAGTGAACCTGATGCGGCAGTACACATATGGCGGGTTTCCGACGGTGAACTTATTCGAGCCCAAAAACTGGATATTTACGTGAACAGCATAGCCTTTTCACCTGATGGCCATTATTATGCTATCGGTACAGAAAAGGGTGTACGCCTTTTCCAACTTTCTGATGGCAGACTCGCCGGCGCTCTTGGTGGTGATACTGTATCATGTCTTTCTTTTTCTCCCGATGGTTTTCACCTGGCCTGCTGCTCCGGCGTAGCTGCTCAAATCTGGAGAATAGCGGATAATCTGAATGTGTGCACCCTGGAAGGGTTTACTGCCCCTGTGGGGGGCATCACTTTCTTTCCCGATGACGGTTGTCTGGCTTCGACGGGAGAGGAAATAAACCTGTGGCGGCTTTCCGACGGTACGCTAATGCGGTCATTGAAGGCAGAGGGGGGCAGGCATGTCACCTTTTCCCCGAAAGGTGATTTGTTAGCTTTTGCCTCCGATGATAATACTGTACAGCTGCGTCGTTTTCCAGACGGAGCGCTTATGCACACTATGGAAGGCCATAGCAGCTGCTTGACCGGCATTGCAATTTCACCTGATGGGACCTATTTAGCTTCGGGCTCCCACGATAAAACTGTACGCCTGTGGAGGGTCGCTGATGGTGAGCCCCTGCTGGTCTTGGGCGGACATAGCGGGGGGGCGGACAGCATAGCCTTCTCTCCCGATGGCGCCTATCTGGCAGCAGGCTCCAGGATATGGAATATTTCAGATGGTGTGCTTCTGTACACCCTGGAGAGGACTGGAGGGGGAGATGTTGTTTTTTCTACCGATGGCACCTGCTTGGCTTCATGCTCCCGGATCTGGAACGCTGCCGACGGTTCGCTGCTGTACGAATTGGTGGGAATAACTGATTCCGGGAACGTCAACTTTTCTCCCGATGGATTATTTATAGCTTCTGCGGCATGTGATGAACATACTGTGCGCCTGCGGCGAGTTGCCGACGGCATCCTTGCACACACCTTGGAGGGGCCCCGCGGGGTTATTTGGACGCAGGTGTGCACCGCTTTTTCCCCTGACGGTGCCCTGATTGCCGCCGGCTTCTCTGATCCCCATTCCCTTCATACCATACTGTTGTGGCGAGTTGCCGACGGCGCCCTTTTATGTACCCTGGAAGGACATACAGGACCAATAAACGGCCTTGCCTTCTCCCCGGACGGCGCCTATCTGGTCTCCTGCTCCGATGACGGCACTGTGCGTCTCTGGGGGACGGAGCCTTGAGGATGTTAATCTAGCAGTGGACTTACTTCTGCGAACAGGCAAAACTGTTGATATATCAACAAAACATAGCCCAAGTTCTTTTCGTGTGTGGATTACAGCGGTCATCTTTGCCCAACATTCCCTCCTTTGTAGAAAGGTGAGGTGAAGAGGGGCGATAACATGTTTGGTTTCGGACTATTAAAAGACGAGCTGTTAAAAGAGATCGGCGCGAGCGAATTGACACCGGAATTGATTGTGGGCCTAATCGACAAAACAATAAGGCTATTTATGAGCAATTAGGGTCCCGCGGGTTTGCAAACCTTATCATGGAAATATTTAAAGAGGAGCTCAGGAACTACCGTAAGCAGTGTATGGCCAAATCTGTGGTGATTCCGCAAGGGCTGAAGGGCAGGGGCGGGGAACAAGGGGGACACCAGGCTCCACTAGCGGAAGAGTATTGGTTATTGCAGGAATGGTTAGACCCCTGGCAAAATGTTTCTGGTGAAAGGAGGAACGTTCATGCATGATTTTCTTATAAGAAACATTGAGCCGATAATCATATCCTCGATTGGAACACTTGTTGGAATGATATTTGGTCTTGTTATCACACTGTTTGTTTCTAGATATTATTCAAAGCGATCACAGCTTCAGTTACAGGAAAACGTAGTGGCTCTACTCACAGAGATAAGACAGGTTTTTTCTGCGGTCCGGCATAGAACCGACTTAGGCGCTTGCCTACATCATAACGATAAAGGCATGCCTAAAAAATGGCTTGGGGAGGGGCAGAGGCTGTTGTGACTAAAAATAGCTGATAGTGGTCCGGGAAGCAAACCTTAAATGACCGACCAGAAGCTGTTGGAACTTGTAGCAAACCGGGTAGGTGTCCTCACGAAAATTATGGCGGAGGTCAAGGCTGAGTTAGCGGAAGTTAAAGCCACCATGGCAACCAAGGATGAGTTGGCTGAAATTAAAGCCGATGTACAATTCATTAAAAATACCGTCATCAAAATCGAAAACGACCATGGTCAAAAACTGGGCGCACTGCTTAATGGATATAAATTAAACTCGGAAAGGTTGGACAGGGTAGAAGCAAAACTTGCCCAACATGAAGCAATCATTTTGAAAAGATCATAATTTTCTCTTGGTTGTTCAAGCAGACCCATAATGCCTTTAAGCTTTTTATTTACTGTGGATATAAAAGTACCATATAAAAACCCCGGGCCATGAAAATAACCGGGGTTTCTTTTGGTGAGCCATGCAGGAATCGAACCTGCGACACCCTGATTAAAAGTCAGGTGCTC
>CAZQEV010000142.1:0-4512 GCA_964592135.1 uncultured Syntrophomonadaceae bacterium
GATATTGAGGTGGAGCATGAAGAGAGGGACTCCACCCTGACGCATATCCGCTATCCTTACGCTGACGGCGATGGTTACATCACCGTGGCCACGACGCGCCCGGAGTCGATGCTGGGCGACAGCGGGGTGGCCGTTCATCCCGAAGATAAAAGGTACCGCCACCTGGTGGGTCGCATGGTCATGCTGCCCCTGCTTAACCGGGCCATCCCTGTTGTAGCCGATGCCTATGTTGATCCTGCTTTCGGCAGCGGGGCGGTGAAGGTGACCCCGGCTCACGATCCCAATGACTTCGAAATCGGGCGGCGTCACAATCTGGAGATCATCCCGGTGATCGATGAAGAGGGGAAGATGTCTGCCGCTGCGGGGCCTTACGCGGGGATGGATCGGGAAAGCTGCCGGGAGAAAGTCGTCACCGACCTGCAGGCTTTGGGCCTGGTGGAAAGAATAGAAGATTACAGCCATGCGGTGGGCCACTGCCACCGCTGCCGCACAGTCGTCGAACCGCTCATTTCACGCCAGTGGTTTGTAAAGATGAATCCTCTGGCCGGGCCGGCCCTGGCGGCGGTGCGCGAAGAGAAGACTGTTTTTGTGCCGCCGAGATTTACCCGTACCTATGAAAACTGGGTGGAGAATATCCGCGACTGGTGCATCTCGCGCCAGCTGTGGTGGGGGCACCGCATCCCCGCCTGGTACTGTTCCTGCGGGGAGATCATAGTGGACTACGAGGATCCCCCGGCCTGCCCGGTTTGCGGCAGCGATGCGCTGGAGCGGGATTCCGATGTCCTGGACACCTGGTTCAGCTCGGCCCTCTGGCCCTTTTCCACCCTGGGCTGGCCTGACCGGACCCCTGACCTGGTCCGATATTTTCCCACCGCTGTCCTGGTGACCGGCTACGATATCATTTTCTTCTGGGTGGCCCGAATGCTTTTCATGTCCCTTCATTTTATGGATCAGGTCCCCTTCAAGGCGGTCTATATCCACGGGCTCGTGCGCGATGCCCTGGGACGTAAAATGAGCAAATCGTTGGGCAACGGGATCGATCCCCTGGAGGTGATCGCCCAGTATGGCGCCGATACCCTTCGCTTTACCCTCATCACCGGGCAGGCGCCCGGCAATGACCAGCGCTTTCGCCAGGAAAATGTGGAGGCGGGACGCAATTTTGCCAACAAGGTCTGGAACGCCTCCCGCTTTGTGCTGATGAACCTGGCCGGCGACGGCGGCGAGGAACCCGATTATGCTCCCTATGATCCCGGCGCTGCGGCTGAAGAGTTGACAATGGAGGACCGCTGGATCCTGCACCGCTACAATGACGCTGTGGACCGGGTGACTGCCTTGCTGGAAGAGTCCGAGCTGGGTGAGGCCGCCCGCCTCGTCTATGAATTTTTGTGGAGCGATTTTTGTGACTGGTATGTAGAGTTAAGCAAACATTACCTTTACAGCGGAGGCGACACGGAGGCTTCACGTGAAGTCCGCCGCCGCACCCGGGGTGTGCTCATCTTTGTTCTCGATGGAGTGCTGCGCCTGCTGCACCCCTTCATGCCCTTTCTCTCCGAAGAGATCTGGCATTATCTGCCCGACCGCAGATCAGCCCTGGTCGTGGCTCCGTGGCCGCAACGTGACTTCCGCCTGGAGTTCCCCGGCGAAGCGGCCGCTATCTCCCTGGTCCAGGAGACCGTCCGGGCGGTGCGCAACCTGCGCAGCCAGGTCCAGCTGCCTCCGGGACAGAGCGCGCCGGTGATCCTGCGACCCTCGCCGGAGGCGGCAGCCGCGCTGGAGCAGGAGCGCCACCAGTTAAGAAAATTGGCTTACGCCGAGCCGCTGACCATCGATCCTGCTGCAGCCAAGCCGCCCCGGGCGCTGACGGCCATTGTGGGCGAAGAGCTGGAAGTTTACCTTCCCCTTGGCGGGGTGATCGATCTGGAGACTGAAATAGCCCGCCTTGAAAAAGAGCTGCAGCAGGTTGAAAAAGAGCTGCGGCGGACCGGGGGCAAACTGTGCAGCCCGGGATTTCTCAAGAAAGCGCCGCCTGAGGTAGTGGCCAAAGAGAGAGCGCGTCTGGAAGAAGGCTCCGTCAAAAAAGTAAAACTGGAAGAGAGGATCCAGGAGTTACAGTAACCGATGAACCAGGAAACAGAGGCGGCATACCGCCGCGCCCTAGAATGGATTCACAGTATAGGACGATTCGGGATCAAGCCCGGTCTGCAGCGCATTGAAGCGCTGCTCCACCTTCTGGGCAATCCCCACCGGCAGTTGAAATACGTTCATATCGGTGGGACCAACGGAAAGGGCTCCGCTGCGGCGATGATCGCTTCAGTGATGCAGGCCTCCGGATACCGTACCGCTCTTTATACTTCGCCCTATATCCTCGCATTTAACAACAGGATGAGCATAAACGGTATTGATATCAGCGGCCCCGAGCTGGTGGAGCTGGTGGAGCAGCTCCGGCCCCACGCTGCGAAGATCAGCGCAGATGAGCAGCTGGGCCCGCTCACTGAATTTGAAGTGGTCACAGCGCTGGCTTTCAGCTACTTTGCCCGCAAGAAACCTGACATTGTGGTTTTGGAAGTGGGGCTTGGCGGCCGTCTCGACGCCACCAACGTGGTAGCACCACTTGTGAGCATGATCACCAATATCAGCCTGGACCATACCGGGATTCTGGGAGATACGGTCGAGGCTGTGGCCCGTGAAAAGGCGGGTATCATCAAGCCGGGCATCCCCGTGGTTACGGGGACAACAGATCCGAAGGCGCAGCAGGTGATCGAAGCTACCTGCCGGGATCGCCGGGCGCCGCTGCTATTCGCCCTGCCTTCGGGTGAGAGCCCATCCCCCGGAGTGGAAAGCGCTTTCTGTAGCCGCCGGCAGATCACCGCTGCAGGACAGCTGCTGGATTATGCTGGTTATGGCTGGTCTTTTCAAGATCTGCACATTCCCCTGCGCGGCTGCTACCAGGTGGGCAATGCCGCCCTGGCTCTCGCTGCGCTGGAGCAGCTTGCCGCATCGGGTTTTTCTTTTCCTGAAGAGCACCTCCGCCGCGGATTGGCTGAAACTGTCTGGCCGGCTCGCCTGGAGCTTCTCGGGCAAAAGCCGCTGGTGATCCTGGATGGAGCGCACAACCCGGCGGCAATGCGCGAGCTGGCTCTTTCGCTGCCCGAATATTTTAGTTATAATCGCCTGGTTATGGTTCTCGGCGCCATGGCGGACAAGGATCTCTCCATGTTTGACTTTATCCTTCCGCTGGCGGACACGGTGATTTTAACGAGGCCCCACCTCCCCCGGGCTGCTGAACCGGAAATGCTTGCCTCTTTTCTGAAAAACCGCTTTTCGGGAAAGATAATCATTGAGCGGAAAGTTGGCCGGGCCCTGGATGCGGCGCTGGACCTGGCAGCTGAGGAGGACGCTGTCCTGGTGACCGGTTCTTTCTATACTGTCAGTGAAGCACGGGCCTGCTTCCTGGATCCCCATTCTCTGAAAAGGACCCCCTAGGACCGTTCACCCTGTTGCGGTGCATCCGGCGCAATCGCCTCCCATGGGTTTCCACGAAATTTGGCGTATAATCTATAATATTGGACAATAGATTAAAGCGGTGAAGTAAAATGAAGGAGAGCCGGACCGCAAGTTATCTGAAGCTTCTTAAAAAAGGGGAACTGGCGCACCGCGCCGCTCTTTTAAGAGAGCTGCTTGAGCCCTGCCTTTTATGCCCCCGTGAATGCGGCGCCTCCAGATTTTATGGCGAACGCGGCGCATGCGGCGCCGGGAACGTTGTTGAAATCTCAAGTTTTGGCCCGCACTTCGGGGAAGAACGGCCCCTTGTGGGCGCGGGGGGTTCGGGAACTATCTTTTTTGCCTTCTGCAACCTTCGCTGTGCTTTTTGCCAGAATTACGAGATCAGCAGGGGGAAGCACAAATATTCTGTGACGACTGTCGAACTGGCCGGGATCATGCTCGAGCTTCAGAGAAAAGGCTGTGTTAATATCAACTTTGTTACTCCGACCCATTTTACCCCCCAGATTGTCGAGGCTCTCATAATCGCGGCTGAAGGGGGCCTGCAGCTGCCGCTGGTTTATAACTGCGGCGGCTACGAAAGAGTCGAGACACTGCGCTTGCTTGAAGGAATTATCGATATCTACATGCCTGACCTGAAGTACGCCGATGAGCGGGTTGCTCAGAAATACTCCCGGGTCGCCGGTTATCCGGTTGTTGCACAGCAGGCGATTAAAGAGATGCACCGCCAGGTGGGAGAACTGGAGCTTGATGGGGATGGAGCAGCTGTCAGGGGGTTGCTGATCCGCCATCTGGTCTTGCCGGGGAACCTTGGAGGCACTGCGGAGTTGATGGAATTTATCGCCGGGGATGTTTCCCCCAAATCCTGGATAAACATTATGGAGCAGTATCATCCCACCGATCATGCCTGCCGCCATCCTGAAATCAACCGGAGAATCACCCGTCAAGAGTTTTTGGCAGCCCTGGCTGCTGCCGGAAAGATCAGTTCCGGGTTTAATTTGTTATAATAAT
>CAZQEV010000143.1:0-4508 GCA_964592135.1 uncultured Syntrophomonadaceae bacterium
CATATTTTAATCCAGCCCGCCGGCTTTGTCAATGAGTGGGCGCAGTATTGGCGCAGTGTGTTCGACTCAGCTCGCGCAAAGCCGCACCAGGCGGCGGCCGCTTATTTTCGTCCCGACAGCCCGGCGAAATGCCTCTAAATGCCGCCGCGGCGAGGAGTCTTTTTTTGCCGTATTGCGCAGAGAGCAACATTATTATAAAATAAAGCTTAATTACCTTCACGAGAGGGGCAGAAGTTTGAACTTAAATGCTTTGGGAATTATCGGCTGCGGCGCCATGGGAACGGCGCTGCTCCGGGGGATGATCACTTCAGGCGAGAGTGACCCTGCAGATATCTGGATCTATGATCATGACAGGCAGAAAATAGATGATCTGTCCCTTGAACTGGGCGTTCCAAAGGCAGAGGCCCCGGAGGAGCTCTTCCAGAATTGCCGTTATATATTCGTGGCCGTCAAGCCGCAGGATATTTCTACCGCTGTAATGGAGTGGGCCAAACTGTTTAAGCAGGATAGCCACCTGCTTATCTCAATGGCTGCGGGTATTACCATCAAGTTCTATGAAGCACGCCTGCCGATAGGCAGCAAGGTTATCCGGCTGATGCCCAATACCCCTTGCCTCATCGGTGAAGGTGCTATTGCCATGAGCAGCGGAAAGGCAGTGACCCCGGCGGAGGCCGGCGAGGTCAAAAGACTGCTGGAACACCTGGGGCTGATCATCCCTGTTGCCGAACGGCTCATGGATGCCGTGACAGGACTGAGCGGAACGGGCCCGGCCTATGTCTATCTTTTTATAGAGACTCTGATCGATGCCGGGGTGAATGTGGGGCTGAGCCGCGACAGCGCTGCGGCGCTGGCCATACAGACGGTGATCGGCTCGGCGCAGATGGTCAGGGGGAGCGGCCGCCACCCGGCGGAGCTGCGCAATGATGTGACCTCGCCTGCGGGAACATCCGCCGCCGCCCTGGCGGCACTGGAGTCGGGCGGCTTCAGAAACAACCTCATCCGGGCAGTCCAGGTAGCGGCGCAGCGGGCGGGAGAGCTGAACCGTGAGTAAGGCGGTTCGTCCTCCGAAAGCAGCGGAGAGGATCGTGGTGAAGGTCGGCACCAGGCTGCTGACTCACGATACGGGCCAGCTAAACCTGGCTTTTATGGACAGGCTCGTCCGCGAGCTCGCTGATTTGAAGAACCAGGGACGGCAGATCATCCTGGTCTCATCGGGGGCTATCGGGGCAGGAATGGGCAGGTTGGGGATGAAGCGGCGCCCGGAAACCATTCCCGAGAAGCAGGCCGCCGCCGCCGTGGGACAGGGTGTCCTCATCCAGCTCTATGAAAAGTTTTTTCTGGAGTACGGCCGGATAGTGGCGCAGGTGCTGTTGACCAGGGCAGATTTTGCCGGCCGGGGCCGTTATCTCAACGCCAGCAATACCCTGCTCACCCTGCTGCGCTGGGGTGTGGTGCCGGTGATCAATGAAAATGACACTGTCTCGGTGCAGGAGATAAGATTTGGCGACAACGACCGCCTTTCGGCGCTCGTAGCCGGACTCTGCGATGCCGATCTGCTGGTAATCCTGACCACGGTGGAAGGCCTTTATGAAAGTGATCCCCGCCTGGCGGACCGGCCGCGCCTCATTTCGGAGGTGAAGGCGATCACTCCGGATATAAAAAAGTGCGCCGCCGGAACGGGCGATGAGCTGGCTACGGGCGGCATGGTGACTAAGCTGCAGGCTGCCGAAATTGCCGCCAATTCGGGTGTGGGGATGTATATTGCCGATGGAAAAATACCCGGTGTGCTCAATAAAATTTTAAGCGGTGAGAATCCGGGGACCTACTTTCATCCGCGGAAAAGTTTCCTGAACCGCCGCAAGCGCTGGATTGCGTACGGGCGGGTTGTTCAGGGCAGCGTTACCGTGGATGACGGGGCTAAAAGCGCGCTCTGCAGCGATGGGAAAAGTCTTCTGCCCGTGGGGGTGCTCAGCGTGGAGGGTGCTTTTGAGAAGGGCGCCCTCATCTCCGTCCGCGATCGCCGTTGCAGGGAGATCGGCCGCGGCCTCTGTAACTTTTCTTCAGGGGAGCTCTCCCTGATCAAGAAGCATCCCAGCCGCCATATTGTCCACCTCATCGGCAGGGAGGCGGGCGCTGAAGTGATCCACCGCGATAACCTCGTTGTCTACGGATCCGATGGATTCAAAGAGGACCGCGGTGATTCCTGAACATTTACTTGAAATTACTTGAAAGGGGGAGCGGGAGTGCATCCCGAAGTAACAGTAAAGGCCGAAAGCGCGCGTGAAGCCGCCGCCGTGATGGCCTCTCTGAACACTCAGACGAAAAATAAGGCGCTGCAGTTCATCGCGGCGGCTTTGCAGAAAAACAGCGAGAAGATTATTGAAGCAAACGCAGAGGACTTGCAGCTTTACAGGAGCCGCCCCGGTTACAGCGAGGCGCTGGCGGATCGCCTGCTTTTGAACAAGGAGAGAATTGACGCCGCTGCGGAGGGGCTGCTGGAGATTGCCGCTCTTGAAGACCCCGTTGGAGAGGTGGCCGGGATGCGGCTGCAGCCCAGCGGTTTGCAGATTGGCGAGCTCCGTGTGCCTCTGGGGGTGGTGGCGATAATCTACGAGGCCCGCCCCAATGTCACCGTTGACGCCGCCGGGCTGACGCTGAAATCAGGCAATGCCGTGATCTTGCGCGGCGGATCGGAAGCAATCCGCTCGAACATCTGCCTGGTGGGGATGATCCAGGAGCAGCTGCAGTCGGCGGGGCTGCCCGCGTCCGCGGTGCAGCTGATCGAGGATACAGACCGCTCGGCCGCCCGCACGTTAATGCGTTTGAACGGCAGCGTGGATCTGCTTATACCGCGAGGCGGACCGGAATTGATCAGAACGGTCATTGAAAACGCCACCGTCCCGGTAATTCAGACCGGAGCGGGGAACTGCCATGTTTATGTTGACAGGGGAGCCGATCTGAAAATGGCGGCGGCTATAGCCATAAACGCCAAGGTGCAGCGGCCGGGGGTCTGCAACGCCATGGAGACGCTGCTGGTGGATGAGGCCGTTGCGGAACAGTTCTTGCCGCTGGTGCTGCCGGAGCTGCTCAAGGCCGGGGTGGAGCTGCGCGGCTGTGCGCGCACCGCCTTATTCAATGCTGCTGTCAAGCAGGCCGCCGAGGAAGACTGGGCTGCAGAGTATCTTGATCTGATCCTGGCGGTGCGGGTTGTGGCGGGTCTGGAGGAGGCTGTTGCCCACATCAACCGCTACGGGACGAGGCATTCCGAGGCTATTGTGACAAGCGATTATGCCCGGGCCCGCGCTTTTCTCAGCCGTGTGGACGCCGCTGCGGTCTACGTCAATGCTTCCACGCGCTTTACCGACGGCCATGAGTTCGGCCTGGGCGCGGAGATGGGGATCAGCACGCAGAAGCTTCACGTGCGCGGGCCCATGGGGCTGAAAGCTCTGACCAGCTTGAAATATATCATCTATGGTTCCGGCGAAACCCGTTAAGGGTGCGCCAGGCGCCGCAGAGGGCGCCGCCGTTAAGGAGAGGGAAAGTGATGAAAAGATTTTATGACGGTTTAAAAAAAGGTTATGTGATGCTCGTTGATACGACGCTGCGCGATGGCGAGCAGACTGCCGGTGTGGTTTTTTCGAACAGGGAGAAGCTGCGCATTGCCAGGATGCTCGACAATATGGGAGTGCACCAGATTGAGGCGGGCATTCCGGTGATGGGCGGCGATGAGAAAGAGGCAATCAGGCAGATCGCTTCGTACGGTCTGCAGGCGAGCATCATGGCCTGGAACCGGGCCAATGTGGGCGATGTCAGGCACTCGCTGGAGTGCGGTGTTGATGCCGTCGCCATCTCCATCTCGACTTCCGATATTCATATCACCCATAAGCTGCGTACGTCGCGGGAATGGGTTCTTGAGAATATGACCGCGGCTGTGGAGTATGCCAAAAAGGCGGGAGTCTACGTTTCGGTCAACGCCGAGGATGCTTCGCGCAGCGATCTGGATTTCATCCTGAAGTTTGCCCGTGAAGCCCAGGCCGCCGGTGCGGACCGGCTGCGCTTCTGCGACACCGTGGGGGTGCTGGAGCCCTTCAGGACCTACGAGGTGATCAGCCGGATCATCGAGCGCACCGGCATGGATGTGGAGATGCATACCCACAATGATTTCGGCATGGCCACGGCCAATGCGCTGGCCGGGATCAAGGCGGGGGCGCGTTTTATCGGCGTCACGGTGAACGGGCTCGGTGAAAGAGCGGGCAATGCCGCCCTGGAAGAGGTGGCCATGGCGCTGAAATTTCTCTTCGGGCTCAACCTGGGGATGAACACGAAAGACTTTCTGAATCTTTGCGAATACGTGGCCAGGGCCTCCGGAAGGCAGCTTTATCCGAGCAAGCCCATCGTCGGCTCCAACACCTTTGCCCATGAATCGGGAATTCACGCCGACGGCGTGCTGAAAAACCCGGAAACCTACGAGGTCTTCAGCCCCGAAGAGGTGGGAATGCAGCGCCAGA
>CAZQEV010000144.1:0-4496 GCA_964592135.1 uncultured Syntrophomonadaceae bacterium
ACATGAATCATGAGAAACAGGCGCCGGGGCCTTTAATCTGTTCCGCCCACCGCAAGGTGAGGCCGGCGGACAGCTGAACGGCCCGGTTACCCCCTTCCTGTCTGTTCCATATGCAACAGCTATACCAAACTGGAGAATGGGAGGTTTTGCGCTCTAACAGGCGATATTGATGAACCGGTCTTCCGCCGCCGCTAAAAATAATGTCCGCTATAGCGAACAATTTCAGGACATACTGTCCCCTAAAGTGCACACATCCCTTTGCCTTTCGGGGGCATTAACTGTTGCTCACTTTCACCCGCCGGGTTTACTGGGCGCCCCGCGGAACGCCCGAACTGCGGCGGTCCGCAATCCCGGAGCGCACTGCTGTCATGCCGGTGCAGTGAAGGGAATATGTAAAAACTGCCAGAATCCGCATTAAAGCGAAAAGATTCTAAAGATTGCTCAATGTCTCTGCAGGTAATTCTGTCTGGATGTTGAAAGCTATACTCATAAATAAAAAATAGCACTGTTTTGCCTACTGCAGCGAATGCCCTCTGCAAAACTGTGCCATGCGGAGTAAAACGATGTCCAGCCCCGAAATAGAAGATCGTTCGATCATTGAGAACATCCAGGATGCTTATGCTGAAATAGATCTTGCCGGCAATTTTACCCGGGTCAATCTTGCGGCCTGCGAGATTTTCGGCTATGCCAAAGATGAGATCATCGGGATCAATTACCGGGATTACACGAATCAGGAAAATGCGGAGAAAGCCTTTAAAGTGTTCAATAACATCTATAGGAGCGGCGCTCCCGGCAAACTCTTTGATTACGAGCTGGCCAGAAAAGACGGCACAAAACGGCAGATTGAACTGTCCGCTTCGCTGATCAAAGACGAGTCAGGTAGACCTGTAGGGTTCCGGGGCACCGCCAGGGATGTCACCGATCGCAGACAGATGGAAGAGAAGCTCAGGCGCTCCGAAGAGAGATACCGCACCATCATTGAGGATATGCAGGATGCCTATTTCGAGCTTGACCTGAAAGGCTGGTTTACTTATGTAAATAACGCCCTCTGTCAAAATATAGGCTATGCTCGCAGTGAACTGATCGGGGTAAGTTACCGGCACTATGCGGGGCTCAGGACCGTTAAAGAGATGCACCGGCTTTTCAAAAGGATATATCGAACGGCGACACCGGTGCGGGCCTACGCCTTTGAACTGTTCCGGAAAGACGGCGGTAAAATTTATTCCGAAATATCCATCTCCCTGATCAGAAATAAACGCGGGGAACCCATCGGGTTCCGGGGCACCGCCCGGGATATCACCGAACGCAGGCAAATGGAAGAAAGGCTCAGGCGCTCCGAAGAGAGATACCGCACTATCATCGAGGATATGGAAGATGCCTATTTCGAACTCGATCGAAGAGGCAATTTCACCTTTGTAAACAGCGCTGTCTTAAGGCATTTGGGCTATACTCGCAGTGAGTTGATCGGATTGAGCAACCGGCGAATTGCAGGTAAACAGGCTGTTCGGGAAATGGGCAAAGTTTTCGGCGGGGTTTATAAAACAGGGATCCCGGTTAAAACCCATGCCTTCGAGCTTTTCCGGAAGGATGGCAGCAAATTATTCGCTGAATTGTCGATCTCTTTGATCAGGAACAAAAAAGGCGAGCCCGTGGGATTCCGGGGAATCGCCCGGGATATCACGGAACGCAAAGAGTATGAGGAGCAGATCCGCTACATGGCCACTCACGACATCCTCACCGGACTGCCCAACCGGATCATGTTTCGCGAGTTGCTGCAGCAAAATATAAAGTATGCAAAGCGTTACGGGCAGCAATTTGCCCTCTTATTCATGGATCTGGATGGTTTCAAAATGATCAACGACACTTTTGGCCATGATACCGGCGATCAGATGTTAATAGTATGTGCCACCAGGCTGGGACAGTCGCTGCGCGCCTCCGATTTTATCGCCCGTCTCGGCGGGGACGAGTTTGTGATCGTTGTGAAAAATGTAACCGGCAAAAAAGGCCTGATCACCATGGTCAACAAGATTCTCTCAGTCGTGCGGGAACCGATCATCATCAGGAAGCGGGAGCACTATTTCACGGCAAGTATAGGTATCAGCATCTACCCGCAGGACGGTCAGGATAAGCAGTCACTTATGAGGACTGCCGACCTGGCCATGTACTCGGCCAAGGAAAAAGGCAGCAACAATTACCAGTTTTACTCCGTGGGGTTCAAATCAAATGTTCAGGAAAGAAGCAAGTTTGAAGAGCATCTTCCCCATGCGCTGGAACGCGGCGAGATCTTCCTGGAGTACCAGCCCGTGTTGGATTTGCGGAGCGGTGTAGTTACCGGTGTCGAAGCCCTGGTGCGCTGGCGCAATCCCGTTCTGGGCCTGATCATGCCGAGGCGAATGATCCCGGTGGCTGAAAGCACAGGTTTGATCATCCCTATCGGCAAATGGGTGTTAAAAACCGCCTGCATGCAAAATGTAGCCTGGCAGCGGCGGGGGCTGCCCAAAGTTGTGATGGCCGTTAATCTATCACACCGTCAGCTCATGGACGAAGAACTGATCGACAGTATTGAAGATGCTCTCTCTGAATCGGGCATGGAGCCCGGGCTGCTGGAGCTGGGAATCACCGAAAATTTGCTGATGACCCATTTCCCCCGCATTATGAATGTCCTCACCCGGCTCAAGGAGCTGGGCGTGCGGCTGGCCCTGGATGATCTGGGAACGGGCTATTCCACACTTTCCCAGATCAGGCATCTGCCTGTAGATACCCTCAAAATAGACCGGTCGATTATCTGCAACATCCCTGTAAACAGAATCGATAGGGCGATTGTCCAGGCGATCATCGGCCTCGGCAAGGCGATGCAGCAGACCACCGTTGTTGAAGGAGTCGAGACGCCCGAACAACTGGCTTTTGCCAGGAGTGTCTCCTGTGACATGATGCAGGGATTCTATTTCTCCAGACCCCTCTCCCCTGAACATATAGCCGAATTGCTGAGCAAAAACGCAAACCAGCCGGAAACATGGGGACCAGGCGAGGGCCCATCCTGTAGCTGACCGGTCGCCTTATTCACTGAGGGGCATAGTCCAAAAAGATCTAAATCGCCCGGTAATTACTTTTTTCAGGCAGCAGCAGATCCGACTCAATGTTTGTCATGCCGGGTGCAGCGGGGATCTCAAAACCTGGCTGCCGGGTGACACGATTGAACAGGGCGAAAAGGTGAGTCAAATCCTCCGTCCCTCCGACTCACCCGATCTATATATGTTAAGGAGGGGATCCCCTTGAGTGAAAGGACCTTTTTCATCGTCGATGTTTTTGCCGAGCAGAAATATGCCGGCAACCAGCTGGCGGTTTTTCCCGCCGCCGGCAGCTTTACCGCTGAGGAGATGCAGCTCATCGCCAGGGAAACAAATTTCTCAGAGACCACCTTTATCATGCCCCGCCGGCGGGAAGATGGGGGCTATGATGTGCGCATCTTCTCCCTCGACGAAGAGCTTCCCTTTGCCGGCCACCCCACCCTGGGCACCGCCTATATCATCCAGCGCCGGATCATCAAAGAAGAGGTGCCGCAGATCATCCTCAACCTGCCCGTGGGGCCCATTCCCGTGGATCTCAACTACAGGGGCGGGGAGCCGCAGGAGCTCTTCATGCGCCAGCAGCAGCCCTCATTCGGCGCCATACATGAGCCCGCCGGCCTGGCGGCGGTCCTGAACATCGACGCGGCGGAGATCGACCCCCGTTTTCCCATCCAGGATGTTTCCACCGGCCTTCCCTTTATCATCATACCGCTGAAAAGTTTAAAAACGCTGCGCCGGATCAGGGTTAACGTAGATCGCTTTATCGCTTATGTGGAAAATCGCGCCGCGAAATCACTCTATCTCTTCTGCCCGGAAACCTACCATGAACATAACGACCTCAACGCGCGGATGTTCGATCACTATCACGGCATCCCCGAGGACCCGGCCACCGGCAGCGCCGCCGGCTGTCTGGCCGCTTACCTGGTAAAATATCGCTACTGCGGCGGAGCGGCGATCGAGGCGCGCATCGAGCAGGGCTTTGAGATCAAACGCCCGTCGCTGATCCTGATTCGCGCCGCGGAAAGAGGCGGGGAGATGGAGATCAATGTGGGGGGCAGGGTCATCCCCGTCGCGGAAGGACGCCTGCTCTAGCTCTGCTGTCGGCCAGGGAAAGTCCCAGCGTAATCCAGAACAGAGGCATCACGGCGACGACATCGATGTTGAAAAACCCCTGGATCAGGTAGGTCAGGATCATCAAAAAGAACAAAAATTCCCTTTCATTTTTCCAGGGGCGCAGGAAGAATGATAGAAAAGCCAGGTAGGATATAAAGGCAAAAAGGCCCATGGTCACGGCAATCTCAATGTAGATATTATGAACCTTGTCAGCGAAAAGGGTGGGGCTTAGCGGTATGTCCAGGTTGTCGGGGCCCACTCCGAAAGCCCAGTGCGCAGGGATCATCCTGAGCGCCTCTTTCCAGATATAGAACC
>CAZQEV010000145.1:0-4490 GCA_964592135.1 uncultured Syntrophomonadaceae bacterium
GGCGGGAAAGCGGTGTCTCCACCTCCTGCTGGATGAGCCGCTTCAGGGGGCGCGCCCCGTAGGATGGGTCGTAGCCCTTTTCGGAGAGGTATGTGAGAGCCCCGGGGTCCCACTTCAGGGTGAGCCCGGCGCCCTGCTCCAGCCTGGCGGCGAGTCGCTCCAGCAGCAGCACGGTGATCCCGGCAAGCTGCTCCTGCTCCAGCGCCCGGAAGACGATGGTCTCGTCCACACGGTTTAAAAACTCGGGACGGAAGTGGCCCCGCAGCAGCCCCAATACCGTTTCCTTCATCTTCTCGTAATCGCCGCCTCTTTCCTGGTAGGCGAGGATCTCCTGGCTGCCGATATTGGAGGTCATGATGATGATGCTGTGGCGGAAGTTCACCGTGCGCCCCTTGCCGTCGGTAAGCCTGCCGTCGTCTAAAATCTGCAGCAGGGCGTTGAAGATATCGTGGTGGGCCTTCTCGATTTCGTCGAAGAGCACCACGCTGTAAGGTTTGCGGCGCACCGCCTCGGTGAGCTGCCCTCCTTCATCGTAACCCACATAACCCGGAGGGGCGCCGATGAGGCGGGAGACGGTATGCTTCTCCATATACTCGGACATGTCGAGGCGGACCATATTCCTTTCATCATCGAAGAGAGCTTCCGCCAGGGCCCGGCTGAGCTCCGTCTTCCCCACACCGGTAGGGCCGAGAAAGATAAAGCTGCCCACGGGCCGATGGGGGTCCTTGATCCCGCTGCGCGCCCTGATCACCGCATCGGCGACGGCGCTGACAGCCTCATCCTGACCGATGACCCGCCGGTGTAGAATTTCATCCAGGCGCAGCAGTTTTTCACGTTCGCCCTCGAGCAGGCTGCTCACGGGGATGCCGGTCCAGCGGCTGACCACGCGGGCGATATCCTCCTCGCTCACCTCTTCATTTAGAAGCATATCCTGCTTATGCTTGCCCGCCAGCGCCTCTTCCTCCTCCTGAAGGCGCCGCTCCAGCCCGTTCAGGCGGCCGTATTTCAGCTCGGCGGCCCGGTTGAGATCATACTGCCGCTCCGCCTTCTCCACCTCGGTGCGCACCTCTTCAATCTCCCGCTTGATCTCCCGCACCCTGGCGATAGATTCCTTCTCCGACTCCCACTGCTCTTTGAGCAGGGCCGTGTCGGAGCGCAGGCCGGCCAGCTCTTCCTGCAGCTTCTCCAGCCTCTCCAGCGAGGCGGGGTCCTTCTCCTTTTTCAGCGCCGCCTCTTCGATCTCCAGCTGCATCACCCGGCGGGTAATCTCATCGAGCGCCGCGGGCATGCTGTCGATCTGCGTGCGCAGGTTGGCCGCAGCCTCGTCCATGAGGTCGATGGCCTTGTCGGGGAGGAAGCGGTCACTGATATAGCGATCGGAGAGGACGGCGGCGGCGATGAGGGCGGCGTCCTGGATGCGCACCCCGTGGTGCACCTCGTAGCGCTCCTTGAGGCCGCGCAGGATGGAGACGCTGTCCTCCACAGTGGGCGGGTCGATAAGCACGGGCTGAAAACGGCGCTCCAGGGCGGCATCCTTTTCAATGTGCTTGCTATACTCGTCCAGGGTGGTGGCGCCGATAGCCTTGAGCTCGCCCCGGGCCAGCATGGGTTTGAGCATATTGCCGGCATCCATGGCCCCTTCGGCGGCGCCGGCGCCGACAACGGTATGGAGTTCGTCGATAAAGAGGATGACCTCGCCTGCGGCATCCTGCACCTCCTTGAGCACCGCCTTGAGCCGCTCTTCAAATTCGCCGCGGTATTTGGCGCCGGCCACAAGGGCGCCCAGGTCCAGGGCGATCACCTTTTTGCCTTTAAGCCCTTCGGGGACATCGCCGGCGACAATGCGGCGGGCCAGCCCCTCCACAACAGCGGTCTTCCCCACGCCCGGCTCACCGATAAGCACTGGATTGTTCTTTGTCCGCCGGGAGAGGATGACCATCATCCGGCGAATTTCATCATCCCTGCCGATGACCGGGTCGAGCTTCCCGCCTTCAGCCAGGGCGGTGAGATCCCTGCCGTAGCGCAGCAGCGCCTCGTAGGTCTCTTCAGGGTTGTCGCTGGTGACCCGCTGGGAGCCGCGCAGCGTTTTGAATGCCTGGAGCAGAGAATTGCGATCCAGGCCGGTGCGGCGCAGCAGCTCTTTTAAATCATCATCGCCCTCTTCAAGGAGCCCCAGGAGCAGGTGCTCCACGCTCACATAATCGTCCTTTAACTGTTTTGCCTCCTGCTCCGCCCGGGAAAGGATCCGGGCCAGGGCGGCGCTCATCTGCAAAGTCCCCTCATAACCGGAACCGGAGATGCGGGGGATCTTCTCCATCAATAGATCCAGTTCCCGGCGCAGCAAAGCAGGGTCTGCTCCGGCCTCTTCGATGAAACGGGCGGCCAGGCCCTGCT
This sequence comes from uncultured Syntrophomonadaceae bacterium, assembly GCA_964592135.1. Lineage (GTDB taxonomy): Bacteria > Bacillota > Dethiobacteria > DTU022 > DTU022 > JAAZIN01. The sequence goes on from CAZQEV010000145.1 coordinate 2,395, forward strand.
CCTGCTCCAGCAACACCAGCAGCAGGTGCTGCGAACCGACAAGCTGGTGCCCCCGGTTCAGCGCCTCCTGCTGGGCTGAAACAAGAGCTTCTCTCGATTTTTGGGTAAAACGGTTCAGATCCATTCTGCTCACCTGCCCTCTCGCAGCTGATCAATTTCTGTCTGCATATTTTCCAGGCGCTCCAGCAGATCCACGATAATCGCCGCACCGCTTAGGTTCACCCTGAAAAACTTTTTCAGACGTAAAATTTTCTTGATGCGGAGCAGCTCCCCGGCGTGGATTGTCTCCTCTTCAACTTCGATAATGCCATTGCGGACAAAGAGTTCGATCACTCTGGGGTCCAATCCCAGGCTGCACAGAGGCAGCTTCTCATCACTATCCACATAGCAGTAGAAATGCAGCTCTGTCATCGTAATCACTCCCTCTTCCGGCGAAGATCATACAACTGTTCATAGAGTTCTTTTTCCCTTTTCCCCGGTTTCCGGGGGATATCTACAGTCACCCGCACGTAATGATCGCCCCGCCCCTTTGGCCCATCTAAATAGCCTTTGCCGCGCAGGCGCAGTTTTTTCCCGGCGCCGCTGCCCGGCGGCACGGTGACTGTAACGGGCCCGTCAATTGTCTGTACTGTCACCTGGTCACCTAAAAGGGCCTGCTCGGGAAAGAGAACGATATCGGATTCGATATCCTTTCCCGCAAGGCGAAATGCCCTATGGGGCAGCAGACGCACTTTCAGGTATAGATCTCCAGAGCCGCCTTCACCGAGACCGGCGCCGCCCTGGCCTTTCAGGCGAATCCTGCTGCCTTCACGCACGCCGGGCGGAATCTTTACCTCCAGGGTTTTTTCCGCGGGCGTCGTGCCGGTGCCGCCGCAGTGCGAACAAAAACTGTCACCCCTGATTGCCGAACCGCCGCAGGCGGGGCAGATCTCACCGCCCGAAAGGCGGATCATCTTCATTGCACCTCTGTAGGCTTCCTCAATGGTCAACGCGATTTCGCTCTCCAGGTCTTCTCCCCTGACCGCTCTGCGGCGGAAGCCCTTTGCCCGGGCGGATCCACCTCCAAAGAGCATCTCAAAAAAATCGCTGAAACCTCCGCCAAAACCCTCCGCAAAATCCCCTTCACTGTAAAAGCGGACCCCTTCCATGTCAGGCGGGGCCTGAAAATCCTGACCGTCCCGCCAGTTTTTGCCCAGTTGATCATAGCGGGCTCTTTTTTCCGGATCCTTAAGCACTTCATAGGCTTCATTGAGCCTTTTGAACTTTTCTTCAGCCGCAGCTTTTTCACCGGCGGGGTGGAGATCGGGGTGCCACTTGCGGGCCATTTTGCGGTAAGCAGCCTTGATCTCCTTCTCCGTCGCCTCGCGGCCCACTCCGAGAGTTTCGTAGTAATCCTGAAATTTCACAGACATATTCTAAAGCCTCCACCTGCCGGCGCAGCCTCCCTTTCCAAGGCGGCTGAGCATCCATACTCCAGTTGGTCCGGGGAAGGTTGGCCGGCCTTATTCATTGCAGCCCCTAAGTCCCCGCCGATCTGTTTCAAAAATATAATAGCATATCTTTCAATAATCGGGTAGGGCGCGCAAAGCGGATGCCCGCCAAAGAGATTTTTCAGCTTTAAAAGGGGCCGCAGGCGCCGCGGGAAACGGGGGCGCCATCTCGCAGCAACGCAGTGAAGCAATGGGACCTGCCGGAGCGTATAAAGCCCCGATAGGCTGCCTGCATCCTGAAGCGGGCAGAACCGGATTTGGATGAGCTGACAGAATTGTGATAGGAAGTTTCCAGGTAATGGCGCGACATGTTGACACTCAAGGCGGAATATTGCTATGATTCATCCAGGTTGAATGACGCCGGATTCAAGGAGGTTTTCAATGGAATCGCTCAAACCTGCAAAACAGTTCAATGAAGAGGCATGCACGCGCTGCGGCTTATGCTTCAGCGAGTGCCCGGTGATGGAGCTGCCGCTGAAGACGGCCAGGGAAGAGATAGAGCGCCTCATCGCCGGAGAGCCGACGAAGCATGTGCTGCGCAAATGCGCCAGCTGCTTTGCCTGCGACTATCTCTGCCCCGAGGGCTGCAACCCCGCGGAGCTGGTG
>CAZQEV010000146.1:0-2676 GCA_964592135.1 uncultured Syntrophomonadaceae bacterium
GTTATGTTCAATGTTTCCGCAGCAGCCGTATTGGCAACGGTTTTGTATTTCGACTGTCCTTCGATGGGCATAGTCCCGGCTTCTGCTTCACCGCGCAGGATCTTTGCGGCCATCATCCCCGTTTGATAACCCAAAACGGAATAATCAATACCGATAGTGGCCAGTGCTCCTGCCCTGACGCAGCTGTCTTCGCCCGGTATCACCGGAATGAGATGCTCATAGGATACATTGATCACCGACTCAATGGCGCTGACAACAGTGTTGTCGGTAGGGATATAGATGACGTCAACCTTGCCGATAAGCGATTCTGCAGCAACGCTGACCTCCCCCGTGGCGGTGACCGGGGCTTTTACAACAGTCAACCCCGCCAGGGCGGCCTCGCTCTCCAGGATCTCCACCTGGACAAGAGAGTTGTCTTCGCTGGAATTGAAGATTACGCCAATTCTTGTCGCTTCGGGCAGGATCTCCCTGAGCAGATCGATCTGCAGTTTAACCGGGTTCATATCATGCGTCCCTGCGACATTGGTCCCCGGATTTTCCAGGCTGTCCGCCAGACCGGCTATAATCGGATCGGTAACCGCAGTGATCATGATGGGGATCTCTTTAGTGGCGTTGTAGGCCGCCTGCGCTGTCGGCGTGGCAATGGCGAAGATCAGATCAACGCTGTCGGCAACGAAACCCTCGGCAATAGTTGAAGCCGTCGTGATTTCACCATGCGCATTCTGGATATCCAGGATAATATTATCCCCATCTACAAAACCCTCGTCGCGCAGGGCCTCTATAAAACTGTCGCGGGCGACATTAAGCGCAGGATGATCTATAATCTGCATAATGCCAATTTTAATTTTCGCCTCTTCTTCCGGCGGCGTATCACTGCAACCCGCAAGCATTAAAAAAGAAAGCAAAAGCATTCCCAAAAGAATAGTCAAGGAAACTTTTTTCATGAACGATCCCCTCCATTTTTTACGTCGGGAAGACCTGTGGAAAAGAACAGCTGCGGATTAATCAATAATTCCAAAATTCTCCTCCGGGTGGCGGTTTTCCCTTGGTCCAATGTTATTAGTAAAAATTTTATAATAAATTGACGATCCTGTCAATATGTAGCACGCAATGCCCAAAAACCGACATGAATTTGGATTTAGGCATCAAGCGATCCAGGAAGCGGCTTTTTCAAGGCGTGCCACGGTTTTTTCACGGCCCAGCAGCGCTATTATGTCAAAAAGGCCCGGTCCCATGGTCCTGCCCGAAAGAGCCAGGCGCGTGGGATGGATCAGGCGTCCGGTAGATATACCCAGCTCTTCGCTTAGGGCGCGATAGGCTTTTTCGATGGGTTCTATGGCAAAAGGTTCGATTTTCTGTACCAGAGCGGCGGCCTGCCGTAAAAGTCCGGCAGTTCCCTCCTTGCGGAAATGCTTTTCCACGCCCTTAGGATCATAAGTGAATTCATCACGATAAAAGTAGGATGAAGCGTCGGCCAGGTCAACAAGTGTTTTGACCCGATCCCGGACAGTATCCACTACGCTTTTGAAATAGTTCAGCTCCTCCTCCTCCAGGGGAGGTTTCAACAGCCCTTCCGCCTCGAAAAACGGTAATGCTTCAGCGGCCAGTTCATCCAGGGGGTCCTCCCGAAGGTAGTGGCCGTTCATCCAGGTCAGTTTGACGGTATCGTAGATGGCGGCGGTTTTATTCACCCGCTCCAGTGAAAAGAGCGGCACCATCTTCGTAAGGGAGATGATCTCCTCTTCGCCCGGAGACCAGCCCAGGAGGACCATGTAGTTGATCAGCGCCTCCGGGAGGTAGCCCCCTTCGCGAAATTCCTCCACTGAGGTGGCGCCATGGCGCTTGCTCAGCTTGCTGCGGTCCGGTGCCAGGATCATGGGCACATGGGCATAACGGGGCAATTCGCAGCCCAGCGCTTCCGCACAGAGCTGCTGGCGCGGCGTATTTGAAAGATGCTCTTCCGCCCTGATTACATCAGTGATCTGCATCAGAGCATCGTCAACAACGCTGGCAAAGTTATATGTGGGCAGCCCGTTCGACTTGATGATGATGAAATCATCGAGATTGCGGTTATCGAAGCGGACTTCTCCCCGAATGATATCATTGACCACTGTTTCACCGCTGTCCGGCGTGCGCAGCCGGACCACGGCGCCGCGCCCGGCGGCCAGGTAAGCTTCTTTCTTTTCCCGGGGCAGATGGCGGCAGGTGCCGGGATAGAGGTAGGGCTTCCCCGCTTTGCGCGCCTCTTCCCGTCCCGCAGCCAGCTCTTCCGGCGTGCAGTAGCAGTGGTAAGCTTTATCTTCTTCCAGGAGGCGTGCTGCCTCCGCGGCGTATTTTTCAAGACGCTTTGATTGATAGTAGGGTCCCTCATCCCAATCCAGACCCAGCCAGCGCATTGAATTGATCAACCCTTCTGTATATTCGGGGCGGGAACGTTCCAGGTCAGTGTCGTCTATCCGGAGAATAAAGGTACCATTATTGCCCCTGGCAAAGAGATAGTTGAACAGCGCCGTCCGGGCGCCGCCAATGTGCAGTTCCCCCGTCGGGCTGGGAGCAAATCTGACTCGTACCGGTCTCAATTATGCCACTCCTCAAACTGAATTTTCCTTATGTAATATAACACAACCGCTGTTTTTAAGCAACGTGTGGGAAATTGGACGATAGGTATTCCTCATC
>CAZQEV010000146.1:2776-4462 GCA_964592135.1 uncultured Syntrophomonadaceae bacterium
TGTTCAATGCATTCTTCGACCTTCTGAGCCGAGGCGATAAAGGCATTACGGGCCTGGCTGTTTTCGGTCTCAAGGGCAGCTGTTCTCAATTCGCTTGCTGAATGCCTGAAACTGTCTATACATCTTTCCACTTTCTGTCTTGGATCCACATGAATCGCCTCCCGGCACGGTAGAATCATTGCTTCAGCCATAGTTTACGCAGAGGAGAGCCCTTACATGCATGTTCAATAATTCGCACCTTTACCACTCTGCAGTACCGATCCTGTAGACTGTGGGAACAGGACGGTAATGGTCATGGCTGATCAGTTCGCGTGAGATCTCCTTGCTGCCGGAGTAAACTACACGCCACGTTTTTACACGATAACCGGCTTTGCCTTTTTCCAGCAGCTCCAATGTTCCTTCAGGCAGTGCGCCGCTCTTTTCATAATGAACCGGCGGCTCCAGGCGGACGATGTCTGAGGAGATCAGCTCCACCCGCTCCTCCATGGGCGGGCCGAATAAAGAGAAGGTGAGCGTTCCATCTTTCAGTTCGGCACCGACGAGGATGGGGTGATCCCTGGTATTCTTGAATTTCAAATCCGCATGGCCGATAGAGATTGTTGCATCCCGGCCCACGGGAAGGTAGCCGATGGTCAGGCTATGGCTGTAGCGCTCCACAATGTCCAGGTTGGCCAGGAGCGCAGCGTTGTAAAGTGTGGAAGAGACCTGGCAGAGACCGCCGCCGAGGCCGGGGACAAGCCTGCCTCCAACGATCACCGGTGCTTCCCGATAACCCTTTTCCCTTGTTGAATCACCGACAACCGCTTCAAAGGAGAAGATATCGCCGGGCTGCAGCAGGCAGCCGTTGATGGCCTCTGCGCCAAGAATGATATTGTGAACCCGGTTGGGAATGGCGGAAGATACATCAGTGGAAAAAGAGATCATCACCCTGTCGACTTTGTAATCTGCCAGAATATTTTCGGTGAGCGCCGGCTGCTTAAGCACCACTGGGATTATCACCCTGTCCCTGCCCGTCCGGACGGCGTCAAGCAGTCTTTTACGCAGGGATTCAACCTGTACACTGCGGCCGCTTATCTCTTCTTCAATAAGGACCTCTGTTCCCCTGACAACAAACCTGGCATCCTGCGGCTCTCTTTCAGCTAGATGTGCTACTTTCTCCAGGAAGGACCGGAGCCTGTCTGTTTCCACCGTTATGGTCCCCTTCAGATGAAGTGGAGCCCGGCTCAAGATACGGCGCAGCCTCCCGGGATAACCATGCCGCCCCGATGCCTTTTCCCTGATCTCGAGCATCGCAGCCTTCCTGTCCCAGGATATCCCCAGATCGTAAAGGGAAACTCTACTCTCTTCATTTTCCAGCCCGCCAAGTCTGATTGTTTTCAGGGACCACAGTTTTGAGTCGAGCTTATTTTCAGCTTCTGCAAAGTGCAACCCGCCAATTGAAACTTCCTCCAGGTAAACGTGGGGATAGATCCGTCCGTGATAGCGGTAATAATCCAGGCCCACCGCCAGGGTTAAAATAATTATAAAAAGAGCCGGTAGAAGCAAGATGCGGGTCCATCTTTGACGCACCGCTTTTTCCGGCTGCTCGTTTGATTGAAGCTCTGGTTTCTCCGCCTGCATCATGTTTATAGATATGATCACGGCGGAAGGAAATATGAAACATATTGGTCAAATCATGGTATATAA
>CAZQEV010000147.1:0-4459 GCA_964592135.1 uncultured Syntrophomonadaceae bacterium
TATCCGCCCAGATACCGATCTGATGCGAGATGGCTTTTCCTTCGGGCGCCACCGCGGCAATCTCCACGATGATCATCCCGATGCCGCCCTCGGCGCGGGCCTCGTAATAGCCGATGAGTCTCCCGCTAATAAACCCATCTTCCTGGGCAAAGTTTGTGCCCATGGGCGGCATGACCATGCGGTTTCGCACGGTCATATTCCCGATCCGGCCCGCTGAAAGGAGATGTCTGAAGCCTGCGGAACCGCCTTCCTCTCGCTGCCGCTTTTTCTCTTCAGTTATAATTTCCGCCATGTCCGAACCTCCCAGAGAATTATCCACCTGCAGGAACAGGCAAGGTGATTGCCTTTTTAGCTTTTTCTATTTAGATGTTTGTTATGCCTTAAAAATGGATGACATGTATGATAGTATCTAAAAATAGCGTGACGTAAATATAAACAAGAATGGTGATTGATGTTTAATGAAAATTGGAGCCCGCACCATTAAGACCGGTTTAGTGGTTACTTTAACAGTTTTATTGGTTAACCTTTTGGAAACAAAGATGGGAGCTGAAAACTATAACATTGCCGGGATAGCGGCCGTTACAGCGATAATATCGATGCAGCCCACGATTAAGGGAAGCTTTCTAACCTTCAGAAATAGGGTAATTGCCACTCTTATCGGCGCGATCATAGCATTTATACTGGCCTTTACCTCAGGACTAAATGCTTTTTACCTGGGCCTGGGCAGTGTTGCAATTATCCTGATCTGCTTAAAACTAAAGTTAAACGAGAGCATCAGGTTTGCTTTAGTAACTCTAGTAGCCCTGGGAACCATTAGCAGTTTTGAGACTATGCAGATCGTTTACCGGGTTTCAGGAATTTTAATGGGTCTAATTATTTCCACCGGTTTAAATGTTGTGTTTATGCCTCCCGACTATACTGAAGATTTAAAGACCAAAATCAATGAATTGCGCCTAAAGTTCGAACGCCTCTACGGCAGCGTGATCAATGATATTTTAAGAGAGAAAAACGTGGAAAAAGATATTATCAAAGATCAAAGACAAATTATAAGGGATGAATTGGATGACACCAGAGACATATTTTCCCTCTTGATGGACGATGTTTTCTTAACCAGGGACAACCGATCGAAAAAGAAATTGTTTTTAAAAAAATACCGGCGTTCCATCAATGCGATACAATCAAATCTTGAACGATTGACAGCTTTACACAGAAGTATTATTTTTATGCCCGGCGGTCCCCAGTATTCCGAAATACGTCAAGATTTATATCAATATCTTGAATACCTCTTAATTATGCATCAGCATATCTATAACAGTATCTCTTTAAACGAGGACTATCAAAAAATTGAGGAAAAGATCGATCCGGAAGAAATACGGGAAAAGATCATGGAACTCATCAAGGCGGATAATCGTGAATGTATTTTTGAATTCTACAATGTATATTCTGAAGCACTGCGCATAAATGAAAAATTGGAACAGCTGATAAGTGAATTTGAGCTGGCTTCTTGAGGTCTGCACAGTAGGGTCAGGGCTACCCCGCTCCTTCAGGAAGGATGAAGAAACAGCTCCACTTCATGCCGGTAGGGCATGGACTCCTGGGCGCCGGCCCTCGTCACCGCCAGCGAGGCGGCAGTCACAGCCTGCTGCGCCGCTTCAGGAGCCGGCATACCCCGGGCCAGCCCCGCCGCCATCCAGCCCACGAAGCAGTCGCCCGCGCCCACCGTGTCGACGGGGCGAACATCCGGCGCCGGAATCCGGCATATTTCACCCTCTTCAGCGATGAGGGCTCCCTTTGCGCCCAGGGTGATCACCACCCTGCGGCAGCCCTTCGCCAGCAACACTCCGGCGGCGCACTCCGGCTCAGCCTCACCGGAGAGGATTTCCGCCTCGGTCTCATTGGGAATAAGCGTATGGACAGAGTGCAGCAAGCTTTCGGGTAGTTCCATAGCCGGCGCCGGGTTGAGGATAAAGGGAACCCCCATTTTCCCCGCCATCTCCGCAGCGGCCGTTACGGCAGCCAGGGGTATCTCCAGCTGCGCCACAACCGCCCCGGCGGCAGTGAAGAGCTCTTCCGCCCTGCGGATATCCCCGGGGGTCATCTCATCATTGGCGGAGCGGGCAACAGCAATGATGTTTTCCCGATCCTCCCCGCCGATCAGGATAAGGGCGACTCCGCTGGGCACCCCGGCGCGTCGGTGAAAGAAACGCGCGTCGATTCCCTCCCGCTCCAGGCCCGACCGGGCGGATTCCCCCCACTCGTCATCTCCGGAGAGCCCGATAAAACCGACCCCGACCCCCGCCCGGGCGGCAGCGACCGCCTGATTGGCCCCTTTGCCCCCGGCGGAGATTCTGAGCTCCGCACCGCGCACTGTCTGGCCGGGCCGGGGCAGCCCGGGGCAGGCCAGCGTCAGATCGCGATTCGAACTGCCCACCACCACAATCTTCACCTTTTTACCACCCATCATGATTCCATCCTTCTCCAGGCGGCTCACCACCGCATCCTGGGCCCATGTAAACCCGGCAGCCGGGCTTTAACTCCCCTTATCCGGCGGCGCCTCAGCCTTCTCTTCCTTGAAGCATCCGCTCCACCGCCGCCCGGTCGGGGATGCGATCAAAACCGCTCATCTTGGTGCAGGTAAGCGCAGCCGCTGCGGAGGCAAACCTGGCCGTTGCCCGCAGCTCCAGGCCCTCGATCAGTGCGGCGGCATAAGCCCCGTGGAAGACATCCCCGGCGCCCGTTGTATTGACCGCCCGCACCGGGTAAGCGGGCGTAACAAAATACTCCTCCGGAGTCACCGTCAGACAGCCTCGCTCCCCCCGGGTTTCTACAACAATCCTCGCTCCCATGGAGAGGATTTTTCGACCCGCCTGCAGCGGCTTCTCGATACCGGTAACAGCCTGCAGTCCGCCCTCTCCGCAAATAAAAATGTCGCTTAAAGAAACGAGCCGGATCATCTCCGGTGTGATAGCGCACTCCGGTTTCTGCAGATCCATCAGAACCTCTTTGCCGGCAGCACGCATCCACCCGGCGGCGGCAAAGGCCGCCTCTGGATGGAATCCATCGATGATCAGGATCTCCGCTGCAGTGAGGTAATCGCGATCAAGCTCCGCTACAAGCAAAGGGGCCTCCCGCAGCCTCCGGTTGGGCATGAAGCTGCGCTCACCGCTCTCATCGTTGACAAAAACCAGCGCGACCTGATGCTCAGGCGCGTCGCGGCGGATCAACCCCCGGAGATCTACCCCATAATCCGCCAGCGTTCTATATTTCAGCTCTCCCAGGGCGTCGCTGCCCACGGTGCCCGCATAACCGGCGCGGAGACCCAGCCGTGCGGCGGCAACGGCCGCCGTCCCCGCCGGCCCGCCGCCCTGTACGGCTATCTCCATCGCCTCCTGTCTCTGCCCCTTGCCCGTTGGGGCTCTAACCCGGACAGTGATATCCAGGCAGCGCAGTCCCAGCCCTATTACAGCGCAATCCATCTTTATATACCCATCTCCCGGCGGAAGCGATCAGCCAGAGCCAGGTCAATGGGACGGTAATCGATCCCTTTGGCAATTATCCGCAGCAGTCGGTCATGCACCTCCGCTGCGCCGCGCCCCCGGTAGAAAACGCCAAGCGGTTCGCCGGCAATCTCCTCTTGGATCCGCCGGGCCAGCGCATAGTAGAAGAGGATGGCATTGAGGGACTGGATGTAGGCTTTCAGGGGATCTTCTTTCTGGGGAAAAATATCCGGTTCGTGGATACCGCCCCGGGCATCCCAACCTTTAACCAGCTGCAGGTACGTCGCCTCCAGGGCATCGAAAAAATGGACTGTACCGAAAATGCGATCATTGTCAATCCGTCCCTCGCAGTCATTTTCATGGCGCATGAAGAGCCTGCCGGCGGCAGTTGTTTTCGCCACCGCCTCCGCCACCCTGCCACGAGAAAGGTAAACATGGGCATCTTCGATGTTCACCCCGATCTTATGGCGGTACTTCTCTGCCTCCACACCGGGCATGGCTACAATCTCCTCCTCCACCTCCCGCGCCATCTGCAAGGCATCTTCCACCGTCTTGATCACAGTCTGTTCGGGAGCATCGTACGGCTTGAACTCGATGGAGATGCCGCAGCGTCCCTCCACCGCCAGTAGCAATTTTTTGTAACATTTCCGGGTCCAGGCCCACTGCTGCGCAGGCTCGCAGATGAACGAGCCGTCATAACCGTCGCGCCCGGCCCAGTTATTTTGAAATTTCGCCCCCAGCCTCACCCCATGCTCCTGGGCGCGGCGCAACAGTTCGAAAGCCGCCTCCCTGGCCAGGGGATCCGCCGAGGCGGGACCGCCGAACTTAAACAGCGGATGGCTGAAAGTGTTAGCACCGATGGAGACAACCTGCATTCCCCTCTCTTCAAGAAGCGTCTCCAGACAATCGGCATGTTCGTCGGAAAATTCGCCGGGGTAATGAAAAGAAGCGCCCCGCACTCC